>CBDUNF010000040.1:0-20606 GCA_965368515.1 uncultured bacterium
GTTTGTCCGTGAACCGGCCGGGGCGCTGGCCGTCTCGCTCGCCATCGACGTGGACGGTTCGGCGAAGCTGCTGGCCGCTCCCCAGCCTACTGCCGTACCTGCGCTCGATGGTCTAGCTCCGGGCCCGTAGCCGGGCGGCGGTATCGCCTGTCTCGGACCCTGTTTGAATGCCGTGATGGATCGCGGCATTGCACTCGGAGTCGGCGCCTACCTCGTGTGGGGGGTGCTTCCTATCTTCTGGAAGTCGCTCAAGGCCGCAGATGCGGTTGAGATCCTGGCACACCGTTTTGTGTGGTCGGTAGTCCTCCTGGCGGTCGTCGTTGCGCTTCGTGGCTCGTGGCGACAGATTCGCGATCTGGAAGCGAAGGTCGTGGCTCGACTCGCCTTTGCCGGGGGTCTCCTCGCTGTCAACTGGGGCACATACATCTGGGCGGTCAACGCCGGGCACATCGTCGAGACCAGCCTTGGCTACTTCATCAATCCGCTCCTCAACATCTTCCTCGGTGTTCTCATTCTTCGGGAACGGCTGGACCCGGCGCAGTGGATCGCAGTCGCTATCGCCGCCACAGGGGTGACCTACATGACTGTTCGCCTTGGCTCCCTGCCATGGATTGCCCTTGTGTTGGCGGGCACGTTCGCTCTCTATGCATTGATGAAGAAGCAGTTCGACTCCCTGGGTCCGATCGAGAGTCTCGCCGTCGAGGTATCTCCGCTTCTTGTTCCGTCTCTGTTGCTCTTGGTGATGCTCGGAATCGGTGGCGATGGGTCGTTCGTGGCGGCCGGACCACGGGTGACCGTGCTTCTTGTCCTCACGGGGGTCGCCACTGCGGCTCCGTTGCTGCTGTTCGGTGCTGCCGCACGACGCATCAAGCTGACAACGATCGGCGTATTGCAGTACATCGCACCAACGATGCAGTTTCTGATCGGTGTCTTCCTCTATGGGGAGACGGTGACGAGTGACGAACTGATCGGCTTCATCCTGGTCTGGATAGCGCTGGCTGTCTTCACCGGCCACGGCGTAACACGGGGCCGGCAGGGCAAGCCACAGCCGGTGCCGGTGTGAGATCGGGCAATGAGTGTGTTACCTTTCGGGAGTCGACCTAAGGGCAGGATGCGCCACTAACTCCAGGAATCTACGAACCGACGCCACGTGCGTCCTCTTCCTTGGAGCTCTATGCCCGCCATCCACTTTCACAATCTCTCATTTCAGTATTCCTCTGCCGTGCCCGTTGTCTCCGACGCGTCCTTTTCAATTGGATCGGGCTGGACCGGCATCGTTGGCGCCAACGGGGCCGGCAAGACCACTTTCCTCCGCCTGGTCGACGGCACATTGGCGGCCAGCTCTGGTGTCGTCGAATTGGACCCGCCAAATGCTCTGACTGTGCGGTGTCCGCAGACCGCCGACGAGATCGACGGCAACATTGCCATCCTGGCTGATGCTTGGGATGGTGAAGCCCACGAGCTGCTGGGCCGCCTCGACCTGAATCGCGATGACCTTGCCCGCTGGTCCACGATGTCGCCTGGTGAACGGAAACGCTGGCAGGTCGGCGGAGCGCTGTATCAACGACCCGAGATACTCCTGCTCGATGAGCCGACCAACCATCTCGATTCGAGCGCTCATCGGCTCCTCCTCGACGCCTTGACGCGATACCGCGGTGCCGGTCTTGTCGTGTCCCATGACCGAGGATTGCTCAACCAGTTGTGTCAGCGTGTGGTGCGCGTCGACAACGGTCGGGTCGTCCTCTGGCACGGCGGCTACGACGTGGCTCGCAAAGCCTGGGAGGACGAACGTGAAGTCGAGTTGCGGAGCTACCAGCGGGTCAAATCGGAGCGCAGGAAAGTGGAGCGTCGTCTCGCCGACAAGCGCCGTACGTCGGCGACCAAGGAAGCTCGACACAAAAAGCAATTGCGCGAGGCCGGCGTCAAGGACAAGGACGCCCGATCGATGGAGAAGAAGGGCCGATTCCAGGGCGGTCAGGCACAAGGCTCGCAGGACATGCGGCTCTTACGCGATGAGGCGCAGCGTCTCGCGGCGATGGCCGCCGAATATGACCTGCGACGCAACCTCGGCGGCGAGCTCTTCTTCGACTACGAGCCGGCGCGTCGATCACGGCTGCTGGCGTACCGCGGACCGTTGCGAATCGGTGATGTGACATTGGTCGATGGTCTTGATGTTGCCGTCGAGCGCGATGACCGCATTCTGCTCACCGGACCGAACGGTGCCGGAAAGTCAACGTTGCTCGAGGTGATGCTCCAAGAGTCCACTCTGGATGAACGCCGGGTGTTGCATCTCCCGCAGGAACTGACTGAGGCAGCAACCCGCCGGTTGGTGGCCGACGTCAACGCGCTCGATAGGGCAACCAAGGGTCGCGTTCTGGGCATCGTCGCGGTATTGGGGTCGGATCCCAAGCGATTGCTGGCTACGGAGTTACCTTCGCCGGGAGAAGCACGCAAGCTCCTCATCGCCGCCGGGTTGGGGCGGGGCGCCTGGGTCCTCCTACTCGATGAACCGACCAACCATCTCGACCTACCGTCGATCGAGCGGCTGGAGAGCGCCCTGGAGGCGTACCCCGGTGCGATAGTCGTGGTCACCCACGATGACGACTTCGGGCGTGGTGCTACGAAGACTGTATGGAGGATCGAGGACGGCCGGTTCCGGACGGACTAGGAAGCGAAGTGTGCGTCGAGAATCTGTTGAGTTGGCTCAATGATGGATTCCCAGGCAGCGTCGGGTAGTTTGTTGATCGTGACGAAATCAGCTGTCAAAAACACGCTCGCCACACCGGGCAGGCCTAGCAGTGCGACGCCGAGCGGATCATCGGTGGGCTGGCTGGGGACATATGTTGTCGGTCCCCCAACCTGGACGCCAACCGTGAACTTCACGGCGTTCGGATTCGGGGTTGAGCTGACTGTTACCGGCATCGATACCTCGCTTGCGATGTCTGGTGATGGTACATGACCCGGCCCGATGCGACCGCGGCACTGGCGGCGGATGTCGGCGGCACTTTCACCGATCTCATCGGCTGGGACGGCACGAACATCGTCACCGGGAAGGTCCCCTCGACGACCGATGATCAGAGCGTCGGCGTGGTCGGCGGGGCCGTGGAACTGGGGATCACCTCAAAACGGTTCCTGCACGGAACTACCGTCGCCACCAATGCGCTGCTCGAACACCGCGGTGCGGAGACTGCGCTGATCACGTCGCCGGGTTTTGGTGACGTGATCGAGATTGGCCGGCAGGACCGACCATCCCTCTACGACAGCTACGCCGATAGACCCGAGCCGCTGGTGGTGCGCAACAACCGATATGAAGTGAGCGGGCCAGATAATCTGGATCCGCGGATCGGCAGCGCTGCGGCTGTGGCGATCTCACTTCTGTATGGCTATGCCAACCCGAAACTGGAGCAGGAAATCGCGGCGGCGGTGCTGTCCCGATGGCCAGATCTCGTGGTGTCGCTATCGAGCGAGGTAGTCCCCGAGTTCCGAGAGTTCGAACGCACGTCGACCACACTGATCAATGCCTATTTGGCCCCCGAGACCGGCCGGTATTTGGATCGGCTGGTGTCCCGCGCCGAGCAGGCCGGCCTTCCCGGTGCCATTGATGTCATGAGATCGTCGGGTGGCCTGATGCCTATTGCCGAAGCGTCGGCGTTGCCCGCAGCCATATTGCTGTCCGGCCCCGCTGCCGGGGTGGTAGCCGCAGCCGCGATGGGCGATGTCCTCGGAAGAGATCGCCTGGTCTCGTTCGACATGGGTGGAACCTCGACCGATGTCTGCCGCATCGAGGGGGGTCGCCCCGAGGTGCTGTACGAACGCCCGGTCGCCGGGTACCCGTGTCGCATGCCGTCGGTCGCCATCCACACCGTTGGCGCCGGAGGCGGGTCGGTGGCCTGGGTTGACGGTGGAGGATCCTTACGGGTCGGGCCGCGTTCCTCCGGAGCGATCCCGGGGCCCGCTTGTTACGGTCACGGCGGCACTGAACCGGCGGTGACGGATGCCAACGTCGCGCTGGGCCGGATCAACCCCGCGGGCACCCTGGCCGGCTCGCTACCGATCCGGGGTGAGCTGGCTGAGCGTGCCCTGGCCTTGATCGGCTCCCAGCTGGGCATCCCCGCCGCCGACACTGCTCGGGGCATTGTGACGGTTGTGGAGGAAATCATGGCCGGCGCCATCCGAGCCGTGTCGATTGAGCAGGGTGCCGATCCGCGACAAGGCTATCTGGTTGCCTTTGGCGGAGCCGGGGGACTCCACGCCACTGCGCTCGCCCGTCGGCTCGACATGGCCGGTGTGGTCGTCCCGCCCCATTCGGGCATCTTCTCCGCCCTCGGGCTGCTGCTCAGCCCGCCCCGAGCCGATGCGGCGCTGTCTGTGCTTCTTGAAGATGGCGACCGACTGGACAAAGAGATCGATGACGTCAGCCGTGTTGCTCGGCAACGCTTGGAAGCCGGCGGGTCGACTGCCGACGTGACTTCTGCCTACGCCGACGTTCGCTACCACGGCCAGTCACACGAAACGACCGTTCCATACACCTTGGGAGATGGATGGACGGTGTTGCTCGATCGGTTCCATCGGATGCACGAGGAGCGCAACGGGTTCGCCCGTCCCGGTGACCCCGTTGAAGTGGTGACGGTGCGAGCCGAGAGTGTCGGGCGGCCAATGCTGGAGTGGGACGACCTACCCGAGGTCATTCCGCGCGGGAATCTGGAGCTCCCGCCACGCACCGTCCTGACCGAGAGCGGTGCGGCCACCGCCAGGGTGGTGAACAGGCACGCGCTGGCTGCCGGCGACGAGGTCGTCGGCCCTGCCGTTGTCGAGGAGACCGAGGCAACCACATTCCTCGGCCCGGGGGAGCGAGCGACCGTCCACGCCAGTGGCGCGCTGGAGGTGGAGTGGTGATAGATCCGGTCACGCTCGAGGTTGCCCGCAATCGCTTGGCAGCGATCGCCGAGGAGATGGGGGTTGTGCTGCGGCGGACGGCTTACTCGCCGAATATCAAAGAGCGGGCTGATTGCTCCGCCGCGGTGTTCGTTCCCTCCGGTGAGATGCTTGCACAGGCCGAACACATCCCCGTCCATCTCGGTTCGATGCCGGCTTCTGTCGCCGCAGTGCTCGACGTCTTTGGGTCCGACATGGAGCCAGACATGCAGTATGCGGTCAACGACCCCTATCACGGTGGCACCCATCTCAACGACCTCACCCTGGTGCGTCCCGTTCACCACGACGGAGCGCTGATCGCCTGGGTCGCCAATCGAGCCCATCATGCCGACGTCGGTGGCGAGGCACCAGGGTCAATGCCGGCACACGCAACTGAAGTCGATCAAGAAGGCCACCGGGTTCCGCCCACTCCTGCTGTGTACCAGGGCGAGTGGCTGGCCGAGTTCGTCGGTCCGTTCCTCGCAGCGACTCGCACCCCGGCGGAGCGGCTCGGTGATCTGTCTGCCCAACTAGGCGCCAACGAGGCAGGCGCACAACGAATCTCGGATCTTGCTCTGTCCGAGGGCATCGGCCGCTATCTGTCCGTTGTCGATGCCCTTCTCGACTACGGAGAGAGGCGGATGCGGCATGCCATCGGGCAGCTTCCCGACGGTGTATTCGAATTCACCGACTACATGGAATGGCATCACGACGATCTGCCGATTCGGGTCGAGGTCACCATCGACGGTTCGAGCCTTGCGGCCGACTTCGCCGGCACCCATCCACAGATCGCCGGGAACATCAACGCCGTCGATGCGGTGACTCGGTCCTGTCTCTACTACGCGGTCCGGGTCGCTACGGATCCCACCATTCCCGCGAATGGGGGTTGTTACCGGCCGATGCTGCTCGACGCGCCTGCCGGTTCCCTGGTCAACGCCAACCCGCCTGCTGCGGTGGCCGCCGGCAATGTGGAAACGAGCCAACGTATCGCCGACGTGCTACTCGGGGCTCTGGCCCAGGCGGCTCCCGACCGGGTCCCGGCTGCGAGTCAGGGGACGATGAACAACGTGCTCATCGGCAATGATGACTTCGCCTATTACGAAACCGTGGGCGGCGGCCAGGGCGCTCGGCCGCAGCGCGCTGGGATGTCCGGAGTGCATACCGGGATGACCAACACCAAAAACACCCCAATCGAGTCATTAGAGGCCCACTACCCGTTCCGGATTGTTCGCTACGGGCTGCGTTCCGGGAGCGGCGGGGGAGGACTTTTTTCAGGTGGTGAGGGCATCGAGCGAGAGATCGAATTTCAGGCCGCGGCTTCGGTGTCGCTGATGGGCGAGCGGCGGCGCAATCAGCCTTGGGGTCTTGCCGGCGGCGACCCGGGGGCGACCGGTGAGGATTGGCTCGTTCGCAAGGACGGAACCAGGGAGCGGCTCCCGGGGAAGACCACCATCGAGGTTCGGCCGGGAGACCGATTGCTGGTGCTCACTCCTGGCGGCGGAGGGTTTGGCGCTGCCTGATAGGGCTGTGGGAGGTAGTTGCCCGACTCGTTGCGATGCGGGTATTTGCAGCCAGCGGCCGCTTCAGCCGTGTGTCGGAACATCTCAAGATCGCCGGTGTCGGACCGAACTAGTTAGTGCACAGGTTTGCGCAGGTGCGTCGGTACCGTAGGTACCCAGAAGGAGAGTTCATGGATATGGAATACGCTGCGGTCCACGAAGGACCTCCCGAGGTCGACATCACTGTTGTGCTGCCCGTCTTCAATGAGGTGGGGCATCTCGAGCAGGAAGTCGATCGCACCAAGGCGGCGCTAGACGCCTCCGACTACACGTATGAGATCATCGCAATCGATGACGGGTCCACTGATGGGTCGACCGAACTGCTGAACAAGCTCGACGGTATCCGGGTCCTCTCCTTTCACCAGAACCGCGGCACCGGCTCCTCCCGCAAGTACGGGACGCTGGCGGCTCGTGGCCGATATGTCGTCTGGACCGATGCGGATATGACGTATCCCAACGATGAAATCCCACAGCTGGTCGATCAGATCGGGGGCTATGACCATGTCGTTGGCGCCCGCCGCACCGAGGAAGGCACCGTCAAGATCCTCCGTAAGCCGGCGAAGTGGCTCATCCGCAAGCTGGCCAGCTATCTGACCGGGGTGAAGATCCCGGACCTCAACTCAGGGTTGCGGGTCATGCGCGTGGAAGTAGCTCGGCAGTTTGTGCATCTGCTGCCTCGCGGGTTCTCTTGCGTGACCACGATCACGATGGCCTTCCTGTCGAACGGATACTCGGTGAAGTTCGTACCCATCGATTACGCCAAGCGCGCCGGCGAATCGAAGTTTCACTGGTGGGCCGACACCCGCCGCTACCTGATGCAAGTCATCCGCATGGTGCTGTCGTGGAACCCGCTCAAGATACTGATGCCACCTGCAGGCCTGCTTTTCCTGGCCGGATTCGGCAAGGTGATCTACGACATCTTCGACAAGAACTGGCGGCTGGGTACTAACACCATCGTCATCCTCGGCGCCGCATTCGCCATCGCTATGTTGGGCATGGTTGCCGACCTCATGGTGCAGTTGAACAAGCAGCGATACAACGTGATCCCAGCGACGCGCCGCTAGCTGATCCGGTGATACCTGACGAACCCATCGCAGCCCCGGCAGGTTCCGAGCTTCTCGTTGTGATGAGGATGCGTGACGCCAACTGCGTTCATCATCTGATTCCTCTCGCCCGATCATCGGAGGTTTCGCTGCTTCGGATCGTCCGGCCGGATCCGCAGCCAGCGGGGCTTCCTTCGGAGGGGATTGCGTACGTGAACACCGAAAGCAGATTTCGAGTTCTTCGTGTGCTGAAGACCCTGGCCATGTCCATGCGCTACGCACGCAAGTCCGCGGTTCGTGGGATTGTCAGCTTCAACGGAATCCCATACGGTGCCGTAGCAACCCTCGCCGGGATGGTGAGCCGGAAGCCGGTTCACGTTGGTTTCGTTGGCACTGAGGCTCATCGTCTTGCCAACAAACGACGACTGTGGCCTCTAGATCTGTTGCTGCGGCGGGCTCACCTTGTGACAGTTCCCGGCCCGGCGATCGGCGCAGCCCTGGAGGCACGCGGCTATGAGCCGACGCGAATCAGGGTCCTTCCACACAGCGTCGACAGCAAGGTGTTCTATCCGCCAGACGGCGATTCCGGGCGTGACATAGATGTGCTGTTCGTCGGCGCTCTCACCGAGGTGAAACAAGTCGATCGCCTTATTGAGGCGATACCTACGGTTCGTCAGCTGCATGATCAGATCCGCGTCGCAATTGTTGGCGATGGCCCGCTCCGAAGCAGCCTCGAGGAACTGGCCGTGGCATTGGGTGTGGCCGACTGCGTTGAGTTTGTCGGACATCAGGCTGCTCCTGCAGAGTGGTTTCGCAGGGCCCGCGTGGCTGTGATCGCGAGCCTTTGGGAGGGGTTTCCGTTCGTTCTGGTCGAAGCCATGTGCTCCGGCGCAATACCCATAGCGACTCGGGTGGGCTCGATCCCGGACGTCATCGAATCAGGTAGAAACGGGCTGCTACTGGATTCCAATTCCGCGGCAGCCATTGCTGATGCTGTTTCGTCGTTGCTTGGTGACCCAGATCTCGAGGAGCAGCTGCGAACGGGAGCGCTAGGGTTCCGAGACCGGTTCAGCTATGCATCAGCGACGGCCCTCTGGAATGATTGGTTGGCTCGACTCTGATGGGACCGATTGTCAAGGCCACAGTTGAGGTGGCGTAGTGGCTCAGCAGAAGTTTCAGTTTGGCCCACTTGTCGTCTCGCTCGCGTGCCGGGATCGTCGTCTCGATCAGGTGCTAAGCAAGGCGCTTACCCTCTATCGAGGCGTACCTCACGATGTAACTGAGGACCTTCGTGTTGTTGTCGATCCTTCCCAGATTGGTATCAGGCGACCGTTGCGCGCCGACCACTGGGACTTCGACGATGGCTTCGCTGCTCGCTTTGGTCACTTCTTCGTGGAGCGCTGGCAGCTAGATGGAGATACCCCGACAGTCACGTGCGGCATCGCTCCAAGTCCCCTGTATCCGGTGCGGCCGTTCCTGGACTACGAGTTTCACACCGCTCGCATGGACTTCGGCAAGCTGATTCACGAGCATGTCCTCATGCCGAACGTGCTTCTCCTGCATGGTCGCCGCTTGGCCGTATTCCATGCCGCGACCCTGGCAAACTCCGACGGTAAGGCTGTGATGGTCACGGGCGGGGGCGGAGTCGGCAAGACGAGTCTTGCACTCGAGTTGGGGAGACGGGGCGGGTGGAGTTTCATCTCCGATGACATGGTTGTCGCCGACGACTCCGGGACGGTTCACCTCAACGCATCGTGGCCGAAAGTCTACGCCTACAACGTCGCAGGGGACCCGGCACTGGAGCGGCAACTACTCGAAGGCCGGTCAGCAGTCGATCGTCTCCACTGGCGTCTAGTGCAGAGGTGGCCAGCACGAGTGCGGCGAAGCCTTTCTCCAGATGCGCTCTACGGGGGGGTTCAGCTTGCTGCACCGCTAGCTCTTGTATTGCAGGTGGTTCGAAACGATGTGGCGCATCCAAGCGTCTCGCCCATCTCACCAGAGGAACTTGCTCGGGAAAGTGCTCGTGTCATGTCGGGGGAGATGCAGCGATTCGGTCGCCACGTAGCCTTGCACGCCGACTACCGACGGAGCCATAGCCTCGGATCGCTGGACACAACCTGGTCCCCGACGGACTGGGGCGAGATTGCGGTCGCAGCCCTTCGATTCGCGGCGACCTATCGGATGGAGATTCCCCTCGACATGGGCGCAATGGAGTATCGGCGGGCCGCCTTGTCGCTTATCGACGAGGTCAGTGAGGTATTGGAATGAGCGACCCGTCCGGCAGCGACCGGGCGCTGCTCGGGTCATGGCGCATCACTCTCTCGCGCTACCTCGGGTTGATGGTTGTTGGTCTGGCATGGACCGCCCTCCTGGCGCGATCGCTAGGACCTGCCGGAACCGGCCGTGTGCTGGTTGCCGCGACGCTCCCTGCGTTGATAGCGCCGCTGGTCAACTTGGGGTTGCCATCAGCCGTCGGTTGGCTAACGGCTCGGCAGCACTACGACGAGCGCACAGCCGCGGGCGCGGCGACGCTGCTGGCAGCGGTGATCGGGGCGGTCTCATGTGTTGGCGTCGTTGGCGCGATTGCCGTCTGGGGAGTGGTGGCTGGAGTGGACACGGGGTACCTGATGTTGGGTGCATCGGGCCTGGCTCCCTTTGTCGGTCTTTCAGTGGTAGCCGCCGTCTTCATGGGTAGGCGCCGGTTTGGTGCGTACGCGCTCACGCTCACTGCTGCGCCGACGCTGGCATTGCTGGTGGGAGGCGCTGGCGAACTGTTCGTCGATATGACTGCGATGGCATTCATCGCGGCCTGGGTTGGTGCCTATTACGTCGTTGGGGCTACGGCGATTGCATATCTCGGGAGTCAGTCGGCGCGTCCGACGCCTCAGGTCTTGAGGGCGTTTGCTCGCGAGAGTGTCTCTTTTGGCTGGAGGGTGTGGGTCGGTGAGTCTGCCGTCTCCGCCCGCACTCGAGCCGATCTGTATCTCGTCGCGGCGCTTGTCGGCGCCTCCGCCGCCGGCTTCTACGGTGCCGCAGTCGGGGTGGCGGCGCAGGTCGGTATGGTTTCTCAATCGGCCTACTTTGTGGTCTTCCCGACTGTTGCGCAGGCCGACGTTGCCGAGGTGGACCGTCAGCGACAAACCGCCATCGTTGCTCGCCTGACCTTCGCCGTCTCGGTTGTTGCGGCAATCCTCGTGGCGATCCTGGGGCGTCCCTTGATCCGGGTCTTCCTCGGTGCCGAGTTTCTCGACTCGTATCTCCCGTTGCTCTATTACTTGCCTGCGGTTGTCATATTGAGCGTCTCTCGGATACTCACCGCGGCGATCCTTGCCAGAGGCTTGCCGGGGACTGTGATGATCATCTCGCTCGCAACTCTTGCCCTGAACATTGTGCTCAACTTGCTGATGATCCCAGCGTTCGGTCTCCCGGGAGCAGCGTTGGCGGCATCGCTCACGGCACTTGCCAATGCCGGGTGGAGGTACATTGTCTACCGGCGTATCGTCGGCGGTTCTGTAGCCGATCTCTTGCTCGTGAGAAAAGGCGATGTCGCTTTGGTGGTGGGGCGCTTCGGGAGATCAGCAGCGATCTAGCGGCGAAACCCGAGGTCGTGTTGCGCCTCGAACCAGGCAATCATCCACTCCGTCACGTCAATCCGCTCTTGGAGCAGCTTTGCGTGGGCGGCGGCCGCAATGTCGGGCGATTCCTCGAGGTAGTCGGTGATCGCGGCCAGGGCTTCGCCAAAGTCGGACGGCTGAATGTGGCGAACCAGTCCGTAGCGCTTCTCTTCGTCGTCGGTGTAACCCCGGCCCGTCTTGGCGATGTAGACAGCAGGTGTTCCCAGGACAGCCGCTTCTGAGGCCATCGTTGCCGATTCGCCGACGATGAGCCTGGCATGGGCGAGTACATGATGGATGTCCGAACGAGGACCGGACCAGGCGTATTGCTGGAGATCAGACGGCAACGGTTTCTCCGAGGAGATCACCACTCGACCAGCTTTCTTCAATCGATCCACGAGAGCACGCTTCTGCTCCGCCGTTAGAGCAACCTCGCCGACGTCATGGCTTGCCTCCCAGGACACAAACCTCACCACCGTGAACACGTCGTCCGGGATAAGGCCTGCATCCACCAGTCGGTCTCGCTGCGGCTCGAACCGAGCCGGATGCAGATAGGCAAGCTCGTGGTATCCGGGGTACGTCACGTGGTGTCCAGGCACCTCGTCCTGGTACGAGTCGGGTGTAATGACGGTTCGCGCCATCCGGTAGACCCACGAATTGGTCCTCTTGGCGAACTCGGTGTCGTAGAAGACGACCGCAGGCGTACGCCGTAACGCCCCGGCAATGGCGATCGTGGGACCCATGATTCCGGTCAGGACGTCAGGTTGGAAGCTGCGCAGGATAGGTATCAGTTTGCGCACACGACTGGCTAGCTCTCCAGCCAGTCCCACTGTGCCGCGCGCCTGGGCCGACAAGAGCCTGTGTGGCAGGTCGTACTCACGTAGTAGCTCGACTGTCACGTCCTTGTCGCGTGCTGTCAGCATCACCTCATGGCCACGCTCGGTCATCTCCGCCGTGAAATTGCGGAAGAAGTGAACGTGCGCCGGGTGGAGGATCTCAACCAGGACTCTCATGCTGAACGAGGGTAGTGGGTGGACTCCCCACTTCCGGGTTGTGTCGATTGGGCGCGATTCTCGGGTCTGCGGGTATAGGCTCCGGCTGGTGAAGCCAGAGACCCGTGCCCGCCTTTTGCTGTTCCTCTTCATTGTGGCGATCGTGGGTCCTTTCGCCCACATCTACCGCGCACAGCAGGCATCGAGATACGCGTTCACCGCATCGGTGTGGGAAAACCAAACGGTTGTCTTGGACGAGATGGAGGACGTAGTCGCCATCGACATTGCCGTGCGCGATGGGCACGTGTATTCGGACAAGGCACCGCTGCAACCGCTACTCGGCGTTCCTTTCTACGGTGTCTACAGAATCGTCGGCGGAGAGCCGGCCACTGTGCTCCGGGTCAACGAGAATCTCGGGGTCTGGTGGCAGACTTTCTGGTTCGCGAGTGTCCCGTTGGCGGCGCTTGCCGTAGTGCTCCTGGCGATAGCCCAAAGAGTGGATCCGAAGACGGCGATGCCGGCGGTGCTCGCTGTTGTGGCGGGCACGATTCTCCTCCCCTTCGGGGCACTGCTATTTGGGCACGTTCTTGGTGCGCTCTTCATTGCGTTGGCGGTCTTGTTGTTGCTACGAGAACCCGTGACTACCCGGCATCTGTTGGGGGCCGGTGCCATGGTCGGCGCAGCCGTTACAACCGAGTACCCGGCCTTCCTCGCCGGAGCAGTGGTTGGCGTCTTCGCACTATGGAGGGTCCGCTCCCGAGTCATCTGGTTCGTCGTCGGCGGTGTCCCCTTTGCCGCATTGCTCGGGATCTACCACACGATTGCCTTCGGCTCGCCGCTGTCACATCCGTATCGCTACAGCGCGTTCTCGGGTGTTGTCACCAAGGAGCGGTCGTTTCTGGAGCCCTTTGGCTCGATCCGCCTCGACAATCTCGCCGACATCTTCTTTGCGGGCAGAGGATTCTTGATTGCGACTCCTGTCGTAATCCTCGGGATGGCGGGTCTGATCTGGATGATGCGACGCCGACGAGGTGTGGAGCGAGCACTGGCCATTACGTCCCTGGGCATGTTCCTGGCGATGCTGGCAGTGCCGTTATTCTGGGGTAACCCTTGGGGCGGCAGTTCGCCCGGAGCCCGATACCTGACGCCGGCCCTACCTTTGTTGGCGGTTGGCGTGACCGCAGCCTGGTCTTTCCGGCCGATCATTGCTCGGGCGGTGGTAACCATCAGCGTGGTCACGATGACCCTGGCGACAATCACGGATCCACTGATCACAGGTGAAGGCAGCGGCGGTTTTGGTCGCTGGTTCCGCCTGGCGCGCGACGGCGAGTTTGCCGACACAGTGTTCACGATTGGTCTCGGCGGGTGGGGGTGGCTAGTGCACTTAGCCCTTGTGTCCGGTGTTGGGCTGCTCCTTCATCGAAGCTGGCAAGCCGAGACCCTGGCTGCCGACGGTTCGATGATCGCTCGACCCGAGTCGCCAACCTGATCGACCGGTTAGCCTGAGGCCATGAGCCTTGTCGCTGATCTGCAGGCCGTTGTCGGACCCGACCGGGTCCACTCCCATCCACTCGAATTGCTCGTGTACAACAAGGACGCAGGCGTCACTTCCGGTGAAGTGTTGGCAGCGGTCCTGCCGGAGACGACCCAAGAGGTAGCAGCATGCGTGCGGGCGGCGAATCGTCATCAGGTCCCTGTCGTAGCGCGGGGGACCGGGACCGGGCTTGCCGGTGGGGCGGTTCCTGCCGAACCCGCGTTGCTGGTGGTGCTCACTCGCCTTGATCCAACCTGGGAGATCGATCACCTCTCCAAGACCGCATGGATTGGAGCCGGCGTGCTCAACCTGGACATCTCGCGCAACTTGGAGCATCTCGGCCTCCACTTCGCTCCCGATCCGTCATCACAAGCTGCCTGCACCATTGGCGGCAACGTTGGAACCAACGCGGGCGGCCCGCACTGTCTTGCGGAGGGAACCACCGTCGCCCACATTCTCGGTATGGAGATGGTGACCGCTGCGGGGGATGTGGTGATTCTGGGAGGAGAGGCGCCCGACCCGATCGGGCTTGATCTCCGCGGCGTGGTTGTCGGGTCTGAAGGGACCCTCGGCATAGTCACGCGTGTCTTGGTGAAGCTCACAGACAACCCACCCGCGGTGCGCACGTTGCTGCTCACTTTTGACAATATCCAGGCAGCGGCCGGGACCGTCTCGGCGGTCATTGCCGCCGGGATTATTCCTGCCGCATTGGAGATGATGGATCAGCCCATGGTTGTTGCGGTTGAAGCGTTCATCCACGGCGGGTTGCCCGTGGATGCTGCCGCCGTTCTCATCGCAGAGGTTGTCGGCCTCGATGCCGGTGTCGCGGCGGAGTCGGCCACGATTGGTCGGATTGCTCGAGAGCACGGTGCAACTTCTGTGCGGGTTGCCGCCGACGCCGCGGAACGGGCTCTCTTGTGGAAAGCACGAAAGAGCGCCTTCGGGGCCGTGGCCCAAGCAGCCCCCGACTACTACCTTCACGACACCGTGGTTCCGCGGACGGCCCTCGTCGACGTAATGACTGCGATCTACGAGATCGGCGAACGGTACGGTGTAGAGATGCTCAACGTCTTTCACGCTGGAGACGGGAATCTGCATCCGCTGGTTGCGTACGACTCGAAGGAACCCGGGAAGGCAGAGCAGGTGCGGGCTGCGGCTGAAGAGATGGTGCGGGTGTCGGTCGCGGCCGGCGGATCGCTCACAGGAGAGCATGGTGTGGGTCTCGAGAAGCGTGACCTGATGGGTTTGGTGTTCGAACCAATTGATCTCGACGCTCAGGCTCGGCTGCGAGAGGCTTTCGACCCCGACGGTCGCATGAATCCCGGAAAGATCCTGCCGAGGGGTGCTCGTTGCTACGACTACGGGATGGCCTCGCTTCCAGCGGCGGAGGGGGAGTGATGCTGAAGCAAGAGATGGCGCGTCTCGCCAAGGGTCTCCTTTCCGAGCCGGTAGACGGCGCCCCCCCAGCCGAGTTCACCATCAACCCGGAATCTGGGGAGGATGCGGCTGCGGTGCTCCGGTTCGCTGCCGAGCACAAGATGCGGGTTCTGTTTTGGGGGGCCGGTACCAACCAAAGCATCGGTTATCGGGTTGAACCCGATGTCATCGTGACCACTCAACGACTGAACAAGGTCGTCGAGTGGCAGGAAGAGGACCTGACCATCGTGGTGCAGCCGGGGGTGTCGGTTGCCGACCTCGAGGCAGAACTAGCGCAACGCAACCAGACCGCGGTTCTACCCGAAACTCCTGGCGCCGCGACCGTCGGTGGTGTTGTCGCGGCCGGCCAATCGGGGTGGCGGCGGCTCCGCTACGGACCAACCCGGGACCGGATGCTCGAGGTTCGCCTGGCTACCGGCGACGGTCGGCTGATCCGCGGGGGCGGGCGTTTGGTGAAGAACGTCACCGGATATGACCTGCCCCGTCTCGCGACTGGTTCGCTCGGGTCGCTTGGTCTGATAACGGAGGTTTGTCTCAAGTTGTGGCCGCAACCGGTAGAGCGGGCGACTGTCCGTGTTGCCGACCCAGAGCGGGCTCTTGCCGCTGCCTACCGACCATGGGCGCTCATCGAGACAAATACAGAGACTGCGCTGTACCTGGCGGGGACAACCGCCGAGATCGAAGCCCAAGCCGAGCGAGTTGGCGGTGACGTTACGGCCGGGCACCAATGGCCGGAGCCGTTGACGGGAGCAGCGGAACTCGATCTGCGAGTACCTGCGAGTGCGACCAGTGCTTGGGCCGGGGTTCTGGGGAAGGCGGGTGCTGTGTTCCAAGCGGCCCATGGTGTTGGTGCGATCAGATTCATCGCCGACAGTATCGATTCGAGTGACCTGGCGGAGTTCCGTGCGAAAGCCGAATCGATCGGCGGCGGGTTAGTTGTTGTGAAAGCACCGTCCGACTTCGGACTCGACCCATGGGGCTCTCCTCCCCAGTCGGTGGATCTGCAGAGGCGGGTCAAAAGAGCTTTCGACCCAGTCGGCATCGCCAACCCCGGCATCTTGCCCGGGGGTATCTGATGATCCCGAGCGAAGCCCAACTCGACACGTGCGTGACTTGCGGACTCTGTCTGCCTCATTGCCCTACTTTCCGTCTCACCGGAGACGAGGTTGCTTCACCCCGAGGCCGTTTGGCTGCAATGGGTGCGATTGCCACCGGGCAGCTGCCCAGTGATGAGACCTATGCCGACATGATGTCTTTCTGTCTGCAGTGCCGTGCTTGCGAGGCCGCCTGCCCGTCCCTTGTTCCCTTCGGTCACATGATGGCCGGGGCGAGGGAGCAGCTTGCTAAGGACCAGCCGACGGTCGGCGGGCGAGCCCGTCGATTCATGGTCGGCCGACTACTGAACATGAAGTGGCTGTTGGCTCTCACCACCAGCGCGATCGGGCTGCTTCAGAAGTTGCGCATCATCAGCCTTCTCCCGGAGAGACTCCGCTTAGCGAGGGGCCTGCGCCCGCAGCGGGTGTTCCCGCACACTGTGGTTGGAGTCCACGACCACACGCCGGCGGTGCCGGCTGGTTCAGTCGCCCTCCTCGCCGGCTGCATCATGGATGAGTGGTTTCCGGCCGTCCACGATGCCACCCGCGGCGTCCTCCAGATGGCGGGCTTTCAGGTCGACAGTCCAAACGGTCAGCAATGCTGCGGGGCCTTAGCCGCGCACGAGGGTGCAGCCGACGATGCCCGCCGGATGGCGAAGAGGAACACTGAAGCGTTTGCCGGCTACGACTACGTTGTGGCCGATGCTGCCGGTTGCTCGGCTCACCTGAAGGAGTACGAGGAATGGGCAGACGGGGGTGGCTCGGTCGCCGAGCGCACTCGCGATGTGACCGAGATCGTGGCAAAGTTGATTAGTGAGGGACGGCTCCCTTCGATACCCGAAGGACGCGGCCAGGTGGCCATCCAGGACCCGTGTCACCTGCGCCACGTGCAGCGCATCGTCGATGCCCCGCGAGCGATCGTACGCGCAGCCGGCTACACGCCGATCGAGGTCGATCCCGACGGTCTGTGCTGTGGTGCTGCCGGTCTCTACATGGTGTACGAACACGAAGCCGCTGCAGACCTTGGCGAGAAGAAGGCTGCCCAGATCCGGGGGACGGGCGTGACCACCGTCGTCTCAGCCAACCCCGGCTGCGAGATCCAGCTTCGAGCCCACCTCGGTGACGACTATCGGGTCATCCACCCGATCGAGCTCTATTGGGAGTCCCTCAATTAGAGGGCACGTTCGTAGATGAACATCTGGTGGAGCTCACAGCCAACCCGCTGGAGCGCAGCGGTGACCCAGTCGACATCTGGAACGGTTACCCGGAGGACGTCGGCGCGCTGTTCGAAGGCGTGATCGACGATCGAGCGCATCATGTCGTCGATATCGTCGGGTCCGCAATCCAACCACTCAACGTAGAGAGCCTCGCCATCGCGACGGGTAACGACCCACCCTCCCTGAGACGACCAGAGCGCACCTCGCTTACCGGCCTGGATCAGGTGATCGGTCGTCAACTGCGCCCAGCGCCAACCGTCGACGTGGAGGCCCCGGGCGGGACCGACCAGCGGTCCTGATCGCCAGGAAACCCACGCCGGCACTGCCTCTGAGGAGTGGGCCAATCCGAGCTTCCGACGAGCTTTGGCTCGTTGGCCACCATTGGTAGGTGCAACCGGCTCTTCGCTGGCGATCGCCCGGCGTCCGACGATCCAGTTGCCCGATCGGCGGAACCCGGTCTTCTCCACCTGTCGTTGCGCTGGCTCGTTCCATCCCTCGGTGAGCAGCCTGGCAACGCGTGCTCCCCGTTCGGTCGCCCATGTCACCAATGACTCTCCGAATGCCGAGGCGAGCCCACGCCGACGCCATTGCTCGCTGACCCGCGCTCCCTGGAGCCACAGCTCGGTGCCACTGATCATCAAGCCCCGCCCGAGCGCAACCGGTTGGTCGTTCTTGTCTGCGGCCACCATCACGCAACCGTTCTCCGCCGCCATCCAATGAGGGAGCACTTCAGTGATGTAGTCACCCCACTCGAATGTGTCCGTAGTGAAGCCACCGATCGCGTCGGCGTCTTCCGGACGGGCTTGTCGGATTACGTAGTCCATCGACGCGAGACTAGATGGTGCGACGGTTCGTCAGTAGTCGGCGTCAGAGCGAAGTTCCTGCCAGCTCGAAATGCCGGCCCCATAGTCAGCTCGATCGAGGCTGTTCCCTAGTACGCCGCTAGCGAACGAGCTTGCTCGACGATGCCCTCTACTGAGGGGAACACCTGCTCTTCAAGTGTCGATGAGTATGGGAACGACGGCACCTCCGGAGAGCAGTACCGGCGGATCGGGGCATCCAGCCAATCCAGCGCCTTCTCCGCGATTTGTGCGGCGATCTCGGCACCAAAGCCACCGAACTTGTTGTCTTCGTGCACGATCAGGACCTTGCCGTTGCGGCGGACGGCACGCTCGATAGACGGCCAATCGAGCGGGCGGATCGAGCGGAGGTCAAGCACCGCCGCTTCGATGTCCTCGTCCCGGAGCTTGTCGGACGCCTCTACTGCGAAGTGGGCCATGGTGCCGTAGGCGATGATCGTGAGATCGTCGCCGGTCCGGCGCAGCGCCGCCTTACCGATCGGGACACGGTGCGGTCCTTCTGGTACAGGACCGGTAGCGAGGCGGTAGAGCTTCTTCGGCTCGAGGATCATCACTGGATCCGGATCCTCGACGGCCGACCAGAGCAGACCCTTGACGTCGGCCGGCGTCGAAGGAATGACCACCTTGAGACCGGGGACGTGGGCGTAGAAGGCTTCGATCGATTGGGAGTGATAGAGCGAGCCGTGGATCCCGCCGCCGTATGGAGTCCTGATGACCAGTGGCGATGCCCACCGACCATTGGTTCGATAGTGCAGTCGGGCGACCTCAGACACAATCTGGTCGAAAGCAGGGTGGATGAAGTCGGCGAACTGGATCTCGGCTATCGGACGACCGCCCGCTGCGCCGATGCCAATGCCCACCCCGATGATCAGGGCTTCCGCCAACGGCGTGTTGAAGCTTCGGTCAGCACCGAACTTGTCGGTCAACCCAACGGTGGCCTTGAAGACACCACCCTTGGGGTCGCCGACATCCTCGCCGAATATCGAAGCGTCGTCGTACTCCTCGAAGAGCTCGTGGAGGGTGGTGTTGATCGAGGTGATCATGTTCATGGTCTCGCCGACCGGTTCCGGTTCGACCTCAGTGGCCGGATCGTCTGGGACGATCGGGTTGGCATATACGTTGGATTCCCAGTCGAGAGCCTCGGGCGCCGCGTCGGCTTCCTTGACGGCATTGGCGACTTCCTCGGTAACCTCGCGTTCGATATCCACTTCTTGCTGTTCTCCGAGCAAGCGTGACTCGACCAGGTACTGCTTGAGAACGAGGATTGGATCCTTGCGCCGCCAGAGCTCGACCTCTTCGGCGGACCGATAGACCTTGTCATCATCATCGGACGTGTGGGCGTAGTAGCGGTAGGTCTTGGCCTCGATCAGGGTCGGACCTTCACCCGACCGAGCCCGCTGCACGGCGGCGGTCATCACGCCGTATACGGCGAGCACGTCGTTGCCGTCGATCTCGACGCCCGGCATTCCGTAGCCGACCGCACGCTCTGCAACCGTGCCGGCGATTTCTTCGCTACTCGGGGTCGAGATTGCATAGAGGTTGTTCTCGACGAGGAATATCACGGGGAGCTTGTGCACTCCGGCGAAGTTCATGGCTTCGTGCCAATCGCCTTCAGAGGTGGCGCCTTCACCGGACGAGACCATCACTACACCGTCAGAGCCGGTCGCCTTGAGACGATGGGCGATCCCGCACGCATGTGGGAATTGGGTAGCGATGACCGAGGAATGGGAGAAGATGTTGAGATCCGGCTCGCTCCAGTGATTGGGCATCTGGCGTCCGGCATTGGCGGGATCGGAAGCCTTGGCGAACACGGCGAGGAAGAGATCCTTCACGGAGATGCCCATCGCGAGGTTGAAGGCGACGTCGCGGTAGTAGGGGAGCGACCAGTCGCGTTCGGCGTCGAGCGCAAATGCGGCTCCCACCTGGGTTCCTTCGTGCCCGGCCACTGACACGACGAATGGCACACGGCCTTGGCGATTGAGAGCCCACACACGTTCATCGAGTTTGCGGGCGAGCAGCATCTTTCGGTACATGTCGATCAGCCGCTCCTCGGATAAGCCCAGGGCGTTGTGATCCCGTACGTTGTCTAGCTCCAACATGTGTCTCCTCCTAGGACGCGTGGCCGCGCCGCTTCAGATTGATGCTGCCGATGCTTTCGATTCGCTCTTTGGCGACCTCGATTGCGGCGGCGTTCGGATTGATCCGTCGCTCCTTCGCAGCATCGAGAACCTGAGTTGTGTTGTGGTGGATGCGGTCGATGGCCGCCGCAGCCCGTCTCCAGTCGTAGCCGTGGAATTCGTTGGCGATGTTGATGATTCCGCCGGCGTTGGCAACAAAGTCCG
>CBDUNF010000041.1:0-20579 GCA_965368515.1 uncultured bacterium
GTCGTCATCATGCACAGCGTTGGCCGAAATCACAGCCTTGATGACGTCATCGGGTCCGGTCCGCAACGCTGTCTCGTAGTTGTGCACGACGCCATCACGGACCAGCGCCTCGACAAATGCCTTCCGCTGCTCCGGATCCGGGTATCGCTCGATCACCGGCTCGCCGGCGCGCACATCTTGAAACATCTCGGTGACAGCCATGTTGTATTCCAAGAGCTCGCCGTCGGCGGACGTCCGCGTCAATGCGACCGGCACCCGATCGAAAAAGGCCCGCAACTCGCGTTCGCTCTGTCTCAGCAGGTCGCCGACCATCCTGAACATGAAGACAACGAACACTGCGACAGAGGTCACTCCGACAATCCGGAGCAGTGTCGCTGGAGACCAGCCGAATCCCTCGGGCTCGATCAATGCAGTTGTGAGCGCCGCGGCCACCCCAACTCCGACCGGGTAGACCCACAGCCTCTCCGTATCGACAAGGCCGACGACGGCAGCCCAACCAACAACGATCGCAAGCCCGGTCGGGGTATCTGCGACCCAGGCGACCCCGAGCGCAAACACCATGTCGAATAGCCAAGCTTGCGGGAGGGAGCTGGTGCGCATCTGCCACCACGCCACAGCAGCGGCAACCATCGTCAAAGGGAGCAAGGCTGCTCTGCCCTCATTGGCAACCAGGACAACGATAGCTATCGCTACACCCAGCAAATAGAGCATCAACCGAGCTTTGAAGATCGGCCGAAGCAACTCGTCGGAAAGCACTCGCACGCGTGACACCATCTAGACCTTATATCGACCCGCCCCGCTAGCGCTGTAGCCGGGACATGGTTCCCGACGAACTACCACGATCTGAGTGAGTGCTCACTCAGTTAAGCTAGTGGACGATGAACACCAAACCCGGCCGGGCTCGACCGCTCGCCCCAGATGAACGAAGGACCGCGATTCTCAACGCGGTAATCCCCCTCCTGATCGAGGAAGGCGCCGCGGTCACGACAGCCGAAATGGCCGCCGCCGCCGGTATCGCCGAGGGCACCATCTTCAGAGTGTTTCCCGACAAGGCGGCGCTGCTCCGAGCGGCCATCAAGACCAAGATGGATCCGAGCCTTCTGCAGGCCAGCCTTGATGAGATCGATGAGGACTCCCCCATCGAACGGCAGCTTTGCGTTGCCGCCGATTCGCTCAGCAAACACTTCGAGGGGGTGACGGCGCTGCTCGGCATGTTGCGGTCTATTCCACACCATGGCAAACCGCACGCAGAGTCGCACCGAATCGCCACCGAGGCCATGACCGCGATCGTCGAATCGTTGGCAAGGCTGATGGAGCGCCACCGAGAGCAACTCGCCGTTGAGCCAACTCAGGCAGCAATTGTTCTCCGCGGATTGGTGTTCACGAACACTCACCACATGTTGGCGTCCGGGCAGAAGATGACAACCGAGCAGTTGGTCTCGATCCTGCTCGGCGGGATCCTGGCACCCGAGGCCAACCGATGCTGATCAAGATCCTTCGCAAATACCTCCAGGCCTACAAGCGCGAAATCTTCATCGTGATCGTCCTCCAACTGATAGCCACGATCGCCGCTCTCAGTCTGCCCAGCCTCAACGCCGACATCATCGACAACGGCGTGATCCTGGGAGATACCGGATACATCCTTCGGCTCGGCACATGGATGCTGGCGGTGTCACTCGTCCAGGTACTGGCGACCGTCACCGCCGTCTACTTCGGTGCAAGAACGGCAATGGCGTTTGGACGCGACGTCCGGTCCGCCTTCTTCCACCGCGTCATCTCGTTTTCCAGCCGGGAAATGGCCCGGTTCGGGGCACCGTCGCTGCTCACTCGCAACACCAACGACGTGCAACAAATCCAGATGTTGGTTCTGACCACGTTCACCATGCTCATAACGGCCCCCATCATGATGGTGGGCGGGGTATTCATGGCGCTGCGGGAAGACGTGGGACTCTCGTGGCTCATCGTCGCCCTCGTCCCGATACTCGCCGCCATCATCTGGTACATCCTGGCGCACATGGTGCCCGGATTCCGGATAATGCAGAAGCGGCTCGACACAGTCAACAAAGTGCTCCGCGAGCAGATTGGCGGCATCCGGGTCGTGCGCGCTTTTGTCCGCGAACCGTTCGAAACCGACCGGTTCGAATCAGCCAATGACGACCTCACCAACGTGTCGATAGGAGTCGGTCGATGGATGGCCGCAATCTTCCCCTCGGTCATGCTGATCATGAACGTTTCGAGCGTCGCCGTCTTGTGGTTTGGCAGCGTCCGGGTGGACTCGGGAGCGATGCAAATCGGTTCCCTCACTGCCTTCTTGACCTACATCATCCAGATCCTGATGTCGGTCATGATGGCAACGTTCATGTTCATGTTGCTGCCGCGGGCATCGGTATCCGCGGACCGCATCGGTGAGGTCCTCGAGACTGATTCGTCCGTGGTTCCCCCGAAGGCCGGAGTCACAGAACTGCCGAAACACAGCACGGTTGAGTTCGAGAGCGCCGGCTTCAGCTACCCGGGTGCCGATCAAGCGGTGCTGAACGACATCACGTTCACCGCACAGCCCGGTCAAACCACGGCCATCATCGGCTCAACAGGAACCGGCAAGACGACCCTCGTCAACCTGATCCCCCGTCTATTCGATGCAACCAGCGGCCGAGTTCTGGTTGACGGCGTCGACGTCCGCGAGATCGATCCCGACACTCTGTGGAACAAGATCGGGTATGTGCCGCAAGCGATCTACCTGTTCTCTGGAACCGTTGCGTCCAACCTCCGCTACGGCAGCCCCGATGCAACCGAGGCCGAGATGTGGGAAGCCCTCGAGATTGCCCAGGCACGTGACTTCGTCGAGGCCATGCCCGATGGACTCGAATCGGCAATCGCCCAGGGTGGCACGAACGTCTCTGGCGGCCAGCGACAACGGCTCGCGATCGCCCGTGCGGTCATCCGCCGTCCAGAGTTGTACCTCTTCGACGACTCATTCTCTGCTCTCGACGTCGCGACCGATGCCCGGCTGCGCGCTGCTCTCGGAGCCGTCACCGACGATGCCACCGTCATCATCGTCGCCCAACGAGTCGCAACGATAAGAGAAGCTGATCAGATCGTCGTGCTCGAGGGCGGCGGCATCGTCGGCCTTGGAAACCACGACGAGCTACTCGCCAGTTGCAGCCCTTACGCCGAGATCGTTGATTCCCAACTCGCCGCGGACCGATCATGAACAACCAGCCGACCATGAAGAAGACCGAGCGGGTCCAGGTGCAGGGCGCCGGGCATGGACGCGGCCCATTTGGCAGCGGCATGGTCGGCCAGAAAGCGATGACGTTCGGACCGTCGATCAAACGCCTTGCCGGACGTCTTCGCCCGGAGCGTCCAAAAGTGATCGCCCTTGTCATCGCCGGGGTCACCAGTGTTGCCCTCGCGGCCGTGGGGCCAAGAGTCCTGGGTCGGGCCACGGACACCATCTTTTCCGGCATCATCAGCAAAACGATTCCTGCCGGCGTCACCAAGACCCAAGCCGTCGAGGCGGCACGGTCCAGGGGCGACGCCCAGATCGCCGACATGCTGAGCGGCATGGACCTAGTACCTGGACAGGGAATCGACTTTGGCGCGCTGCGCAGCGTGCTGTTGATTGCCCTCGCGCTCTATGTGGCTTCGGCCATCTTCCAGTTTGCGCAGAGCTACCTGCTCAACGATGTCGTCCAACACACGATGCTGCGGCTGCGCACTGACGTCGAACAGAAGATCAACAGCCTGCCGCTCCGCTATTTCGATGGTCAGCCGCGTGGCGAGTTGCTCAGCCGTGTCACCAACGACATCGACAACGTTGCCCAAAGCATGCAACAGACTATGAGCCAGCTGCTCAACTCCGTCCTCACCGTCGTGTTCGTCTTCGGGATGATGTTCTGGATCTCGCCGACCCTGGGGTTGATCGCCCTTGTAACGATTCCTCTCACGATGGTTCTTGCCGCCGTGGTCATGAAGAGGTCCCAGAGCAAATTCATTGCCCAGTGGCGGCACACCGGAAACGTCAACGCCCATGTGGAGGAGGCGTTCACAGGACACGCGCTCGTCAAGGTGTTCGGACGCCAACGTGAGGTTCAGGAATCGTTCGAGGTTGAGAACGACAGTCTGTACGAAACAAGTTTTGGCGCCCAGTTCCTGTCCGGGCTGATCATGCCCATTGCGATGTTCATCGGCAATCTGAATTACGTGATCATCGCGGTGCTGGGAGGCCTCCGGGTCGCCAGCGGCACACTGAGCCTTGGAGATGTCCAGGCATTCATTCAGTACTCACGCCAGTTCACGAGACCGGTTACCCAGATCGCGTCTATGGTCAACCTGCTCCAGTCTGGAGTGGCCTCGGTCGAGCGGGTATTCGAGCTCCTCGACGCCGAGAGCGAGCCAGCCGACGATGGCTCCGCGGTACGTCCCACCGTCACTCACGGCCGGGTGGCGTTCGAGAATGTGTCGTTCCGCTACCTGGACGACCAACCGCTGATCGAAGATGTGAGTTTCCACGTTGACCCCGGTCAGACCGTGGCGATCGTTGGTCCCACCGGTGCCGGCAAAACGACGCTGGTCAACCTCATCATGCGCTTCTACGACCTTCAGTCGGGCAGAATCACACTCGACGGCATCGATATCGCAACGATGCGCCGCGAAGACCTGCGATCCCAGACCGGGATGGTTCTGCAAGACACGTGGCTGTTCGAAGGCAGCATCAGCGACAACATCAGATACGGCCACCTCGACGCTACCGATGATGAAGTCCACGATGCAGCGCAGGCGACCTACGTAGACCGATTCGTCGGCGCCTTGCCGGGCGGCTACGACACCGTCATCGACAACGAAGGCGGAACGGTGAGTGCGGGCGAGAAACAGCTGATCACCATCGCTCGCGCCTTCCTGGCCGATCCGGCGCTACTGATTCTCGATGAAGCGACCAGCTCAGTCGACACCCGCACCGAGGTTCTCGTCCAACACGCCATGTCTGCGTTGCGAGCCGACCGCACCAGCTTTGTGATTGCCCATCGCCTCTCAACGATCCGGGACGCCGACCTCATCTTGGTGATGGAGGACGGCGCCATCGTCGAGCAGGGAACCCACGAGGAACTGGTCGCCAACGATGGGGCGTACGCCAGCCTCTACAACGCCCAGTTCACCGGACCACGCAACGGTGGGACGGTGTCGCCAACCCCCGCAAGAGCCGCGGCGCAAACGGATTGAAGACAGCAATGACAGGACCGCCAGAGGTTCGCCGTACCCCAAGTAGAGCACTACCGTGCACACCATGAACGGCCATAAGAAGCCACTTTGGTACCTACTCCTAGCTGTGGTGCTCACAACTGCTGCATGCAGCGGAAGCGGAGACACAGAGGAACCCGAAGGCGTTCTTTCCCTTCAGGACGAACAGAACGAAGGCGTCACAACTACAACGCGACTGGACGCCGACGAAGCGGTGTTGGAAGTCACCCGCTGCATGCGTGAACGTGGGCTGGACGTACCGGATATCGGGGTCACTGCCGATGGTCAATTGGATCTGCGCCCCACAGACCTCGTCGGAATCGACCTCGAGAGCGACGAGTTCCAGGAGGCGTTCACGAGTTGTATCGCAGTGTTTCAGTTGTCCGGTGGATTCGACGTCTCGCTCGACCCGGAGCTCGAAGCGCTCTTCCAAGATCAACTCCAGGAGTTCTCACAGTGTATGCGAGACAATGGAGTCGTTGACTTCCCGGATCCCCAGACTGGGAGCGGCACACCATATCCGCTCACTGCCTTCCTTGGTTTTGGCGACCCGACATTCGAGGAGGCGTTGGAAACCTGCCGCCAGACTGTCTCCTTTGCGGGATTCTCGGGCTGATGCGACGCGTCACCGGCTTGATCATCGTCGTGGTGACTCTGATCGTCATAGGTGTCGGTGGGTGGTGGGCGCTGGACCGGTTTTCGGACGACGAGCAGGCCGCAACCACAGATGAGGAAGTGGAACTCATCTCCATCGAAGTAGTCCGGACCACGCTTGTAGATACGGAGACGCTGGCAGGCACTCTCCGCTATGCGGATCCCGGCGTCCTACACGCACGACTTCCCGGGACTCTCACAGATCTGCCCGAACCAGGCGCGACGCTGCAACGAGGAGATGTTGCTTTCGAGATAGACGGGCTGCCGGTGATCGTGATGTGGGGCGACAAGCCGGCATGGCGCAGCCTGAGCGAAGCCGCCGCCGACGGAGTAGATGTCCGCCAACTGGAAACAAACCTCGTGCTTTTTGGCTACGAGGATGAGGATCTCGTAGTCGACGACGAGTTCACCGAAGTGACGGCAAGTCTCGTTGAAGAGTGGCAAGCGGACCTCGGTCTCGAGGAGACCGGCGTGGTCGAACTGGGCAGAGTTCTTTTTATCCCCACGACAGTGCGCCTTGCGGATGTTCTGGCCAATGTTGGGGACCCGATTACCCCCGGGGTTCCAGTGCTGGCGACCTCGGCCCCCCGGCAAGAGGTACAGCTCTGGCTCGACGCAGATCGTCAAGATCTCCTAGAGGCCGGTGATGCCGTAGGACTCGAGCTACCCGACGAATCAACGACTACGGGCACCGTGAGCGAGGTCGCCGATGTGGTTACGACGGTAGGGGCGGGTACCGAGGCCCGCCGTGTTTTCGAGGTGACTATCCGCCTTGATGACATCAGTGCGGCGAGCGGCCTCGACGAAGCCCCGGTCGACGTCGAGGTGGTCTCCGAGGAGGCAACCAATGTCCTGGTGGTCCCGGTCAATGCCCTGTTGGCTCTTGCCGAAGGGGGCTATGCCGTCGAAGTCGCTGCGGCGACCGGCCCAAGCCGGTTTGTCAGGGTCGAAATCGGCAAGTTCGCCGACGGCGTCGTGGCGATAACCGGTGATGTCAGCGAGGGCGACCGCGTTCTCGTTCCCCGGTGATCGAGAGCCGGGATATGCCCACCGTCCTCGAACTATCTGATGTCGAGAAGGTCTACCCGGGCCCACCACCCGTAGCTGCGCTCGATGGCGTGAGCGTTGCCATAGAGGCAGGCGATCTGGTGGCAATTGTCGGCCCGAGCGGTGCCGGCAAGTCAACGCTGCTCCACATGATGGGTGCACTCGACCGACCCACCCGAGGCACGATCAGCATCGAGGGCGTCGATATTGCCTCACTCACCGACCGCAGGCTGTCGGGTCTGCGCAGCCACCGGATCGGTTTTGTCTTCCAGGACTTCTTCTTGATAAACGGCATAGACGCCGTCGCCAACGTTGCCGAGGGATTGATCTATCGCGGCTTGAGCCGCAGCGAGAGACAACGGCGAGCGATAGTTGCTCTGGAGCGGGTCGGGCTCGGCTCACGGCTCAGACATCTCCCCAACCAACTGTCGGGGGGCGAGCGGCAGCGGGTTGCCATCGCCAGGGCGCTCGTCGGTGATCCGGCGATCGTGCTGGCCGATGAGCCAACCGGAAACCTCGACTCCCATACATCCGAAGAGATCGCTCAGCTTTTTGCCGGCCTCAACGCCGACGGAACGACCATCGTCGTCATCACGCATGACCGCGAGTTGGCCACGCTCTTCCCGCGCACGATCGAGATGCGGGACGGCGCGCTCCACGAGGTCACCGAATGAGAAGCCGGCTCCGACTTCTCGATGCCCTCGGCCTCGGAGTTCGCGGCCTGTCGTCGCGAGTAGCTCGTGCGGTACTCACGGCGACCGGGATCGCCATCGGTATCGCGGCCATTGTCGCCGTACTCGGCATCTCGGCGTCCGGTCGCGCCGATCTCCTCGCAACCCTCGATGATCTTGGCACCAACCTGCTCAGGGTGGAGCCGGGAGCAGGGATCTTCGGGAACACCTCGGAGGTGCCTGAAGAGGCATCAGACATGACCCTGAGGATTCGCCCGGTTCAGCAGGTGACCGCTACCACACGAGCCGACGCGAGTGTGCGGCGCAACGACCTCATCCCCGAGCTGGAGACCAGCGGTATCAACATCCTGGCAGCCGACACCGACCTTCTTTTTGTCCTCCGTGCCGACATGGCCGAAGGGAGGTTCATCGATGCCGCTACTGCCCAGGTACCAGCGATTGTGCTCGGAACCGTGGCCGCCGACCGCCTCGGGATCGAAGACCTGGACCCGATCCCTCGGGTGTACGTCGACGGAACCTGGTTCACAGTTCTCGGCATCATGGCCACGATGGAGATCCACCCTGATCTCGAGCGCTCGGCGATCATCGGCTATCCCGTGGCCGCAACGCTCTACGACACAAGCAGGTCACCAACGACCCTGTATGTTCGATCCGACCCAGAGTTCATCGATGACGTAGCCGAGGTGCTCCCCGCCACAGTCAACCCGGCGCAGCCTGACGCGGTCCAGGTAAGCCGTCCATCCGACGCACTCGATGCCCGGCGGGCGGCCGACGAGGCCCTCACCAGCCTGCTCATTGGGTTGGGTGCGGTTGCGCTGCTGGTTGCCGGCGTCGCAATCGCCAACATCATGGTGATCTCCGTACTCGAGCGTCGCATGGAGATCGGCGTCCGACGTGCGATCGGGGCCACCCGCGGCCACATCCGTGTCCAGTTCCTGATCGAATCAATGATGCTGTCGGGTATCGGCGGCGTGCTCGGTATCGGCCTCGGCACCGCAATAACCATCGGCTACGCCGCCAGCCGCGACCTCAAGGTGGCAGTCCCCCCGCAGGGTCTTGCACTCAGCGTGCTGGCGGCACTCGCCATCGGCGCTATTGCCGGGTTGTATCCGGCTATTCGTGCTTCGCGCATCCCACCGGCCGAAGCGGTGCGTAAGTAGCGTCATTCCTCATCGGCTTCGAGCCGGCCCGTGCCCATGGCGGGGTGGGACGTCCTGAACTCACGCCAACTGGCGACTTGTTTCAGCTCGCCGGAACGGCGCTTCGCCAGATAGGAACGGAGCTCCGGAATCATGGCAACGGTGTACAGCACATTTATGGTCACGGCGTAGGCGACCTCATGTGGCCCGGCTTGCCAGGCGAACCAAGGGATCAGCAACCACTGGCCCAACGAGTAGGCGATGAGCATGTCACGCATGACAAACAGCCCAAAGACGATGCCCAGGGTCGTTGTCACCGGCAGGGCAATCCAGTCGACTGCGAGCAGTCCGCCGTAGAGCGGGCTCTGTCCGCGGCCACCCTTGAAGCGATAGAAGACGGGATAGTTGTGCCCGAGCATGACGGCAACGGCAACGATCAGATGGTAGGAATCATCGGGCCACAGCAACCTGACCACCAGGGTTGGCAAGAATGCCTTTGCCATGTCACCGACCCCAACGACCATTCCCCACTTCGGTCCGGTCCGGGCGCCGATAGACGTCGCGCTGACCCCCCCGTAGTCGATGGTCGCACCGCCCGGAAGTTGCAGGTCCGTAGAGGTGAGATCGGCATCGGGCACTACACGCCGACCGACGAGCCTGGCGAACGAGATCGAACCGATAAGGTACGCACCAGCCATCAGCCCAGCAACGAGTCCCCAATTCATGTTTCCGACCCCTCCTCAACAACAACGCTCCCCGCATAGCCGTCGACCACAACCGTGGCGCCGTCAGGCAACCTGGTGGCACCCGGGACCGAAACCACGCACGGGATCCGATACTCCCTCGCCACGATGCTGCTGTGCGACAACATCCCTCCTGCCTCAGCGACCACAGCGCCGGCCCGGGCAAAAAGAGGCGTCCAGCCAACATCGCTGTACGGGATTGCGATGACATCGCCCGGCCCCACTTTGCCAAAGTCGGCAGTGTCGCGAACGATACGAAGTGTGCCGCGATGATGCCCCCGCGAGGTGGGAATCCCTTCGAGTGCCTCGTGGCTCAGCTCGGTGCGAGTCGGCACGAAGTCATCGCCATAGATGATCTCCGGCATCACGACGTCTTCGAGCGCTGCCATCTCATCGCGCCGCTGTCGCACGAGTTCGTCGAATGCGGTTGATGCGGATCGCCCCAGCAATGCGTTTCGCACCTCGTCCAGGTACAGGTACATGACATCATCGGCGTATATCAGAAGACCCCGGGCAACAAGGCGGCGGCCGATCTCCAGGAAGTAAACACGAAACAGCCCGTACCCATAGGTATAGGTGAAGCTGACATCCTCGCGATGCTCAATGAACTGGTGGGTTCGGTTGCGGAGCGAGCGCAGCAGCGGCCTCATCACTGCGCTGAGCTCGTGCTCGATGTCATCCCAGCTTTGTCGCTTGGCATCGCCGTGGGTCGCCACATGGTCCAGGGCCATCATCACAACCGCATCCGGCGTCTCTCGCCAAGGGACGACCGAGAAGTCGTTACCGCTTGCCGACAGGTGTCCGAAACGGCCCAGGAAGTCTTCGAATTGAACACGTAGCTCTTCGGGCAAAGCCGTCATACCATTTCGTCTGATCTCATCAACGGTGTCGGAATCCAGGGCGGCCAGAGCCGCGCTGAGAGCATCGAGGTGTGGGTTCGGATTCACGTCCTCGAGCGTCGCGGTGTCCCCGATGTCGATTGACTCCGGATCGAACCCGGCGCCGGCAAGCCTCTTGCGGAGGAGGGCATTGTGCAGGTTCGCCAGCAGTGGTGTGACGATGTTGGCGTAGGCAGACCGAACACCGATGTCGCTGAGCGCACGCACATCGCTGAGCAGCGCGGAATCGGAGCGGTTGCTCAAGTCTTCGATTTCGAACTTGCGGTAGGCGCCTCGCAACGAGCGCACTTCGGCAGCGATAGTTTTGCCATATCGCGACTTGCCAAGCCCCATACGGAGCATTCGCGGAAGCAACTTCATCGTGGCCGCCGAGGGCTTGAACTTCGGTTGGTCGTCCCCGGCGGGCAACCCCAATAGAAGTTCGAGGGAATCACGAGGCATGCCGAGCAGCTCGAATATGTCCCCAATTGCGCCCATGTTGAAGTAGGAGCGATATGCAAAGGACTTGGCAAGGGTTTCGGGGCGGATGTCGTTTGGTCCAATGGCTTCGGTGAACAGATCTACCCAGGCCTGGTTGACCATCGGGACGTTGACCGACCACACCAGGGGCTTGATCATCCCCGGCATGACCTCACGCGAGATACGGCTCGAGTAGATGGACACCTCCTCGAGACCGGTTATCGGCCGAAGCTGTACCCACCAGACGAGTTCGCCATCCCATACCCATTCGAGATCGATCGGCGATCCGTAGGCCTCGGCCATTCGCTCTGTACTCGCAACCACTTCGGCGACCACCTCCGCTGAAATCAGTTGCGAATCGGGACGTTCGATCCAACTCCCCCATCGGTGAATCCAGCGATCAGGCGTCATTCCATCATCTACGAGTCGGTCTCCGCGACCGGACACCGCCTCTACGACAACCTCGTTGAGACCGGTGATCGGGTTCCGGGAGAACGCCACGCCGGACACAACCGGCGTCACCATCGGTTGGATCATCACCGAAACGGCGATGTCTTCCGAGGTGCCGAGATGGTCCGCATAGGCAACCACCCGGTCCGACCGACCCGAGGCTCTTACCCGCTCTACTGCGGCGACGATCTCGGCGAACGGTACGTCGAGTTCCGATTGGAATTGACCAGCGAAGGAAGCGATGGAGCTGTCTTCCACGTTCGCGGAGGACCGAACTGCATAGACCCTTGACGAATCGAGCGCTTCAACAGATGCCGCGTTGATCGGCTCATCGAATGGAATGACCCAGCTGTTCGGGACTCGTTCCCCACCCGCAATCAGCCAATTCACATGTCTCGCCTTGCCACCCACATCGGTGACATGAGTACCTGACAAGAGTTCGATAACCGGTTCCTCCCACTAAGGCCGCTAGTTCGTCCGTTATTCGGTTCTGCTCCGTACAGAGGATGGCACGTCATTGCCTAGGGTGTGCCCAGGTGAAGGAAGATAGCGATAAGGGAGAATGCTGTGGGAGAAAAGGTAGCGGTACTTCTGTGCGGGTACGGCGAAGTCGATGACTACGACGAATTCGCTGAATACAACGAGAGATCTTTCAAGCTCCTCGTTTCCAAGTCAATCAAGTTCCCCGACTTCTCCATCCCATTTCTGTCTCGTCGTTTGGAACGCTCGCAGAAGAAGGAATGGCACGCCGCCAATCACTACCACTCACCCCACAACGACATCTTCGAGCGGCAACGCGAGGGTATCGAGAAGAACCTGCGCGACGTCTACGGCGACGACGTTGGGGTCTTCAAGGCTTTCAATTTCGTACCGCCATATCTGCCGGATCAAGTATTGCGCGAGATCCGTTCGCAAGGTTTCGAGAAACTGGTTGTCTATCCGTGGCTCGTCGTCGACTCTGTCTTCACCAGCGGCCTTGCGCTGGAGCAGATAAACGAAGCCCTGCGCCCCGACCCCAGTTGGGTCAAAGATCTCCGGTATCTGCCTTCCTTCTGGGAGCGCAAGGATTTCCAGCAGCGACTGGTGGATCAAACTGAGGAAGCTATTGCGCCACTGAGGGAGAGGTACGCACCGACTCAGATCGGCGTGATGCTGTGCTTGCATGGCTGCCCCCTCGAAAGCAAGGGATACGAGACGGGAGTGCGCGAAAGCGAAGCGCTTTTCTACGCCTTGCAGGAAGACCTCGTTCGCAAGTATCCGCTCATCACACCGGGTTGGATGAACCATCCTGTGCCCGGGAAGTGGACGACACCGGACGTCGATCAGGCGGCGAAGAACCTGATCACGCTCGGAGCCAGGGCCATCGTGTTTGTCCCGATCGGCTTTGTTACCGAGAACCACGAGACCCAACTCGACATTGGCTACACGATCGACAAGGTCAAAGACCAGGTCGAATGCGTACAGCTGCCCACGCTCAACGATGACCCGGAGTTGCTGCGGATGGGCGCCGAATGGATCCGTCCGCTTATTGACGAGCTGCGCGCCACGACGGGATGACTTCCGCGGCGGCTTAGCCGGTTCCTCGCGCTGACAAGGTCAGCATGTCTCTCGGTCGGCTGGCATCGCGTTCGCTCTATGCGATTCCCAATCGTGGGATAAGGACAGATAGCCGGGGCCATGTTGCAGCGACTCAAGGCCTGGAGCGATCGCAAGATCCCGGCTAGCGAGTCATCGAGATGCCTCGAGGTATTTGCTGGCCACCCAGCCTTCCTCGACATTGCCGCCCGTTGCGGCCTTGACCTTGACCCACTGATAGTCGTCGTTCTCCCGGGGAGCATCGAGCTGGACCGATACCTCGGTACCCGATACCAGGCTGATTATGAGATTCCCCGAGGTCGTCGGCTCGCTACGCAGGTTGAGGCTCGTGGCCGTGACCCGATGAGTCGCTCCATCAATGGCCGGTTCAGGCTGCGCCTCAGGCGCCGGCTCAACCACAGCCACACCGACCGCAGCAAGGAACTTGTCTGCGACCCAACCACCCAGAAGTTGCCCGCCAACGACAGCTTCGACTTTGAGCCACTGATAGCCGTCGCTTTCCTGCATCGGCTCGGACTGAACAGCCACCCTGGCACCGTTCGGTAGGCCTGCGATCAGAGCACCCGACAGAGTGGGCTCGCTTCGCATGTTGAGGCTGGATGCATCCACAACGTGGGTAACACCCTCGAGTTCGATGTGCACGGCGTCACGAACGGTGGACGGATCGATGATCACTGCCGCGGGACCTTGATCCAGTTGGAAGTGCATTCGATCCGGGGTCGACCAATCGCCACCCCACTTCCACACTCTGCGGCCGCTCATGTTCCTAATCTCCATCACGGCATCAACATGGACCTTCTGGATCTTGCCCGAGTACGGATCGCCAGACGACTGGGGATTCTCACGGGAATCGATGTCGATTGCGACGCCATAGGAGTGCAGCGACGCCTTATTCGAATTGGCGATCTTGCGACAGTTGTACGACCACGCCCCGCTTGGCTGGTACCCGGTCGCTCGCAGTGCAGCCTCCAGCGCCTTGTACGCATCTACCGCTGGTGCCGGCACCCCTCCGATTCCTCTTCCAAAGAACTTGACGTTGGCAAACTCGCCGGGTCCCTTGTTGCACATCCAATCATCCCAGGCCCGCCTCATGTCGGCTGTGCTCTCGAGAACAAGGGACGGGTCTTGGAGCTCGCCCTCTCCCTCAGGATCGATGTACTCGTCAGGGATCTCTCCGAATGGCGACATCCGGTCCGTTTGATTCTGCTGTTCGCCCATCCGCCCACTCGCCTTCCTGCCCGCAGGCACACCGCAACTTCCAATCTGACCCTACGCATCGGTTGACAGAACTGGGCGAGCCCTGTTTGTCGTATCTCTAGGCCTTCCCAGTCTCTCGAGCTTCCAGAGATCCTCTTACCCGCCCGACACGAGTGGCGGGTAGGGTCGCAAACAGGAGAGGGAGGACAATGCCAAGTCTTGATCTAGACGCCAGACAACTCGGCGCGCTCAATGAAGTGCTGGCAGATGCATTTAAAGTCAGCGAATTCGACCGAATGCTCCTGTTTCACTTAAACAAAGAGCGCGAGGAAATCACGTTGGCAGACGACGAAGTCCAACGAGTATTCATGGTTGTCGAGGCCGCAGAACGGCAGGGGTGGACGGCCGAGTTGGTAGCAAGCGCACTGTCCGCAAACCCCGGCAATGCCGCCCTGCGGTCGTTCTCCGCCGATCTCGGAATCGGTGCCTCCCCGTCCGAAGGTATCCATCTCGAGAGAATGGTGAACCCCGCACACGGCTTCATCGACTTCGCCACCTGGTCGCAGGCTCTCCTGGAGATCGAGGGGCAGGTTTGCAGAATCGAACTCGGGAACGAAGCACTGGGGACCGGGTTCATAGTTGGGGACTCCTTCGTGCTGACCAACCGACATGTCGTCCAGGACGTAATCGCGGACGCGGCGCTCGCCGAGTCCGTCGTGCTGCGCTTCGACTACAAACGATCGCGAGCCGGGGTCGAAGTTCATAGCGGCACCACGTTCCAGCTCGATGCGGAATGGTTGGTTGACGAGCGCCCACATAGTCCCGCAGACACCGGTGCCGGTCCGGCCGCGACACCCGACCCTGATCAACTGGACTACGCGCTGCTCCGCGTGGCACCGGATGCAGATGGAAAAGCGTTGCACGACTCTCCAGTAGGCGGCAGCGGGGGCACGATCTCCCGGGGCCACATGAAAACACCCATCCCCGCAAGCTCTTTGGCGCCTAGCCAGCCGATCGTCATCGTGCAACATCCGAACGGCGAGCCGCTGAAACTTGCCATCGACACTGATGCCGTCATTGCAGTAGATGAGAATCGGGTCCGCTACCGGACCAACACTGAACCCGGCAGTTCGGGTAGCCCCGTCTTTGACGGGCACCTCAATCTGGTTGCCCTTCACCACGCCGGTGATCCCGACTACAGCGAGCTACATCACCCGGAATACAACCAGGGAATCCCGATTGAGAGGGTGCAATCCAGCATCAAAGAGCGCAAGGGACTCGAGGTGCTGACATGACCAATGGGATCCCTATCACAATCATCCAGCAGATTGAGGCAGCAATCCTCGGCGCCTTTGAGCACGACGAGCTGTGGAGAGCCACCAGGCCGATGGGCGATCTCCACGACCATGTCACCCACGCCAGCTTCGCTGTAGAGGTCACTGAACTCGTCGACTGGGTTGGCAAGAGGAACCGCACGGTCGAACTTCTCGAGCATCTGCACACGGCGATCCCCGGAAACGTGGGCCTACAAACTGCGAAGGACGATTACATCGTGGCGGCGGAAGAGGCTCAAAAGAATGGCCCGTCTGCTGTCGACTCGTTTGCCGATACCCCGGCCGCTCCGAGAACAACCCGCGATACGGCAAAGAAGGGCCCCCAGGCGCCGCCGTGGGCCTGGATGGCTGTTGGCGCTCTGGTGTTGCTTGTGCTCGCCTTCGTTTTCCTCGGCGGCGAAGACGACCCATCGGACACGGATCTGCCGGTGAGCGAGGGCGACACCGCACTGCTCGACCGTCTTTATGACGAGTGCAGCGACGGGAGCATGGCCGCCTGCGACAGCTTGTTCGAGCTGAGCGATGTCGGATCCGAAGATGAGGAGTTTGCGGCCACATGTGGAGGTCGACTCTCAGAATGGGTTGAGGACACGTGTGTCGCGGACCTCGGCGAGTAGCCGGATAACCATCATCTCCGAGCTTCCGGAGCCCGATCAAGGGGGGCCACACGGCCGTTCCCAAACCATCTGAGCAAATAGGGAGTACCAATTGACGCTGTTGGCCGCTATAACAATCGATGCATCGATCACCTTGAGAGAGCTCAGCCGCCGCATCGCCGACGAGGCGGACAAGATGTATGTGGTGATTCGGCGCTCGCAGGGTGTCGAGACCTACTGGTACACCTGGACCGTTGAAGACCTCGTCCTTGCGGCCGAAGGCGCCTCCGACGACCGGCTCGACAGCTCACTGACCGATGCCCTTGTCCTCCACGAGTACCAGTCGGTGGATCACTACGAAAGCGGAACCCCGGACAACCTTGCCGGTAAGAGCGGTGTGCTGTTGCGCGGCAACGAAGCGGTAGGGGTACTCCGCGGCGAGGCTGCGACCCGGGGCGGTCTCGAGTCAATGCGGAGGTACGCTGCGCGGCAGAGCGGCGGCTCGGCAGCTGCAGCAGAGCGCAAAGCTGAGCGTCAGCCATTCTCCGCCTATCCAGCCCTTACCGCACCGGAGCAGGTCGTGCCGCAACAGGAGTTTGATCTGGAAATCGGCCTGTCGGCAACCGCTGTGGCCGGGGTGACAGGAGGCCCGATAACCGGGACCGTGCCCCCGGATTTCGAGTTCGATCTGCAGGTGGTTGCAGACGGATTCGCGTTTCCCGGAGGCAGCAAGACGAAGCTGGTCGTTCACCGCGACAACTTCGAGGCGTCGACTGCGACGGTCAAGCTCATCGCGCCCAGTGTCGAGGCCAATTCGGGTATCAGCGGAACCCTGGAGGTGCTCTTCTTCTACGAAGGCAACCTCTGCGGGCAAGCAACCCGAAACATCTCCGTCGGTAGCGCAGCCGCTACTAGTCGCGCGGTCACCTCGGAGAGCAACGCCTCGGTATCGATTCCCGATGCACCCGCCCCAGACCTGACGATGAAGATCTCGCGAGGTGCCGACGACCACCGCCTCGTGTGGACCTTCGCAGCGAGAGACCCGGCGACGGTTCTACCGGACGGGGCGGTGACGACGGAACTCGACAATGTGTCGGCCAAGAGCTTCGCCCTTGATCGAATTCGATCGCTTTCACACTGGGACAAGAATCCGCTCGCCCAGGCGAAACTCGTCGGGATCGGTGAAGAGATCTCCCGCTCGATGCCCAAGGAGTTCTGGCTCCTGCTCGATTCGCTGTGGGAGGCGAAGCAGAACGCCGGCGAGACAGCACCCTCCCTTCTGATCGTCAGCGAGGACCCATACGTTCCTTGGGAACTCGCCGCGACCACCGACTTGTTCGCCCGGTCTGAGCGAATTGATGCGACCAGGCCACCATTTCTTGGAGCCCAGGTACGCGTTGGCCGTTGGATCCCACCCGTGTCCACCCCGTTTGGCGGTGACATCCCGTCGTTGCCCCCGCCGATCAGCGCCGAGATCGGCGAGATGGTGGTGTTCGCAGGCGACTATGCCGCCATCAACGGCCAGCGGCCGTTGCCCCTCGCCATCGAAGAGGGCGACAAGCTTGCCCTCCGCTACCGGGCAATCAAACGAAGCGCAGTCATCGAGGACGTGACCGAACTTCTCAATGACGAGATCGCTGCCAACGGCGAGAAGGTCAGAGTTGATTTGATCCACTTCGCTTGCCACGGTGAGGTCAGCGCCGATCCCAAGCACAACGGGATCGTTCTCAGCGACCGAAACGTTCGGCTCGGCGCCGACATCGTTTCGGGCAGCGCCGTCGGCAAGACCTCCAACCCATTCGTGTTTCTGAACGCCTGTCAGCTCGGCCTCGAAACACAAGGCCTAGACGGCAACTACGGCGGTCTCGCCGGCGCATTCCTCGACCAGGGCGCAACGGGTTTTGTGGCACCTCTGTGGAGCGTGGATGACGACGTGGCGCAGGAGGTCGCACTCGACTTCTACAAGAGCGTCTTTGCCGACAACACCGCGGTTTCTGTTGCCGATGTGCTCAGCGAGCTTCGATCTCGATTCGACATGAGCTCGTCCAATCCCAAGGCGTCGTATCTCGCGTACGTCTACTACGGGCATCCGGACCTGAAGATCACCAAACATGACGGGGGACCTAATGGCAAGTCTTGATGGAACAACAGCAAGCGTCGAATTAGCGCCCGGTTACCGGTTACGCGCCCCGGGCCTGCAGGGACGAGCCGAACTACGCGATCCGCGTGCTCCGGGCACTCGCGGCGGGGGCGACGAAGGGGCCACCGCAGCTTTGGACGACGTGCTCGCAGCGTCCGGCATGAACGAACTGCAGTCGATCGTCATCGAAGCCGCCCACGTGCCCATCCCCCAGGACCAGCAGGTGCGCACCTCCGGTGGCGAAGAAGGCCTAGTGCTCGAAGTGCCCGACCTGGGGGAAACCGTTGGCCAGGTCGTCATGGCTATCGACGAGGACGGAACCATCAGCTGGCACTATCCGCAGAACACGGCTGGCGAGATCGAAACATCAGCCACCCGCGGCGCCGGATCTACGAAGACCTTCATCATTCGATCGACCAGCCCCACCCCTACCGGCGACGATCCGGGGACACGGTCACTGCTGTGGGGGCTCGGCAAGAAGGTTCTGAAAGTCTTGGTGTACCCGGTCGCCGACACCGTCCTGCAGACTGCTGCTCGTTTCTTCGCCGGCAAGTGGGAAGAGAAGAATCGTCCATACGGAATTCGTTGGTTCAGGCCCGATGACTATCGCGACGCTGTCGGTACGCCGCTCGCAGCGTCAGATTGGGCCACGCTTGGTTCGGGTCGGTCGCTGCTGTTTGTGCACGGAACCTTCAGCCGATCGTTCTCCGGATTCTGGGGCATCCCACCAGAGACCATGGCCGAGCTTCACCGTCTGTACGAGGGCCGAGTATTTGCCTACGACCACTTCACGCTGTCGCACGATCCCGAGCGCAACGTCGTGGAGTTCCTCGATCGGATGCCGGACTCAGCCAAGCTCAACGTTGACCTTGTCTCGCACAGTCGCGGTGGGCTCGTATCACGGGCACTCGCGGGCGAAACGTCGCTAGGCCCGGTTCCTCGCCTCGACGTTGGCAAGGCGGTGTTTGTGGCCGCTCCCAACCACGGCACTCCCCTGGCCGATGCCGCCCACATGATGGATTTCATCGATCGCTACACATCGATGCTGAACCTCATCCCACCCGGCCCGCATGCGGTGGTGACCGATATCCTCGAGGCCATCGTCACGGTCGTGAAGATGATCGGCAACAGCGCTCTGGAGGGACTCTCCGGGCTCGCCTCTATGGATCCGCGTGGGTCGTTCCTCTCACACATGAACAAGGGGGCGGCAACGTCCGCGGCGTACTACGGGATCGCATCGAACTATGAGCCACAGGGCGGTTTGGCTGCGCTGGTCAAAGATGGTGTTGTCGACCGTGTCTTCAACGACGCTCCTAACGACTTGGTGGTGCCGACAACCGGTGTGTACACGGGCAGCGACGATCCGGCATTCCCGATTCCGAGCGATCGAGTACTCGAGTTCGACGCCAGCCGCGCCATAGGCCACTCCGACTACTTCTCCAAGCCGGAGACCAGCGCCGCTCTCCTGAGCTGGCTGAGCTGACGCCGGAGATAGCCAGCACGTTCATAGACAGATCCTGCGCCCATTCTGGCGCTTGGTTCGGAAGCCAATTGGGGGCAACTCGATGACCGCAACAGATGAAGCGCAACCTGAAAGCCCGATACACGACGAGCAAGCGCGGCGACGAGCAGAGAGGAAACGCAAGCGTCGCGTTGAGTTGGCGGGAGCAGTCATCATCGCCATCGCCGCGGTTCTCACGGCCTTTGCTACGCACCAGACCGGGGATGCCGACGGGATAGTCGAGCAGAAGAACACTGAAGGAATCGGGCTGACGCTTCAGGCAAACGACACCTACAACCTGTCCGACGCAGCCAGGCTGGTGGAACGCGACTTGATGTTCAGCTGGATATCTGCGAGAGCTAACGGTGAGACAGCGGCCGGCGTACTGAGAGCAGCCATGCCCGCAAGCCTCCATGAGCTTGCGACACAGTGGCTGGATGCCAACGACCAGGCCTTTGCGATCCCGGCTCCAAGCGTCGTCGACGATCCGTTCTCGGAAGTGTTTCCTGCGTTCGCAGAACTCGACTCCGAGATCTTGCTTGATGTTGGGGAAGAGCAGTTTCTTGGAGCCCAATGCGCCCTATTCGAGGCGCAAGAGGCTGCTGTGCGTGGTGACGGCGTTGGGCTAGCGACGGTCATACTCGCCATCGCGTTGGTTGTCGGAGGTATCGCCGCACTTCTGAATGGCAAAGCTGCTCAAATGATCGTGATTACGATCGCCGCACTGAGCCTCGTCTACGGGGCCGGTGAATTACTCCTAGCGACCGATAGCGAGGAGGTAAGGGCGAAAGCAGTGGCCCTTTTCTTCGTCAACGAGGATGGGACAGAGATTGAGGTCGATGAACTTGGCACGCCTGTCAATGTCGGCGAAGCGTTGAATATCGTCAACACGGC
>CBDUNF010000042.1:0-20267 GCA_965368515.1 uncultured bacterium
GAGCATACCGCCACGTTTGGGAGCCCGGTCAGCACAACACCGACAGGACTGGTCGAGTCAGCCGGGAGATGGGCCAGACCCGTGAAGACCTTGCGGCAACCGGGGAATCTGCGCACAGAGGTGGTTCAACATCGCGTCATGACGATTGGTCGATGGATGCTCTCCTAGACGTCGAGGTAACGCGCCCGGAAGTCGCCGGCCGACATGGTTTCCAAGTCAGACTGCATGTCCTCGATCAATATCGTTGCAGCCGTTGCGGATCCCTTCACTCGCTTCCCAGTGGCCTTCTCGACCACAGCTGGGTGGGTGCCGCGGGGAATCATCTGTCCGCCAAACGGTGCCATCACTTTGAGGAAGAAGGTCCGGATACGGCCCGTCTGCGCCGTCGGCTCTTCAATGATCGCAAAGACTTCGGCGGCCGGTATATCGCTGGGGGTTGACATGGGTCGTTCCTCCTCAGACCTGCGTCACTGCCTCCGTAACTGGTCCACTGCTTTGAGTTCGTTCACCATTGTCGTCGCGGTTGGGGCACCTGTCGATTCCCGTCGGGAGAAGCAGAAGACCCGATGTCGTGACGTGCTGAAGCGTGCGTCCACGCTCCCAGACTCTGGCCGAGCCAGCGGCAAAGTCGTCGGTCGGGGGGCCGCCCAGCTTTGCGCCCGAGTACCTCGGACCTACCTGCCGTCAGTCCCGTTGATCGACCTCAATCGCTCCATCAATGAACTCCAGGTTCGGCACGTCGACAAAACGGTCATCGCCAACCTTGATCCGGGTTGTTGCGAGGCCGATCTCGGCGATAGGTCCTTCTGCGTCCCCGACCCGCACCCTGTCGCCCGGCGTGTAGCGGCTGGCCACGTGGCGACCGGCCGCAACTTGCCTGGCCAGAGGGACGGACCCCAGTCCCGCGCCGAGCGCAAGGGCCAGCGCTCCACCGAACGCCAACGCCGCCACCAGGATCAAGATGATGTCGGTAGAGATCCCGACCTGCTGCAACGCGATGATGAGGCCAACGCCGAGGATGACGCTTGACAGCACCAGCCGAGCGCGCCCTGCCAGCGAAGCCGAAACCGACCGAAGCGCAGTCTCGGCGAAGAGGCCGACGATGCGACCGAGCGCCCGGGCCACGATCACGACGATCACGGCGATCATCACCTTGGGAACTGATCCGATCACCGAGTCGGAGAGACGGTCGGCTTGCTTGGGATCGATAATGACCAGCACCCCGATCACGGCGATCGCGGTGAGCAATACCGGAACCAGCTGTGCGATCAATTCGGAGAACCGGCCTGCAAACCGCTTTGCCACGATGCGACCTACGAGCCACACCACCACCATCAGACCCAGGACAACGGCCAGGGCGATCAAACGTCGTTCCAGTTCAGGGTCCATTTCTACTCCTCATCATCTGCTGATGAGACCTCATCAGCAGATTCGTCCAAATCACGATCAACATTCGGGCCGTATTCGACAAGTGCCTTGCCCATCGCCCCAATTACATCTGCGGTCAGGTGACCGACCTCACGCAAGAACTCATCGAACCTGATCTGCCGCAACACAGGTGTCGTGAGATCGGTCTGCAGCTCGCCGATCCACAGCTCGGCCAGGAACTCCTGGCATTCGTCGCAGGTCGCAACATGGTCCTCGAGACTCGGTTCGATTCCATCAACAAACGCAAACAGGCGGTCGTCGGAGGTACGACAATCTCTCATCGCCACGCCTCCAATCTCTCTCGCAGCGATCGACGCGCCCGCAGGATACGGGTCCGCACAGTGTTGATCGGCAAGTCCAGCGAATCGGCGATTTCTTGGTAGCTCAGGCCCTCGTACTCACGGAGAACCAGCGGTCTCTTGAGCTTGTCGGGCAATTCGGCAATTGCCTCTTCGAGGTCTTCTCGCAATGCCCGATTAACGGCATCGGACGCCGGGTCGTATTTGGCCGGACGATCGGGCAGCGTTTCGGAGGGATACTCTTTGCGCCTTTGCACCGCATTGAGGGCAAGGTTTGTAGCAATCCGGTACAGCCAGGACCGCACCTGCGCCTGGCCTCTGAACCCGGGCAGCGCTTTGTGTGCTCTCACAAACGCTTCCTGGGCGAGGTCCTGGGCCATCACGGGGTTCCTGACGATTCGCAGCGCCGCACCGTATACGAAGTCCTGATGCCGCCTGATCACTTCGCCAAACGCATCGAGATCGGTGAGAGAAGCCTCCACCAACTCCGGGTCGGACAGCGCCGCATATTCACTGTGTTGTTCGGTTAGACCCATTACCACGCCAGAGGTTCTGTAGGAATCTAGCGCCAGCGAGAACAACTTCTAGAAAAACCGGAACTTCAAGACCACCGAAGGGTCAAAACGGAGATCGGCCAGCGCAATGACCATTCCGCAGCCGATTGCGGCGGCTGCAAGGGGATCGTCTGTCTTAACCCCCTCACGGGTCTCCCTTGCAGCTGCCGCTCCTTTCTCCCCGGGACGTATGCACCGTCGGAATTGCCGAGAGTCGCTCCGCTCCGGATAATCGATTAGCGTCTCCCGGATGCAAGTCGGCATTCTCTCTGAACACGCCCCAGGCGAGCATCGTGTGGCCGCAACACCACAAACAGCCGCCACATTTATTGAATGGGGTTGGCAAGTAGACGTCGAGACTGGAGCCGGTGACGCCGCCGGCTTCCCCGATCGTCTTTTTACCGAGGCCGGAGCAAACATCGTGGACGGGCAAACTGCCCGCTCCGCGGACATCGTGTTGTGTGTCAACGCTCCCGAGGCTCTCACTGATCTCAAGACCGGTTCGATCCTCGTTGGGTTCCTAGATCCCTTCGTCGATGCAGGGCTGATCTCCAAGCTCAAGGACCAAGGCGTCACGGCGCTGGCGGTGGAGGCAATCCCCCGCACCACTTTGGCCCAGAGCATGGATGCACTGTCGTCACAGGCGAATATCGGTGGCTATGCGGCCGCTCTGCTCGCGGCCAGCTCTTCACCAAAGCTGCTGCCGATGATGGTTACCGCGGCCGGGACCATTCCGCCGTCGCGTGCCCTCATCCTCGGTGTGGGTGTCGCCGGCCTTCAGGCCATCGCCACCGCTCGCCGGCTCGGCGCAGTCGTATACGCGTACGACATTCGCCCGGAAACAGCAGAGCAGGTGGAAAGCCTCGGCGCCAAATTCGTCGCCGCGCCTACCCAGGAGATGGACGAGGGTGGGTACGCCAAGGAGGTTGGCCAGGACACTCAGGCTCAGCAGCATGCTGCGCTGGCGCCGCATGTGGCCGAGGCCGACATCGTCATAACGACAGCCCAGATCCCCGGTCGTCCCGCTCCGCTCCTCGTCACCGACGACATGGTGGCGCAGATGATGCCGGGCTCTGTGATCGTCGATATGGCTGCAGGCTCGGGCGGCAACGTCGCTCCGTCGAAGCCGGACGAGATGGTCGATGTTGGCGGCGTTCATATCTACGGGCCGACGAATCTGCCTGCAGACATCCCTCACGATTCGAGCCGGATGTACGCCAGGAACCTGGTTGCGTTACTCGAACGGGTTCGCAGAGATGATGGGTTTGCAATCGATCTCGATGACGAGATCATCGGTGGAACCACGATTACTCACCGCGGCGAGGTCAATCATCCGAGGAGCCGCCAGCTTCTCGGCCTACCGGACCTCTCCCCCGCTGAGGAATCGGCACCCGTTCAGGAAGAAGAAGGAGACACCGAATGAGCGCCGCTTTCGTAGGCGGAATCGTGGTCTTTGTGCTCGCTGCGTTTGTCGGCCTCGAGGTGATCTCGAAGGTACCGCCCACGCTGCACACACCATTGATGTCCGGCGCCAACGCAATCTCCGGTATCACCATTGTCGGTGCCGTGATTGCCGCGGGTCTTGGCGAGGGCACATTCGCTGCCGTTCTGGGCTTTCTCGCAGTCACCGCAGCCACGATCAACGTCGTCGGCGGCTTCCTGGTGACCGACAGAATGCTCGAGATGTTCAAGAAGAAGCCAGGGAGGGGATGATGACCAGCTCACTATTCCTCGCCCAGGCCGATGCCTCTGAAGGCACCTTGACATTGCTGCTCTATCTGGGCGCCGCGGTCTTGTTCATTCTCGGCCTCAAGCAGCTGTCATCACCACGTACCGCACGGCGCGGCAACATGCTTGCCTCGCTGGGCATGCTGATAGCGATCGTCGTAACGCTGATCGACAACGACATCGCCAACTGGGGCACGGTCATCGCCGGGCTCGTAGTCGGTGGTGGCGTCGGTGCGGCGTTGGCGCTGCGGGTGAAGATGACCTCGATGCCAGAGCTCGTCGCTGCCTTCAACGGCTTTGGTGGCGTAGCGTCAGCACTCGTCGCCTTGGCAGAGATCGAACGTGCCGATGCGGTATTCACCGTGGAGACCGGAGTGGTCGTCGCCCTTTCTCTGGGGATCGGGTCGATCACGTTCTCCGGTAGCTTCGTTGCTTTCGGAAAGCTCAACGGCACCCTGCCGGGCAAGCCGATCCTGCTGCCTGCCGGCCAGATCATCAACGCCCTCCTGGCGTTGGGCGCCGTCGGTGTCAGCATTTGGGCAATATCAGCAGACAACGCGCTGGCGTTCTGGATCGTTGTCGCCATCGCACTCATCCTCGGCGTCCTTGCGGTCATCCCCATCGGCGGAGCTGACATGCCTGTTGTCATCTCTCTGCTCAACTCCTTCTCGGGTGTTGCTGCGGCTATGGCGGGGTTCGTCATCAACAACTCGGCGCTCATCATCGGTGGAGCACTGGTCGGAGCGGCGGGTCTCATCCTGACGCTGCAAATGGCAGAAGCCATGAACCGAACGATCGCCAACGTGTTGTTCTCCGGGTTCGGAGCGGTGACCGCCGGAGCGGCTGAGATGAGTGACAAGCCGGTCAAGAACGCCACCCCGGACGACGTTGCCATCGCTCTCGCATATGCCGAGAATGTGATCGTCGTCCCCGGCTATGGTCTGGCCGTAGCGCAGGCTCAGCACGCTGTCAGAGAACTGGCGTCGCTCTTGGAAGAGAAGGGCGTCAACGTCGACTATTCGATTCACCCCGTTGTGGGGCGGATGCCGGGGCACATGAACGTTCTTCTCGCCGAGGCGGACGTGCCATACGACCAACTGCTCGACCTCGATCAGTCGAACCCACGATTCGGACAAACCGATGTCGTGCTGGTTATCGGAGCCAATGACGTTGTCAACCCTTCGGCTCGCGATGATGAGACCAGCCCCATCTACGGCATGCCCATCCTCGAGGTCGACCTGGCCACAACGGTCGTCGTGATCAAGCGCAGCCTCTCGCCGGGCTTCGCCGGCATCGACAATCCGCTGTTCTACATGGACGGCACGATGATGCTCTTTGCCGACGGCAAGGCTGCCGTCGAGTCGGTCATCTCGGCGATGAAAAACGTCTAACCAAGCGAACCGATAACTACTCGGCCGGCGCGCATCACGTGCGCCGGCCGCTGTAATTCGGTGAGGTCATGCAGAGGGTTCTCTGCAAACAGAACCAGGTCGGCGGATTGGCCGGGAGCGAATCCACCCTCGATGCCGAGGTAGTCATAGGCCGCACGCGAGACCGCGTGGAGCGCTTGTTCGTTGGTCAGCCCGTACTCGGTCAATCTGGCGGCTTCGGCTGCAACGGCGCCGTGAGGGATTGCCAGATCGGTTCCCGCCAGCACCGCCACCCCGGCGGCGACGGCAGGAGCGAGCTGTCCGCGAACGTTGCCCAGACCGGCGGCAAACATGCGACCCCCGGTCGAATCCGGGCCGAGAAACGCCGCCGTGCTCTCCATCGCCAGAACTGTTGGCACCCAGGCCCCTCCCCTGGCGCCGAGGGCGACAATGTCCTCCTCCTGGAGAAACAGACCGTGCTCTATCGAATCCACACCGGCCCGCACCGCTACCCCGGGCGTTTCGGGGGCAGTCGTGTGAATAGCGACACGACATCCAGCGGCGTGTGCGATCGCCACGATCTCTCGAAGTTCGTTCTCATTGAAGTTGGATACCGACCCACGACCACGGCGCGGCCAGTCGCCAACCAGCTTCACCCAGGTTGCCCCGTCGGTGGTCGCGGCCGACACGACTTCGGTCAGATTCGCTGGCTCGATCTCCGTCGCAAAGCCCGGGTAGTAGCCCTCGGGAACCGTGATCATCCTCCCTGCCATCTGCACGATTGGGCGGCTCGCCTCATCCTCGTCGACAAGGCGCAGCGCCAGTGATGTCTTGGCACCCTTGTCAGCAATCAGCAGCACACCGCCTTTTAGTTGCGCCAGTGCGTTCCGACGCATCTTCGGCACGATGTCGGTGCCGTCGCAGGCGATCATGTCGTCCACGTCGTCTCCCGAGAGGTGGGCGTGGCAATCGGCGAGACCACCCATTGCCCAGTACCGGCGAAGATCCTGAGCCTCGCCTGGTATCGACTCGGGTACCACAAACCGGCCCGCGTCCACACCGACACGGTGCTCGCCACCTTCCAGGTCACGTAACAAAAGAATCATGACCCGGACGCTAACGGATTGGCGGTTCCGGCGACTCGATCCGGCAGTAGCATCTGGCGTCCCGCCGACCCAGTGGTGCCGCATGCTCGAAATCGATGACCTGAGTAAGAAGTACGGAGACGTAGTCGCCCTCGACGGCTGCTCGTTCGAGGTTGCTCGCGGCCAATTGCTTGGTTTCCTCGGCCCCAATGGATCTGGCAAGACCACGGCGATGCGAACCATCTTCTCACTGGTGCGTCCCGATTCCGGTGTAGTTCGCTGGAACCATACCGACATCGACCCGGAAGCCCGGCTGCAATTCGGATACATGCCGGAGCAACGCGGCCTGTATCCCCGCATGAAGGTGGCAGCCCAGCTCACCTACTTCGGCAGACTCCACGGAATGGCCAAGGCGGAGGCACGCAGCGCTACGGCCTCCTGGCTGGAGAGGCTAGGTCTGGCCGATCGCGCTGACAGCAGACTCGAACAACTCTCACACGGAAACCAGCAGCGAATCCAACTCGCCGCTGCGCTCATCCACGATCCACAACTGCTGATACTCGACGAGCCTTTCTCGGGTCTTGATCCGATCGGCGTCGAGGACATGATGTCGATTCTCGTCGACCGCGCTGAACGCGGGACGGCAGTCGTCTTCTCGAGCCATCAGCTCGATCTTGTCGAAGACCTGTGCGAAGACGTAGTGATCATTGCCGCCGGAAAGGTTGTGCTGGCGGGCCCGATTCGCGAGCTGCGCTCGCGGTCGTCGCATCGCTACCTGGAGATCGAGATCGCCAGCGATCGCGCCGACCTGCATTCTGCCTTCGCTGGATACGACGTCGTCCACTCCAACAACGGACGGGTCCGGCTTCGGGTCGCAGACGAAACGCCGCTCGAACCGCTAATCCACACAGCTGCAGAACTCGGCAAAGTGAACCAATTCTCATACACGCCGCCCAATCTCTCCGAGGTGTTCCGAGAGGTGGTGGGCCAATGAGTGGCTGGTCGGCAATCGCTCTGGTCGCTGCCCGCGACTTCAAGGAACGAATCGCAAGCCGCGCCTTCCAGATGTCAACCGCCATCACGGTCCTGTTCGTGATGGCATGGATCCTGGTCCCGGCCATCTTCTTCAATGACGACGGCGAGGAATGGGCCATCGGGGTTATCGGGAATCAACCGGACGGATTCGTGGCAGCGGTCGATGTCTCCTCCCCCGAAAACGTTACGACGGTGACCACTCCATATCAGTCGCGCGCTGATGCCGAGACTGCCCTCGAGGACGGATCAATCGAGCTTGCCATTGATTCGAATGGCAAGGTGCTCGTGGACAACGACACGAGCGACCAGATGACGACTGCGGTTGTCACCGCCCTGGCCTCGCTCGAAATCGCCGATCGGGCGGCAGAACTCGGCATAGAAGTCACCGAGATCACCGACCTGTTCACCGGTGGCTACGAGGTCGAGTCTGTGTCCCCTCCTTCTGAAGATGACGATGACGAGAACCGAATCTTTGCGTTCTTCGTAACAGTGATCCTGTTCATGTCGATTGTGACGTACGGTTCGTGGATTCTCATCGGAGTCATCGAAGAGAAGACCAATCGGGTCGTCGAGGTCGTTCTCGGTACGGTGCGCCCGCACCAGCTCCTCGCCGGCAAGGTGCTCGGTATTGGTGTCCTCGGAGTCGCCCAGGTGATCCTCATCGGTGTCATTGCCATGGCGCTGATGCCGCTGCAAAACGCCTTCGACATTCCGGCGGCGGCTGGCTCGGTCCTGGCGTGGGCGTTTGTCTGGTATGTGCTCGGCTTCGCCTTCTATGCAGTCGCTTATGCCGCCGCCGGATCCCTGGTGTCGCGTCAGGAGGAGGCCCAGAATGCAGCCTTCCCGCTGACAATGATGCTGATGGCGGCGTACTTCATCGCCTCGTTCTCGATTACCGGAGAGAACCCCGTTCTCCGCATAGCCTCACTACTGCCCATGTTCGCCCCCATGACCATGCCGCTCCGCATTGCCGGTGGTGATGCCGCTGGGTGGGAGATCGCTGTGTCGCTGAGCCTGATGGTGCTGATGACATACGGATTGATCCGGTTTGCCGGCCGCGTGTACGCAGGGGGCCTACTCCAGGGCGCCAGCAGGGTCAAGTGGCGCGAGGCGTTTCGCGCATCCGACAACTAGATCGGCTCTCAAGAACCCCCCGGCAAAGCCGATGGAATTCAGCGCATCCGGAAGTACTATCCCAGGACGCCCTACCGAGGATCTATGAAGCTCTCCATCTCCACCCGCAACCCATACGCCCCCGCAGTCGAGTTCGTCGAGCGCAAGGGAACCGGCCATCCGGACACCATATGCGACCACCTCGCAGAGGAGCTGGCACGGGAACTCGCCTCCGAGTACCTCCGCCATACCGGTGCCGTCCAACACTTCAATGTCGACAAGGCGATTCTTGCGGCCGGTTCAGTCAGCGTCGGATTCGGAGGTGGCGAGCACATCCGCCCTTCCCGCCTTGTCCTCGTCGGCAAGGCCGACTCTTCCCAGGAATGGCAGCCCGACCCGGAGGACCTTGCAGTCCGCTACAAAGCCAAGCTGCTGGAGCTCCTCCCCCAGGCCACCGCCGACGCATTCGACGTCGAGGTATGGCTCAACCAGTCGGCGGCTGACCTCGCCGCGGTTGTGACCAGCCGCAAAGACGACGTCCCCCTGGCCAACGACACCTCGTTTGCGGCGGTCTCGCTGCCGCGCTCAGCGGTTGAGCAGACGGTCTATGAGACCGAGCGCTTCCTCAACGGCGACGCCTTCCGCAGCGGCCTGCCGGTGGGCCGCGATATAAAGGTCATGGGAGCCCGGGTAGAAGGCTCGAGCCACGTAACGGTGGCATGTCCGGTACTGGCGCGCGAGGTCCGGAACCGCACGGAATACGACGATGTGTTGATCGCAGTCCGCGACGCCGTTGCCGCGATCGCGACCAAGCACCTCGGAGACGGTGTCGTCGTCAAGGTAAATCAGGCCGACCAGGATGACAGCCCCTATCTCACCTTGACCGGGACGTCGGCGGAGGCCGGGGACGACGGACAGGTGGGCCGCGGCAACCGGTTTGGCGGACTCATCACCCCGTATCGCCCGATGAGTCTGGAAGCGGCCGCCGGGAAGAACCCGGCTGCCCACGTTGGCAAGACCTATCACGCCGTCGCCGCTGACATCGCGGCAAGGCTGGACGCAGAGACTGATATCACCGAATCCACGATCCGGATGCTGAGTTCAATCGGCCGGTCGGTGGCAGACCCGGAAACGGTGCACATCGACAAGTCGGGAGACGCTGATCGAGGTCAGATCGACACGATCGTGGCTGAGTGCTTGGCCGATTGGCGCGGTGTTCGTGATCGCCTCATCGCCGGACAGTACGAGCTGTACTAACGGCCGGTCGATCGATTGCCGGTTGGAGAGACGGCTAGTACCGACCGCCGCGGCTGATGATGCTCTGCGAACTGCGGGGCCCGTACCGAGGTGCGTGGATCCCCGACATCTTGATCAAGAGCAGCGCCCTGCGCCGCTGCGGTCGATAGGGTTCCAGTAACTCCAGCATCCGTTCGTCATTAGCCCGCGGCTCGGCGGCCAGAGCCCAGGCGACCGTGTTGGGCAGATGGAAGTCTCCAGTCGGGATGGCATCTCGGTCACCCCAGGCTGATCCCATCACCTGCGCTGCCGTCCACGGCCCAACCCCGCGGACTGCGTTGAGACGGACCTCCGCCGCTTCCCTGGTCATTCCCATGATTTCTTCGAGTCGCCGGGCCCGTCCGGCAATTTCCAACACGACTCTCGCTCGCGCCTGTTCTATCCCGAGCCGATGAAGATCTCCGAACGACAGGGCTGCGACCGCCTCGGGACGAGGTGGGAGCAGCAAGCCCGTATCGCCGGGCGCCTCCTCCGCGACGGCTGCAACCAGTCGCGAGTAGTTCCTCTTGGCCTCGTCGGTAGTGACCCGCTGGCCGAGAACCGCTGGAAGGATTGTGTCGAAGACCCGGCCGGTGCTGCCAAGACGGAACCCACGATGCTTGCGGTCCAGATCGCGCACCAATCCTCTCCCCTCTGCCATGTCGTCGGGGTCATCGGCACCGATGGTTCGCGGGACCGCAGCAACCGCCTGTTCGGCACCGGGGCCGATCGCTGTCGCGGTAAGCACACCCATCTCGTTGTTCAGTGCAACGGCCGCCGGGCCGGCCTCGGTCCACAGTGAGTACTCGGCTGATTGCCCTCGCCCTCGCAGAAGACGTGGAGTCACCGGCACGGAGAATCGCACCGTCCGGTGCAAGTCCAGCGGCCGCTTGATCGTCCAGGTCTTCTCTATCACTCGATCACCGTAGGTCCCTCACACAATTTGGCAGCTCGTTCTCGGTGTGTCCGGTGCTATTTTCGCTGCACTCGACTGTCATTGGTGCCGATAGAGAGTCGGCGATCATCAACCGAAGAACGGGGTTAACCGTGGAAGAGAATCAAGGGGACCAGCCTCTTTCCAGCGAGGAGTTGCTGCGACGGGCTCGCGAGGGCCTCGGAGACAGCGGCACCGCCCCACAGACCCCAAAGGATTTCCAAATCGAGTCGTACCCTCCCCCGGCTCCAGATCCCGAGGTTGTTACGCCCGACGCTTCCGACGAAGCCGAGACAGTCGCATACGAGCCACCAACCTATGAGCCGCCGGTGTACGAGCCTCCCTCTTACGAGACGCCCGCCGCCCCGCCAACGAGCGAGCCATCCTCCTGGGCTCCGCCACCGGTGGACAGCCAGGACGACACGGCATGGACCGCCGCGGCGCCGCCGGCCGGGCAGACCCCGACTCCCTCCCGGCGCAGAAGCGCGGGCAACACGATTTGGATCCTGGTCGTTGTCTTCGTTGTTGGGATGGGTGTGTTCAGTCTGTTCGATAGCTCCAAGACGGTCGATGAGATCGAAGTCGGCGACTGCCTCGACATGCCGGAGGACGACATCTTCAACTCCGTCGACACCATCGATTGCACCGAGCCACACGACCTTGAAGTCTATGCGATGGTCGACATGGCACGGACTTCGAGTGACTTCTCGACGATCGCTGCCTACCCCGGCGATTTCGAACTCTACGAAGCTGCTCTTGACGAGTGCTTGATCGAGTTCGAAACGTACGTTGGCGTGGACTACGTCGATTCTGTTCTCTACGTGGACGCGTTCACGCCGACCATCGAGGGCTGGGAGGAGTTCGACGATCGCGAGGTCCAGTGTGTCCTCCTCCAGTTGAACGAAAGCCTCACCGACATCATCAAGAGCCGCCGGTCGTTCAAGAACAGCGGCTTCTAGTGGCCGGGTAGCCTGCGGGTCTATGGGCCTTGCCGACACACGTCTCGAACAGATTTCCGCGTGGCGGGTTCGACTGAACCTGCGCCAGGGGTTTGTCTCGGCGCAGACACACATCACCAGCCGACAGGTGATTCTGCTTCGGGTGAGGAGCGATGACTTTCTGGGTTGGGGAGAGGCTGCTCCGGTCCCCGGTCATAGTGATGAGGACATCGAGACGATCTGGCTAACACTGCGAGCGCTAGCCAACGACCGAGGGCTGGAGGCGGCCCGCGGTTCGACCGGATTGCTACGAGCCGCGTTCCACCAGGCTATCGACGACGCTGCCGCCCGTCGGGCAGGATTGCCGCTGTGGGAGAGCCTCGGTGGCGAGGGCCCGGTTCCCGCCAGCGCCGCCATAGGCGTTGACCCCGACGGCCAACCGAGCCGCACACAGATCGAATCTGCCGCCAGAGCCGGCTACAGATACGCAAAGCTCAAGATCACACCGCGTACCGATCCAGGACTCATTGCCGACCTCTTGCGAGAGCATGATGACATCGCTTTTGGCGCCGACGCCAATGGCTCCCTCAGCGATGACGAGGGCCAACTTCTCGCCCACCTCGATCGAATCGGACTCGAGTACATCGAACAACCTGGCGCGCCAGATGACCTCGCGATGCATGCTGAGCTCCGTCGACGCCTAGACACCGCGATCTCACTCGATGAGTCTGCCCACTCCCCCGCTGCGGTCAATCAAATCATCGCAGCGGCAGCCGCCGACATCGTGAATCTCAAGGTGGGCCGTTTCGGTACCGCCAAGACGCTCGACATCGCCATGACCACAGCAGCGAGCGGGACCCGGGTCAGGGTTGGCGGGCTGATCGAGAGCGGCATCGGCCGTGCTCACACAGTCGCGTTGGCCGCTCACCCAGTATTCACTGTGGTTGGCGACATCGCCGGATCGGACCGCTACTTCGCCAACGACCTCGTAATCCCGCAGTGGCGAGTCACCAACGGTCACCTGGCGTTGCCATCCAACCCCGGTATCGGGGTCACCGTTGATGAGGAGGCTATCGCTCAGCTGGCCATCGACCGCATCACCGTGAGTTGAACCGCCGGCGATGCGGCTAGCGTATTGGTATGTGGAAACGTGTGCCCAACATTGCAGTCCTGGCCGCCCTTCTCTTGCTCGTGATGGCACCGGCCGTTGCCGCGCAGACCGACGAGCCCGCCAATTGCGGTACCTACGAAGGTGTCGTCTGCAATGGCTGGTTCTCGGATAACGCCGGTGTCGCCGACGACGATGAATCAATCGAGGACGCAATTGGAGCGCTGGTCGAGAGATACGGTAACGAGATCGCGTTTGTGACTGTGTCCGAGAGTCCGTACGGCAGTCCCCTGGAGTTTGCCAACGATCTGGGGAACGCATGGGGCGTCGGGGACAGTGACCGGCAGGACGGCATTGTCATCTTGGTCGACATTGCGAATCGCCGAACCGAGATGACAGCCGGTCCCGGCGTACCCGAGCTTGACTACTCGCGGGTCACCGGCGCCGCCACATCCTTCTTCGGCCGAGGCGACTTCGACTCTGGCATCATCGCGATCATCGGAAGCCTCGAACAAGAACTGGCCAACCAGGACGGCAGTAGCGGCGGCGGCGCATCGGCATCCCAGTCGGGCACTCCAGCCTCCGATACGAGCGTCAGCGTACGCCCTGCCGATGAGGAGACCCCCACCAGTCTTGTCATCGGAGCCTTGGCCGCAGCAGGCCTGGTCGGTGGCGGTGTCGGGCTGATCGCGGCACGCCACAAACGTCGCGAGCGGATCCGGCGGGAGCGGACTGAGCTCATCGATGGCGATGTCGACACACTCGATCCAGCGGGTCATGAGCTGCCCCTCTTAGCCGACTATCTCGTCCCGTTCCGGGGAACCGCCCCGTCCGTCGATACGCGCGCTGCCCTCGCTGCGCTCGAACGCGTCGACGCCGGTCTCGAGCCCCACGATGCAGACGCCGTGCAGGCACTCTGGGGCCACAGCCTGGTCGGCGTCGTTGATCGTGATCGTCTCCATACCGAAACGGAGATCCCGCTCCATCTCCGTGCTTCCTCAGAACAACCGCTTCTCGAAGGTGCGCTGCAGGCCGCGATTCGTGACGCTGAAGACGTCGACGAGCTGAAGAGCGACGAGTTCGACGTGCGCCGTCAGGACCTCTTGCGCATCATCGCCAGCCTGCGCCCGCACCGCATTGCCAATACTCGATTCCGTATGGGGCAGGCGATTACAGAGCGGACGGCACAAACCGCTATTGGCTGGGCGCTGGTAACCGACGATGGCGAGCGCTTCCTCGAGGTGGGCCCGGTACTCACCATGACAGATTCGCTAGAGGAATCCCTGGAGCAGTTTGACCTCGCCTACGCCACGGCCCGCGCCAAGGCCGATCGGATGGAAGCCCTCTACGAGCAATTGCCTTCATCGACCACGCGACCTGCGGTTGCGGCTGCCCTGGCCGACCTCTCCGATGACACCGACTCATCCTTCGAGCGGTATGAGGTGCTCCGGCAGACCCTTGAAGCGGAGGGCTCGATGCTGAGTCGAGACGGCTTGTCCATACCGGCGATTACCGCACTGCTCCTAATGAACAACGATGCCGAGGATGTCGGCGAGTTCATCGCCGCCTACGAGGCCAATCGTGGCCGTGGCGTCGAAGCCGACACCGCCGTCGAATACGCTTTGGCGGGGCTATCCCACCCCAGCGAGATCAAGCGCATTCGAGCCGAGGCGAAGCGATTGGGCCTTCCGATCTCTCTGACTGCGGCGCTGTTGCGTCGCCGCGATGACGGTCCCGATGTGTATCGGGCGCTCGCCGATGAGTTGGCCGGGTCAGGAGTCAAGGGAGACAACCGCAAGACCATCGCCGCGGTGCTGGCGATCTCGCTCGAGCCGGCCCAGGCGATTCGACGCTGGACAGAGGCCCGCCAGGCATTGGCGGCGCTCGGTCTGGTCGGTGCATACGCCGACGTTGCCGCCGCCTTTGGTGCATCCGACCCCCGAGGCCCGCGGACGTTTGCACTCGCGTACGCAGCCCAGCGGCAGGCTCTCAGCAGAAGCAGCATTGATGACGCCGATCGCTTCGCCCCGGAGCTGGCGCATGACGGCACCGGGCAGCAGAGAGACTCCTGGAGCGGAGAACCCATCCCCCGGGGCTTGGCCCACTTCGATCCCTACACACTGTTGTTCTACCACTGGGTGATCACCAAGGGCAGCCGGGGCGCCTACGGGTGGGAACCGGTGTATCAGGATAAATCCTGGTCACAGGACTCCGGTTCGTGGTGGGGCGGCGGTGGTGGCTTTGGCGGCGGCGGCTCCTGGGGCGGTGGCTCGTCCTGGGGCGGAAGCTCATGGAGTAGCGGCAGCTTCGGCGGCAGTTTTGGTGGCGGCGGTGGATTCTCCGGAGGCGGTGGCAGCGGTTGGTAGCCATATCCTCCACGGATAATCCGCGAGTCAAGGCGTACGCCAAGCTCAAGAGCGCCCGAGAGCGAAAGCGAACCGGGCTATTCCTCATCGAGGGCCATCGGGAAGTCGAACGCGCCATCGCGGCGGGAATCGAGATCGACACCCTCGTCATCTGCCAGGAGCTACTCGGCAGCACATCGCTTGACGTCTTGCCTATCAATGTGCTGGACGTGACCGAAGCACCCATGCGCAGGATTGCAGTCCGCGAGAACCCGCCGGGCGCAATTGCCGTTGCCAAGCAGTTTGCGGCGAGTCTGGAAGACCTCGATCTCAAAGCCAACCCCTTGCTGCTGATCGCAGAACAAGTGGAGAAGCCCGGCAATCTGGGAGCAATGATGCGAACCAGCGACGCAGTCGGGGTCGATGCGATCATCGTGGCAGACGCCCGCACCGACATCTTCAACCCCAACGTCGTCCGCTCCTCGCAGGGATCTCTCTTCTCGGTCCCGATAGCCACCGCTACCACCAGCGAGACCCTCGACTGGCTGGCCGTCAATCAAATCCAGGTGTTTGGCGGGTACCCGGCGGCGGCCACCGAGATCTGGGAGACAGCGATGACAGGAGCATCGGCGATTCTGGTCGGTGCTGAGGACGTCGGAATCTCAGCCGCCTGGGACAATGTTGCCATCCCGGTTCGAATCCCCATGGCAGGGGCGGCGGACAGTCTCAATGCATCGGTTTCGGCGGCGATTCTCCTCTTTGAAGCTGTCCGACAGCGCCGTATCTGAGCGACCCACTTCCGTCGCCGGCAAAATGGGTGCCCGCAAACACGACCACTTGGTTCGAGGATCGGTAGTGTCGAGTTCATGATTGACTTCATCGCAGCTATCCGGGCCGAGTCTGCCCGATTCTCGGATCTCATCAGGAACACGGACCCGGCGGTGCCGGTTCCTTCGTGTCCCGGCTGGTCGATGGCGGATCTGACCTGGCACCTTGCCGAGGTGCAGTACTTCTGGGCGACCATCGCCACCGGACTGCTCACCTCGCCGAGCTCAATCGACGATCTCCAGCGTCCAAGTGACGCTTCGCTCCCGACGCTGTTCGACGAACAGACCGAACGTCTCGTCACAGGTTTGCAGGCCCACGACCCCTCGGCACAATGCTGGAGTTGGCATGAGAACGGCAACAGCATCGCCTGGGTGGGACGGCGACAGGCCCACGAAGCGCTCGTCCACCGCGTCGATGCCGAACTTGGCGCAGGTGGTCACTTCGTGGTTGACGAGGCGCTCGCCGCCGATGGTGTCGACGAGGTGTTGCGAGTCTTCTTGGATAGCTCGAACATCCCGGATTGGTCATCCTTCGATCAGGAAGGGACCACCGCAACTGTGAAGATCGACACGGGTGCAGTCTGGAGCATGCAATTGGGCCGGTTCCGCGGAACCAGCCCGAAGACCGGCAACACTTACGACGACGCGGCCATCCTCCTGGTTGACGAAGTCGGCGAACCTACGGTGACCATCACCGGGGTTGCCGCCGACCTCGACCTGTGGTTGTGGGGGCGAGGTTCGGTCAAGACGTTGCAGATCGACGGTGACCCGAAGGCCGCGGACACCATCAGAGCCGCAGCTGTGGCGGGAACTCAGTAGCGATCGCCAGTTAGGGCTTGGTCAGGCTCCAAATGCCGTCGTCGCGCAGCATCCGGTTGATTAGGTCGAGCCGTAGCACCGAGTTTCCGTAGTTGGCGGCCCCGGTCGTCTTGATGTGGAGAGGCGGCCCATTGTTGATGATGGTGGGCACATCCTTCACTCCCAGCTCGCGAGCCGACGCGCTTGATGCCATCAGTAGCTCGATCCCCGGGTCGATGGCTCGTGCAATGACCTCGTCACCGTCCAACCCGGCAACGTGAGCAGCGACCGCAAGGGTCGAGTCCTTCTTGGGGTCGTCTTTCTCCTGGTATAGCAGCGTCATCATGGCCTGGATGAAGCGCTGATGCTGTTCGGGGTGTAGATCCCGGACCAGCGCACATGCTGCGAGGGCTCGGGTCTTACCCGGGATTCTTCCCGCAGGGTCAACGTCATCGATCAGGAACTCTTCCCAAGTGACATCGATCTGAACCGACTGATCTCGCGATGCCTTCAACGCGGTTGAGTAGATCCTCCAGACGTCGAACGAATCGAAATTGACAAAGATGCGTCCCTTGAAATCCATGCCCGTCAGGCTACCTGCACCGTCGGCCGCCCGATTCTTGACATCGAACACATGTTCGACTTACCTCAAGGGATGGCCATACCTATCCAGAGAACCTTCGACGACCTCGGCACCCCGCTGCACGAGATCTCATTCTGCGTTCTGGATCTCGAGACCACCGGGGCCACCCCGGCCAGTTGCGAAATCACCGAGGTCGGTGCCGTCAAGTACACCGCCGGTGAGCTAACCGGCACCTTCGACACCCTCGTCAATCCTGGCGCACCCATTCCACCGACGATCACGGTTCTCACCGGTATCACCCAGGCGATGGTCATCGATGCGCCTCGCGTCGAGGAAGTCCTCCCCTCGCTCATCGAGTTCATCGGAACCTCGGTCATCGTCGGACACAATGTCCGCTTCGACATGTCATTCCTCAACGCAGCCGCTGAGCGGCTCGGATACGGCAAGCTCCCGAATCCGACAAGCGACACCCTCGGTCTGGCCCGCCGCCTCCTCCCGGGAGAGGTTCGTCGTCTCAACCTGCAAACACTGGCCGCCTACTTCCGCTCCCCGACCACGCCGAACCACCGGGCCCTGGCCGACGCCAAGGCAACGGCTCACGTCTTCTGGGGTCTGCTGGAGCGCGCCGGCACCATCGGCGTGACCCATCTCGAGGATCTCCTCCGCCTGCCCACGGCCAAGGGTTCGCCCCACTACGAAAAGATCCAGCTGACCGAGCGGCTTCCGCGTCGACCCGGTGTCTACATGTTCCGCGATCGGGATGGCAATGTCATCTATGTGGGTAAGGCAAAGAATCTTCGCACCCGGGTCCGCTCGTATTTCTATGGCGACAGCCGACGTTCGGTTACCCAGATGCTGCGTGATCTCGCCGACATCGATTTCCGAGTGTGTAACACCGAAATCGAGGCCGAGGTAACCGAACTCCGGCTGATCCATAGCAATGCGCCACGGTACAACCGTCGCTCCCGTCCTCCGAAGTCGCCGCAGTACGTCAAGCTCACCGCTGAGGAGTTCCCCCGATTGTCTGTTGTCCGGAACCTGCGCGATGACGGTTGCATCTACCTCGGCCCGTTCCGGTCTCGCCGAATTGCCACCGCCGTCGTAACCGCCATTTGGGATGCAATCCCGATCCGTCGCTGTATGACGAGGGGAGGCAAGCGCAGTCCTGCGTGCAGCTTCGCCCAACTCGGGGTTGCCCTATGTCCGTGTGACGGGTCGGTGTCAGCCGAGGAATACCAGAGCGTGGTGGCGCAGCTCCGGCTCGGGGTCGAGTCCCAACCGGCCGAATTGCTCGAACCCCTGGTGCAGCGAGTGAAGGACTACGCCCGCACCTCCCGGTTCGAGGAAGCCGCCGAGGTGCGCGATCGACACCGCACCCTTGCCCGCGCCCTCGATGACAGACGCAATTGGAGCGTGCTTCGTCAAGCCGGGCTGCTGTGGGCCGAGGACCTAAACGGGGACAGCGTGCTTGTCGAGCACGGACGCTTGATCGCATCTTGGTCGGGCTCCGACCAGGCCCCGCTCAGCGCCACTGCGGCGCCGGTGCAATCACCACATCTCGTACCAGAGTCGGTTTCCGGTGCCGAGGAGGCGCGCCTCATCTGGAAATGGCTCAATCGTCCCGAGGTCCGCATTGTCGAAGCAACGCACCCGCTCGCCACCCCGCTCGAGCCAATCGCGGCGCTGACGTCACTGGCGGGCTGAGCTGGCGCGTTACTCTCGTGGTATGAAATTCATTGTGCGCAAGGGCTCAGACCCGGTCGGCAAGGCAGATTCAGCTCTATTGACGGCTCTCGGCCTGCCGGGCGGCGGCATAGTGTCGCTCGGCGACACCCATGTACTAATCAGCCCGGGCGAGACAACGTCCCCCAATGCCATCATGCTCGGCGACCGCACGATGGCCAACGCCGGGGCCTCGGTCGGCGACACCGTCGACGTCAAACGGGCTCTGCTACCCGCGGCGCGCCGAGTCGTAATCTCCCGAATTGACGTCGAGATCGATGCCAGGCATCTGGCCCGGTCCCTCCAAGGCATACCCGTATCTGAGGGAGATCGTGTCGCGGTCCAGATCGGGTATGGCGAGGAGAAGTCTGCAACCAGCGTTGAAGTCGAGATCAACACAGTCACACCGGGCCCATCCGCAGTCATCGGAAGCGGAACCGTTGTTCACGAATTCGGCGAGGACACAGACGACCTCGTCAATCAACCGAACGGCGCACCGGCAGGAGAGGCGCTCACCACAGCGCGCGCTCTGCTGGCCGGTCTCCAAACCGAAGTCGAGGTCATGACCGGCTGGCTCTCTCTACTGACTGCCGAAGGCGATCTCCCTGAAGTCTGGGGTCTACCCAAGGTGGCCGGTGTCCTTCTCGAAGGTCCGGCCGGATGTGGCAAGTCGGAGATCGTCGCCGCGGCTGCTCAGGCAGTTGGAACCAAGGTACGCGAGGTCTCGCTAGAGCTGGTCTTCAAGCCGCAGAAGCTGCTGGAACTCCTGGAGAAGGCGGTCAATGACCCCGCCCGACCGGCAGTGATCTTCCTCGATCGGCTCGACGCTGTCGTCGGCGATGATTCCATGTTCCGCAACCAGGTAGGAGCCATCATGCGATGGTTCCTCGACGCGGTAGCAGAGCGACCTCGTCTTGCCTGCGTGCTCGGCGTCTCCTCTGCCGCCAGCCTGCCCGAGGCGGTCGCCCGATCGGCATTTCTGCCCCGGACGCTGAGTATTCCCCCGCCGGATTTGCAGCGACGAGCGTTGCTGTTCGAGGCTGCGCTGTCCAGGGTTCCCAGCGACAACATCGACTTCAGCGTCCTCGCCGCCCGGACTGCCGGTTTCTCAGGTGCTGATGTGCT
>CBDUNF010000043.1:0-20263 GCA_965368515.1 uncultured bacterium
CTCGGGATCTTCGGCTGCGGAGGACTCGATCGCCCAGCCGTTCTCGCCGTCGAAGCACTCATCCCACCATCCGTCGAGGATCGAGAGATTGAGGACACCGTTGAGGGCAGCTTTCTCGCCGCTGGTACCACTGGCTTCGCGGGGCCGGATCGGGTTGTTGAGCCACACATCGCAACCGGCATACATCACGCGGGCGACCGCCATGTTGTAGCCGGGCACAAACACGAATCGACCCTGTGAAGCGGGGTCACTGGCGAACTTGGCGATGTTGTGGAGGATGTTCTTGCCGGGCTCGTCCGCCGGGTGGGCCTTGCCTGCGAAGACGAATTGGACCGGCCGATCGGTGTCGTTGATCAGCGCAAGAAGACGATCCATGTCGCGCAACAGCAGGTCGGCGCGTTTGTAGGTGGCGAATCGTCGGGCGAATCCGACCGTCAAGACCTCCTCGTCGAGCTTGGTTGGGCGTCCGATTTGCCGATCCGCCATCTCGATCATGCGTCGGCGCCCATCACGGAAAACAGTCCGGATCTCGTCGTCGCCAATGTTGTCGACACCGGACCAGATCTGTGCGTCCGGTCGATGCCACTCGGTCCCGAGCTTGTCATCGAAGATTTGCTGGAGCTTGGGTGCGACCCAGGTACGGGCGTGGACGCCGTTGGTGACCGATGTGATTTCAGAGCCACCCGGAACCTCTTGAAACATGGTTCGACTGACCGCACCATGGAGGCGCGACACGCCGTTGCAGCGCCCGGCAACTCGGATGCAGAAAGCAGCCATGTTGAAGTGGTCATCGCTGCCGGGGAGGATGCCGAGTCTGAGGAGTTCGTCCATGTCGACGCCATAGCGATCGGCCCAGACTCCGAGGTACTTCCGCATGAGATCGGGAGAGAACCTATCGATGCCCGCCGGCACGGGGGTGTGAGTTGTGAAGACGATGCGCTTACGAATCACCTCGACCGCCTGGTCGAGCGTCAGTCCGTTGGCGACCTCCTCGGCCAGCAGCTCGAGAGCGAGGAACCCGGCGTGGCCTTCGTTGAGGTGGAACTTGGCCGGTTCGTAGCCGAGTTGGCGGATTGCCCGCACGCCGCCCACACCCATCAGCAGTTCCTGACGCATACGGTGTTCGCGGTCTCCGCTGTAGAGACGGTCGGAAACCCGTCGGCCTTGTTCGTCGTTGACCTCGAGATCCGTGTCGAGCAGGAAAAGCCGAGTCGAACCGACATTGGCTTGCCAAACCCGAGAGGTAACCATGCGGTCGGCAAGCTGGAGTTCGACGCGTGCCGGCGTGGCGGTCAGCCCGAGGAACCGTGGGTTGTTGGTCTCGTAGCGTTCACGTTGGACGTTGTCCTCGAGCGCTTGCCGAAAGAAGCCATCCCGATAGAACAGGCCGACACCAAGGAGCGGCATGCGAAGGTCGCTGGCAGCTTTGAGGTGATCACCGGCGAGTACTCCGAGGCCACCTGAGTACTGCGGCAGCATCTCGGATACGCCAAACTCAGGCGAGAAGTATGCGACTGTCTCGCTGTCTTCGAGATGGACAGGTTGCGGGATCTTGAGGTGGGCTGAGCGCGCTAGTTCTGTGAATTCTTTGTTGCCGACCAGACCGGCCCAATCGTCTTCGGTGAGAAGCTTGATGCGCTCGGCGGGGTGAAGCGCCGCCTCGCCGTTCATCGCGGGGATGTGCCGGAATAGCTCGCGTGCTTCGCTATCCCAGGTCCATGAGTAGTTGCCGGCGATCTGAAGCAGTGTGCTCTCCAGCTCGTACCGTGATGTCGTTTCTTGCACAGGAATTCCTTGAAGGGGATGGGGATGATATAGCGCCCGAGCCTACTGAGACTCCGCTTCGGAGGCTGTAGACCCGTCTTGGGGTGTGTTGCGAATTTCGTATAGATGCTCGAGATGACTCAGGAGCTGCGGGTTCGCCAGTAGATCGTCCATTGCGAGGGCGTGGCGCGCTCTCCAATTGGGGCGTTCGGTGTCGGTGCCCGGCACGTTTTGTCGTCTCTCCTCTCCCCAGAGATCGTCGACGTTGATGATCGCAATGTTGGCGTCCGAAGCCGCCATCCAAGCCATTATCGCATCGCGCGTGTCCTCGAGACCCGTGGTACCAAGTACATCCTGGAGGTACTCGATCGTGTCACTTCGGTGTGAGCGGGCGACATCGCCGCGACCGTCGGCATAGACGCCCAGATCTTCACCATCGGTGACATCGTGGGCATGCCACCATGCGGCGAAGGGCGGTGTGTCGTGGGTGCTCAATGCAATCAATTCATCACGTTCCGGTTCGTTGAGACCGTCCTGCCCGACCTTCATCCCCAGCAGACGGTGTTCGTCCAGGGCCTCGCTGATCGCCTTGGGAACAGTGCCGAGGTTTTCTCCCACAACGGCAGCCCCGGCACGATGAGATTCGAGGCAGATGATTGCAAACATCTCGTCGGTCGGCTGCATGACGTAGGCGCCGTCTGTCGCAGCCAGTCCGTGGGGCACCCACCACGCTCGGTGCAGCCCCATGACGTGATCGATGCGGAGCAGCCCGGCAACTGACAACTGGTGGCGGACCGCCTTGATGTAAGCGCGATGTCCGTCGAGTCGCGAATTGGCTGGAATCGCAGCCGGTAGGCCCCAGTCTTGGCCGCCGAGGAACAGGGAGTCGGGCGGAGCACCCACGCTGGCGGGGGCGTATAGATCAGGTTGATCCCAGATGTCGTAACCGTCGGGGTGGCACCCGATCGGGAGATCGAGGTATAGATATTGCCCGCGTTGCGACAATCGGTTGCTGAGGTCATGGAGTTGCTCCGTGGCCAGCCACTGTGCGGTCAGGTGATAGCCGACTCGGTTGGGATGGCCGAAGGCCGAGTCTGGCCAAGCTCGCCAGTCACGCCCGTAGCGGTCACAGGCGGCGCGGAATTCGGCGTAGCGGCGCATTTCTGGATTGGCCGCCGCAAACTGCTCAACGAGCGAAGCCAGCTGTGGTTGGCTTGCGATCGACTTTGCATAGGCGGCAATCGCATCACGAATTGGCGGGCCGGCGACGTCGTAGTCAACCCAGAGCGGATCACCGTCGTACTCGGGAATATCCCCTTCCCAGCCGGGGGCGGCGACGAGATCAACGAATAGCTCGTTCCACGCCCGTCGCGACGCCGGAGAGTACGGCGACGGCTGATCGGGGAAAGTGGCCACCAGGGGCAGGGTCCCGATCACGGTGGCGCCGGTAACCAGACCAGCATCGGCGAGTTGCCCTAGGTGGCCGAAGTTGCCGACACCGGTATCGCTGCCACTGCTTCGCATCGAATAGACCGGTGCGAGGATCCCGAGTGCACGGGTCGGGGCGGCGGCGGCGCGGACGGGAGCAGAAATGACGAAGGTGGGTTGGGCGGCTCCGGGGATATGGAGTTCGTGATACCCAAGGGGGATCTGCCGGTCGAGGCTGAGCTTCCCTTCATCGATCTTCACTGGAATCTCGTCGCCTTGTTCGGTTACGAGATAGGCGGACGCAACCGGGTTTCGAGTCGTGGTGTCAGGGAATCGCCCCGCCCATGCCACCAGCACCGGTTCGACCAGCGGTAGCTGATTTTGGAGTTCGGTCGCGGCTGCTTCGATTTCCTGAGAGGAGGTCAAGCTTCGACCGGTCAGGGCTTGGATGGTTGCGAGGAGATGCTCCGGCGTGACCTGCTGCGGATTGCCCCACACGTCGACCCACTCTGTGAGAACGCCTGCGGCAGCCGCTAGTTGTCGGATTGCTGTTTCGATGATTCGCTTCTTGGTGAGTCGGACGGTGCAATTATCGCTTCTCGCGCCGCGGCACGAAACCCGAGACGGTCTGGGACAATAGGGAGATGTGCGGCCGCTTTGTTCAATCCCACGATCCAGAGTTCTATGCCGATGCGTTGGGCGTCGAAACCATAAGAACCGAATCGCTGCCGACGTCGTTCAACGTAGCCCCAACTGACTCGGTGTACGCAGTCGCCGAACACGATGGGGAACGCTTGCTCGGTGCCTTTCGTTGGGGTTTGATCCCGTTCTGGGCGAAAGACAAGAAGATCGGAGCGCGTAACATCAACGCCCGATCGGAGACCGCCGCAGATAAGCCGGCGTTTCGTGACTCGTTTAGCAAACGGAGGTGCCTCATCCCGGCGGACGGCTTCTACGAGTGGCAGCGTCGTCCCGATGGCAAGCTCCCGCACTACATCTACCGGGCGGACAGCAGGCCACTCGCCCTGGCAGGCCTGTGGGCGAGCTGGAAGGACCCCGAAACCGAAGGCTGGGTGAAGACCTGCACGATATTGACCGGCAGTCCCAATCCGATGGTCGCCGAGCTCCACGATCGGATGCCCGTAATCCTTCCTGAGGAATCCTGGTCCGAATGGCTCGACCGTGACAACAATGACCGCAACCACCTCCAAAGTCTGCTGACGGTGTTCCCCAAGGAGCAGATGGCCGAGCATCCAGTCTCCACCCTGGTGAACAAGGTCGCCAACAACTACCCCGAATGCATCGAACCGCTAGAGACAGGTGCGGTAGAAGCCTGACATTTGCCGCGGCGGGAGTTTGGCGAAGAGCGAGCCCCCCTACCCCCGGCTTCGCCGCCGGCGGTACCTTCCCCCCAAAGGGGGACTGATCTCGCCCGGACTTGGCTCTGCCGAGTCCGCTCCGACTTGATGTCGGCTTCTGGGGCGACGATTGTTGCTTCCGCTAGCTCCAAAAGGGATCCCAATCCGTATGTCGGTTCTTCACGAGACGCCGTCGGTGCCGTCGTTGCCCGAGATCGAGGATGCCCAGCTGATGTCCAGTCGGCTGGGACGAGTCGTGTACGCCGTTTTGGGTTTCGTGAGCCTCGGTGTGGGTATCGCGGGATACGTCGTTCCGGTACTTCCGGGGACGATCTTCTTGCTGCTGGCGACGTACTTCTTCTTCAGGTCGAGTGACCGGATGTATCGCTGGGTGATGAATCATCCGCGTTTTGGACCGACCGTCCGAGCGTATCGAGCCGGTTACGGGATTCCACGTCGGATCAAGGTCTATGCGATCAGCTTGATGCTGGTCAGCGTTGGGTTCTCCCTGGTATTCGCCGTCGATGGGGCAGTTATCCGGGTATTCCTGGTATCTCTGGCTGCGGTAGGGGCGACATTCATCCTCACCCGTCCGACGACTGAGAAGGTGCTCGCGGAAGCCTGAGGCTATTCGCTGCCGTTGGGGTGCGCCAGATCTTCTTCTTCGAGCCGACGGCGGAGGCCACCGCCCCGCCTTTGGTAGATCGTGTTGCCGGGAGCAACCGCAAAGTGCTCTTGAAGTGGGTGGTCGCCGGTCGGCGTTTCAGTAGCTTCTTCGGTCAGGTCGATCGTCCTGCCTTGCTGGGTGAGTCTGACTACGTCGGGGGTGGTGTCCTCCATGACGTCTTCGAGGTCTTCGGTCTCGAGCGAGATCATCGACGTCATGATCTCGGTCTGCTCCAGCGTTGATTCGGCGAGGTTGCGAAACTGGCCTTCGATACCGGCGATGGCGGATCGGAGTTGGGCGAGTCGCTGCTCGAGGGCGGCGTGCTCGCGGCGTGCTCGACCGAGAATCGAGCCGGCCTCGTGGCGGGCGTTCTCGACCATTTCCTCACTGGTCAGTTCCGCTGTCTGAACCAGCGATGCCGCTTCGGCTCGCTTTGTGGCCCGGTACTCGTTGGTCTCCCGCAGGGTCCGTGACCGCAGTGTCTTGACCTCGGAGAGAGCGGATGTGATTAGCGCCTCGCTTCGCTCGTTGCGTCGAGACGCGAGGGTGGCGGCGTCGGCGCGAGCCGTCTCGATGATGAGGTCGGCCTTCTCTTGTGCCTCGGCCAAGACCTCTTCAGAGCGAAGCTGGGCCGCGTCGAGCTCGGCAACGGCCTGCTGTCGCAATTCCTCGGTTTGGGTCGCAGCATCCGCGATGTTGCTGCGGGCGACTCGGATCTGCTCGAGATCGGTGACGGTCGCGGCGTCGCCGGCTTCGGCGGCAAGGGCAGCATCACGCTCTTCGTACTTGCGCAGAGTCGCAACCAGCCGCTTGATGACTGCGTCTACTTCCGCCGGGTCATAGCCGCGGCGACGTGCCATCAAGAAATGATGACCTGCGACGGAAGACGAGTGAATCATCCCGTACACCTCCTGCCACTCCACCCCGTGGGAAGTATCCCAGAGCGCGAAATCGGAAGCAAGTGGTCCGAACGATCGGTGTCATCGACCTTGCCGGATGCCTCGCGGCCTCATAGCCTGTGCTGCGCAATGGACAGGATCAGCGTAGACATAGCAAAGGATTGGTTGTCGGTCGCCGACATCTCTGCATACATGGGTGTCTCCTCATATGTGGTGACCGGTCAGCTGCGGTCGGGCGATCTCCCCGGCGTGAAGTTTGGACGAGAGTGGCGGGTCGCCAAGCAGGACTTCGAGGAATGGATCAACACGCAACGCATGCTGCCGGGGGGTGCCAAATGACCACCGCTCCGTCGGAGGTGGAAGGACCGGCCGGTGACACACGAAAGGACTACGTGCCCATATGGGACGTGGTGGTGTGGGATGACCCGGTGAACCTCATGAGCTACGTGGTGTGGGTGTTTCGCACCTTGTTTGGCCACCCAAAGGAAGAGGCGACCAGGCTCATGATGCAGGTTCATAACGACGGCCGAGCAGTCGTCGATGCCGGACCACGCGAACAGGCTGAGATGAGTGCATTCCGGCTGCACCATCATGGTCTGTGGGCAACCCTGGAGCGTCGATGAGTTGGTTTCGTGCGACGAATCAGGGCATCGAGGTGAATCTCCAAGGGCCAGAGATCGCGCTCTTGTCGCGACTGGGAACTCTGTTGGGCGGCGCCGGCGTCGAGAAGGACGACCCAGCGCGGGAACGGTTGACGCCGCGTATCTATGCGGACGACGACGACGCTTCACGCGAGTTCGACCGGCTTGCGAGCAAGGAGAGGATTGAGGCGCGCTCTGCAGACAGAGAGACGTTCAATAGCGGGCTCGATGCTGCGGCGGCGGGACCGATGATCCTCAACGGCGAGGATGCGGCCGCGTGGGCAAGGGTCATTGGGGAAGCACGTATTGTGCTTGCTGCTCGCAAGGGACTCTTTGAGGCCGGCTTGCCCACGGAGGCTGTTGACGATCCTGAGGTTGCGTTCGTTATGTTCCTCGGAGCTTTACAGGAAGTGCTGGTGGGGGAGATGTTGAAAGGGATGGAGGACGAGAAGTGACCGATCAACCAGATGCCCAGGAACCGGTCCAATCGGATCGTTTCGTCAGGGAACCAAAGAAGGTCAAAGACCCGGCTGCGACGCTGACCGCGGCGTTCGTCGTGTACATCTTCATCAACCTGGCGCTGGCATTGCCGTTGGTCATCTTCCCGGTGGCGTATTTCGAGATCATCGGATTGGACGACGCCGTTGCCGGCAATCTCGGTGGTTTGCGCTGGGTGGGTGCGGTCTTTCTCGCCTGGTCCGTGACGGGCATTGCGGTGATGGCCAGACCGGAAGGGCGCGGCGTGTTTGTGACCGCGGGTGCTGCACAGCTGACGATGGGGGCGCTCGGGTTCCTCTATTCGTGGTCGCTCGATGAGTACCGATGGAGCACGTGGTACCAGGCACTGTGCTCGGTAGTGTTGACTGCCGGTGCGGTGTACCTCTGGTGGGCACGGCTGAGCGGACGGAAGCTGCTTCGTCTTGCCAAGTCGGAATGACTGCTTCCCGAGCCGCCGGTACTAGCGTGGCCGCTCGTTCGAAGGAGGATGGTTCTTGAAGGTCGCCGCAATGGTGCTCGCTGCCGATGTTGGTTCAGGCTTCGAGGGTTCGAAGTATCTGGCTGAGTTTCGCGGCTCGACCTTGATCGAGCACGTGGCCGCCGAGGTGCAGCAATGGCCGGTTGATTCGGTGATCGTTGTACTTGGGCCTGATGCCGAGGAGATCCTCGATCATGTCGACCTGGGTGATGCCATCGTGGTGATCGATCTCGAAGGTCAGCACAGCGACGCTGCCTCGCTGCGAGTGGGTATTGACACGCTGTATCGCCTGGACGAATTCGATACGCTTGTTCTCATCCACGCTGACTACCCGGGGTCACGGGGCGAAGAGGTCTTGCGAATGCTCGAGCTCCACCGGGAGAGTCACAAGCCAGCCGTCGTGCCTAAGTTTCGGTATGCCGTCGGTCATCCTGTTGTCATCGGCGAAAGTCTTTGGCCGCGGCTGATCAGCATGGAGGGCGCGGCCAGCTTCGATCAGTTGCTACAGGCCCATCCGGACTGGGTTGAGGAGGTCTGGTTCGACCGTCTCCCCGGCAAACGGGTTCTGTCGGCCGATGACCTCGTCGATTTGCAGTCGTCGCGTTAGAAGCTCATTTGAAGTCGTCTGGCATTGGCTGCCGAGAACTAAGTATTCTCTGCGCCGTGTGATCGTGGACTGAGGGGTTCGACGCACTGCTGGGAAGTTGACCGGGAAGGACGGGTATGGCGTCGATCGATACGATCGAGGGGATCGGCCACAAGCAGGCCACGAGCCTCCGCAAAGCGAGAATCCGCACCGTTGAAGCTTTGCTAAAGAAGGGTGCAACACGAAAGGGCAGGAGAGAAATCGCCGCTGCCACAGGTATCGGCGAGAAGTCGATCCTCGAATGGGTGAACCGGGCCGATTTGATGCGGGTCCGTGGGGTGGGCGAGGAGTACTCCGACCTGCTCGAGTCTGCCGGCGTCGACACCGTCAAGGAACTCAGGCGCCGCAACCCCGCAAACCTGCTCACCGCGATGATCGAATCCAACACCAGCAAGATGCTGGTCCGCAGGCTACCCACCGAAGCGATGGTGGAACGCTGGGTCGAGCACGCCAGCGAGTTAGAACCCATCATCAGGTACTAGGTCCGCCTCTTTCAAGAAGCAGAAGACCCCCGGCTGATGCCGGGGGTCTTCCTGATGGCCGGGTAAGTGAAGCAGGAAGGGAGGGAGAGCTTCGTCAGCCGGTCTGCCGACTGATCTCCTTCCCGGCCGGTTCTGTTGTTACTTGGACGCCTTGACCGGGGTCTTCTTGGCGGCCGCCTTCTTGGCGGGTGCTTTCTTGGCCGCAGCCTTGGTGGCCGCAGCCTTGGTGGCCGTGGCCTTCTTGGCTGGTGCCTTCTTGGCTGGTGCCTTCGTGGCCGTTGCCTTGGTGGCGGGTGCTTTCTTGGCGGCCGGCTTGGTGGCGGTTGCCTTCTTGGCAGCCGGGGCAGCCTTCTTCTCTTCTTCCGGGGTGAATGACTCACGCCAGTTGTTGAGTGTGGTCTCGAGCTGATCGCGCAGCTGCTCGACACGGTCCTGGACCTTGTCGATGTTTATGCGGTGTTCGAGCTCCTCAACCACGTTGCGGTCCTTGAGCTGCTTGGTGACTTTCTCACCCTCGACGGCGTACTCATCGAGTTGTCCCTGTGCGTCGGTCATCATCTTGGTGCCGAAGTCCTTGACCTTGCGGCTGACAACAACCGGAGCACCGACAACGACGAAGGCCGTCTTCTTGGCGAGCTCTTTGGTGTTCTTGAGTTCCATTTTCTCTACTCCTCGATCTGACCAATGAAGCTGCCGTAGATTTCGAGCAGCGCGGTCTTCTGTGCTTTTGTGAGTGTCTCGTCGGCAGCGATTGCTTCGGGAACATCCCGTCTCGTTCCGACTTCATCAAGCAGCCCGGCGCGCTCGTACAGCGTTTCCGCTGAGATCGAGAGACCCCGGGCCAGTGACTTCAGAATCTCTGCCGATGGCTTGCGGAGACCTCGTTCGATCTGACTCAGATACGGGTTTGAGATCCCAGCCGTTTCCGCGAGTTTGCGTAGCGACATAGCGCTGCGCTCCCGCTGATGGCGGATGTATTCACCGACGTCACTGATCTGCTTCATCGTTAGCACGATATCGCAAAGTGCTAGCTATTGCAAGCACATGTGTGTGGGGCGATCAGATGGCAGATCCGCGCTGCGCCAACATGTCGTGAAGGTTGAGCTGGATCATCGAGCGAATCTGTTCAGTCTTCTCCAGCATCTCGAGAGGATCAGGGTCCGAGCCTTGATGTGCCGGCATGATCGGGCTGAGAAAGCGAACCCGCCATCGAATCGGGAGCGGGATCAGGTTGAGGTAGACGGCCATTTCCTCGACTCGTTGTGACGGCCAGATCAGGCGAACGATCCGGGCCAGAACCTGTGAGGAGAAGACCGCGGGATGCACCTCGTCTGAGCCGACGATGGCAACCGGTACTACCGGCGCACCGTGTCGCTCGGCCATCGTGATGAAGCCACCGCGCCCAAAACGCTGTACGTGATAGGCCTGCGAGAACGGCTTCTGGAAAGCCCGTACACCTTCGGGGAAGACGCCGACCATATGCCCGTTCCCCAGCAGGTAGTCGGCGTCGCCTCGTGCTGCGTAGACACCACCGATCTTTCTATACAAGTGGGACAAGGTAGGGGTGGCATTGAATACCTCGGTTGCCATGAGCCGCGGTCGCCGCGGTACCGGCATCTCATTGGTGACTGCCAGAGTCAACATGGCGGCGTCATAGGGGAGAGCAGCTCCGCCATGGTTAGCCGCTAACAGCACCGGTCCGGCGGTCGGGATGTGTTCGACGCCTTCGACCTCGACCCGGAAGTAGTCGAAGTAGAGGTAGTTGGTCAGATGCCAAACCATGTCCGCAACGATCGGGTCGAGACCAATAGGGTCGACGTCATAGGTGGCCAGCCACAGGTGTCGCAACAGGGTGGGCCAAGTATCGAAGCCAAGCTGCCCGGTCACCGGTATCGCCAGGTCAGTGTTGTCGATACCGCCGTGGAGTGCGCACCGTCTCTTCTTCTTGATGACCGGAAGACCGCAAGCGTGGCCTTCGATGCTTCGCCAGTTGCACGACTGAGTGGCGTCGACAAAGGAAGCGAGCCTGACAGCGAGGGCCTCCTTTCTCGCCGCGGGATCAGGACGCGGCGAGGGTCGTGAGCTCGGACCAATGGACCTCTCGAGAGCCGAGACCAGCTCGGCCTTCGACATACGAGACCGACCCACGATGTCATGTTTCCTGGCTAGGTCCAGGAGTTCCTTCTTGGTCTTGTCCCTGAGGCTCATGGTGCAGCCGGTCTGGGCGCCAAGCGTCCGTAGCCATCTAGAACCGTTTGCCGAAGACCCTGGTCGGGTGTGAAGCCGAGAGTGTCCACCATCCGGCGCGTGTCGGCGACCATGCCGTGGTGCACCAGTCGTTTGATGTGGTCGGGAAGGTGGAGATCGGCGCGACTCATGCCACGCACGGCGATGTCGTAGGCGCGGCGGGGGAGCGGCTGGGCGAGACGCTTGCCGAGCCGCAGGATGCGGGACAGATACAGTTGGCCGGGAGCTGCGATGTTGAACGCTCCGCTGGTGGGGTTGTCGATAGCGTGTTCGAGAGCCCTCACCGCGTCCCTTCCCGAAATCAACTGCATTCGCGGGTCGTACCCAAGGCGGGTGGGCACGATCGGTAGCCGCAGGTAGCGGCTCAAAGGGTTGGTGACATCAGGCCCGAAGACGGGTGCGAAGCGAAGGATCGTGAAGATGGAGTCCCGACGGATCGCGGCCGTGTCGGTCATGAAGCCTTCCACTGTTTTCAGGTCCTTGGCGTAGCGGCTTCTGCGGCTGTCCAGCTCGGCGTCTTCGGTAACAACTGATGGATTGCGCGGTCCCATCCCGTAAACACACAGGTCCGATTTCACGATGACCTGTTTGATCGACTTGCAGCGGTGGATGGCGCCGAACAGCGCTTGGGCACCGACCACGGCCTCGTCGTGAGCGCGCCGCCCACCGAGTAGCGCCGACCGATCGACGGTCTGCAGATGGACCATGACGTCCGGCTTGGCATCGATGACGAAATGGGCGAACTCCGGGTTGTCCGTTTCGAACAGGTGGACGTCCGTCTCCAGGGGGATGCGGGCGGGTATCTCATCAACGGCAATCACCTCGACATCGGTTCTGGTTTCGAGTGTGCGGATGAGTCGGCCACCGGTCCAGGTGGCCGCCCCGCTGACAAGGATTCGCCTCATAGCGGCTCAGCCTACCGAGCCAGGTCCCCTGGTTCATCAGCCGGTGCAACCTCCTAGCATGGCGAAACACTTCGGAGAGATCTATGAAATCCACAAAAGGGGATGAATCCTTGATCATCGTCATGAAAAAGGGCTCTTCATCCGATGACGTCGCTCACGTCATCGAACGGCTCGAGTCCATCGGTGCTGAGGCGCACGTTTCCGTGGGCAAGCAGCGGACCGTCATTGGTGCGGTCGGTGACCGCAATGCCATCCAGCAGCTTCCCTGGGAAGCCTTCGCCGGTGTCGAGCGCGCCGTGCCCGTGCTCAAGCCCTTCAAGTTCGTCAGCCGCGACTTCCAGGTCGAAGACACCGTGGTTGATGTCGGTGGGGTACCGGTCGGCGGGGGCCACTTCGCTCCGATCGCCGGGCCATGTGCAGTCGAGAACCGCGAACAGCTCTTTGCCTCCGCCGCTGCAGTGGCCAAGGCCGGGGCAAAGATCTTGCGCGGCGATGCATTCAAGCCGCGTACCTCGCCGTATTCGTTTCAAGGGCTTGCCGAGAAGGGCCTCGAACTTCTAGCCGAAGCGCGTGAGGAATTCGGTATGCCGTTTATTGCCGAGGCAGTTGATCCCCGGGATGTGGAATTAGTCAGCAGCTACGCCGACCTCATCCGGGTGGGCACCAGGAACATGGCCAACTTCACGCTGCTGTCGGAACTCGGCAAGCAGGACAAGCCGGTGATGCTGAAGCGAGGACTCACGGCGACCATCGAAGAGTGGCTCAACGCCGCGGAGTACATCTACAAAGAGGGCAACCACGACGTCATCATGTGTGAGCGGGGGATTCGCACCTTCGAGACCGCCACACGCAACACCCTGGATATCTCAGCGGTACCCGTGCTCAAGGAGCTGTCGCACCTTCCCGTGATCGTGGATCCATCGCACTCAGGTGGGAAGCGCAGTCTGGTGCCGAGTCTGACGCTGATCGCAGTCGCCGCCGGGGCCGACGGCTTCATGATCGACGTGCACCCGGCACCGGAAACGGCGCTGGTTGACGGACCGCAGGCGATTCTCCCGACTGAGTTCGCCGCATTGATGGAGCAGGTGCAAGCAATGCTCGCCGTGATGGATTCGTTCCGGTAGATGCCTTCTGTCGCCATTTCCGGGACCGGCCTGATCGGTGCTTCGATCGGTCTGGGTTTGGCCCGGCACGGTTGGGAGGTGGCCGGGTGGGATCCAGATCCGGCCGTGTTGGCATCGGCGCACGAGCTCGGAGCGGTCACTACCGCGGTCGATACCTATGAGACGCTTGTCGCCGGTAGTCCGGATCTGCTTGTGCTCGCCGGCCCGCCTCGTGCGATCCTCGAGCAGGTTGCCGGACTGGATGCGCCGGGTCTCGTCATCGATGTGGCCGGTGTGAAACTGGACGTCGTTGCCCGGGCGCGGGGCAAGCGCTTTGTCGGCACCCACCCAATGGCAGGCCGGGAGACCCGTGGTCCGTCCGGAGCGACTCCATCGCTGTTTCGCGGCGCAACGTGGGTTGTGACTACCGATGGGGCTGCCGAAGCGGACCTGAAGTACGTCGAAGAGGTGCTCGAACAGCTTGGGGCGCGGCCACTGCGAATGACTGCAGGTGAGCACGACGCCGGCGTAGCGATGATCAGCCATCTCCCACAGGTGTTGGCGACCGCACTGGTCAACGAAGCGGCCGATCGCACCAAGACTCTCGAACTCGTGGCCGGGAGCTTTCGCGACCTGACCCGCGTCGCCGCCTCCGATCCAGCCAACTGGGTTGATGTGCTCGAACTCAACTCGCCACAGATCCTGGCGGTCATAGACGACTTCCGCCAGAGGCTGGGCACCGTGGCGACTGCCCTCAGCGACGGCGACGACGAATCGATCAGGACCTTCCTGGCGCGGGGCCAGCAGATCAGACACAGCCTTGCCCCCGGTTCGGTTGCAGTTCGAGTCGCCCTTGCCGACGAACCCGGCGAGTTGGCTCGGGTAGGACGTGCTTTTGGGTCTGCTTCGGTGGATATCCGGGACCTCCAGCTGCGCCACGCCCCGCACGGTGGCGGTGGTGTGCTCACCGTGTCGGTACGTCCGGGTGAAGACGCGGCTCTGCGGACGGCTCTGGAGGACGAGGGTCTGCTGATACTGGAGTAATCCCGCCTATGCCGGTGCGCCGGCGGTCTTTGCCAAGCGCGACGCCTGCCTGAGATTCCCTCCGGCCTAGGGGCGGAGGCGGACGTGGACTGCTTCGTAGCCGTGAATAGTGAAGGCATTTTCACGAACGGGATCGGCTCGCAACTCCATTTCGGGTGCGGCCGCTGCCATTGATGCCAGCCCGATGTCGAGTTCGAGGCGAGCCAGTGGCGCTCCGAGACAATGGTGAGTGCCACCGCCGAAACCGATGTGGTGCGCCGCATGCCGGTCGGCGCGGAAGGTGTCGGGGTCGTCGAAGGCCCGAGGGTCACGGTTGGCCGACCCGAAAAGCAGTCCCACCTTGTCACCAAAGGCGAGCTTGTGCCCGGCGATCTCGACGTCGTCGGCGAGGACCCAGCGCTCGAAGAGCTGCAGCGGGGCATCCCAGCGGACCATCTCCTCGATAGCGATTGCCGGGGCGACCCAGCCGTCGATGACGCGGTGCCACTCGTCACGGTTTCTCAGGAAGGCGGTCATTCCGTTGCCCACTGTGTTGACGGTTGCTTCGTGACCGGCGTTGAGGAGCACTATCACCGTGGAAACGATCTCCTCGACGGTGAGTCGCTCGCCGTCAACCTCCGCGTGAACGAATTCGCCGATGAGGCCACCGTGCGGGTCATCACGATGGAAATGGATGAGTCCCCGGACGTAGCTGTCGAAATTGGCTGCGGCTTCAGCCGCCAACTGGGCCTGCTCGTCGTCGGTATTCAGCTCGTACATTTTGACCATACGGTGCGACCAGTCGAGCAAGTCCTTGTGATCTTCGAAGGGCACCCCGAGGAGTTTGGTGATGATTCGGACTGAGTACGGCTGGGCAAAGTCGGCCAGAAGGTCGACGTCGTTCTGGTCGTGGATGTCGGTGAGGATCTGTCGGGCGATGTCTGCTGCGGGTCGCCGGAGCGCCTCCACTGCCCGAACCGTGAACGCCTTCGAAACCAGTCGCCGCAGCCGGGTGTGATCTGGGGGTTCTAGTTCGAGCAGCGAATGCTTCTCGACCTTCCAGAACGCCTCCCACCTGGGGTCACGCGGCGTCGCCCCCACTTCCTCAGCGGTGGTGACGTGGTCGTAGACGCGGCCGAGCCTCCGATCGCGCAGGCAACCTCTGACATCTTCGTGACGTGTGACCATCCACAGATTCGACGGCTCGTCGTATATCAGCGGAGCCGACTCCCTCATCTGGTTTAGGGCGGGATAGGGATCCTGAATGAAACCTGGATTCGAAAGATCGATCAGGGACTGCACCATGAGCCCGACGCTACCCATCGCCGACAGGGATCGCGCTGACGGATTTTTGGTCATGACCGATTCTGAGGGGTCTAACCTGCCGAACCACAACCCAGTAATACGGCCCCTTGCAGTCGCGGCATCCGGTGTGGACACGGTGCCAACGCTCGTAGCCCGAAACATGTTCCCGGTTTCGTGTGTCTCGAGTCCGCTCGCCACAGCACGACCGTGGACCCCCAAGGAGATAGCAGTGTCCAGAGAGACCTCTTCGCGATGTAGTCGGCCGGTCGGCTCATGAGCGAGTTCCTCCATGCTCTGGCCGATCGAGTGATCATCTTCGATGGTGCTGCGGGTACGACTCTGCAGCGAGCTGGTTTGGGTCCAGATGACTTTGGCGGCGACGAATTCGAAGGGTGTAACGAACTCCTCAACATCACTCGCCCCGATGTCATCGCAGCAATGCATGATGAGTTTCTGTCGGTTGGAGTCGATGTAATCGAGACGAACACGTTTGGCGGATTCGCCGTGCCGTTGGCCGAGTACGGGGTAGCCGACCGTGCGTACGAATTGAACCGTGCCGCCGCCGAAATCGCGGTTTCGGTAGCCGCCGACCATTCGACGCCGGACAGTTTGCGCTGGGTCGCCGGATCTATCGGCCCCGGAACCAAGCTCCCATCGCTTGGCCAGATCACATACGCAGAACTCGCCGAGGCGTACGAAGTGCAGGCGCGCGGGCTTCTGGATGGGGGAAGCCACCTTCTGATCATCGAGACGATGTACGACCTGTTGACTCTGAAGGCCGCAGTTGCGGGAAGCCGGCGAGCGATGAAGGCACTCGGACACTACGTGCCGATTCAGGCCCAGGTCACCATCGAGACGTCCGGGCGGATGTTGCCGGGGACCGAGATCGGAGCGGCTCTCAGCGCCATTGAACCGCTACGCGTCGACGTCATTGGTCTCAACTGCGCCACCGGTCCTGAGGAGATGGAGGAGCACCTCCGCTATCTTGCTCGCCACAGCCGGGTGCCGATCGCGGCCATACCCAACGCGGGATTGCCGGAAGTCCGCGACGGTGAGATGTACTACGGCCTGTCTCCGCAGAGCCTCGCCGACAAGCAAGCTCACTTCATCACCGATCTTGGTGTGAGCGTCATCGGAGGCTGCTGCGGAACCACCCCGGATCATTTGCGGGCGGTCGTCGACCAATGCCGCGAGCTGACACCTGCTCGCCGTGAGCCGGTACAGCTCCCCGGAGCGGCCTCGACATACAGCTTTGTGCCGTTTGCCCAGGACACGTCCTTCCTGATCGTTGGCGAACGCACGAACGCCAACGGGTCGAAGCAGTTCCGCGAGGCGATGCTCGGCGAGGACTGGGATTCCTGTCTTGAAGTCGCCCGTTCCCAGGTGGCGGAATCGGCTCATCTCATCGATCTGTGTGTCGACTACGTCGGTCGTGACGGAGCCGCAGACATGGACGAACTGGCCGGCCGCTTCGCTACCCAGGTTGCCGTGCCGCTTGTCCTCGACAGCACTGAACCCGGCGTCCTTCAGGCCGGGTTGGAACGCATCGGCGGTAGGTCGGTTCTCAATTCGGCCAATCTGGAGGATGGAGACGAACCGGGATCGCGGGCCGACCAGGTCTTCCAACTGGCCCGCGACCACGGGGCCGCCGTCATCTGCCTCCTCATCGACGAGAAAGGACAGGCTCGCGACGTTGCATGGAAGATGGAGGTTGCGCACCGTCTCTACGACCTTGCGGTCAACCGCTATGGGATGGAGCCGCAGGACCTCATCTTCGATGCACTGACGTTTCCCCTGACGACCGGTGACGCCGACCTCCGCGGCGATGGCCTGGCGACCATTGAGGCCATCAAACGAATCAAGGAAGAGCTACCCGGTGTGTTCACCGTGCTCGGTGTCTCGAATGTCTCGTTCGGGCTGCGGCCGGCGGCTCGGCATGTGCTCAATTCGATGTTCCTCCACGAGTGCGTCGCTGCCGGCCTCGACGCCGCCATCATCCATGCGGGCCGTATCCGGCCGCTCCACCAGATTGACGATACGCACCGGCGTCTTTGCCTCGACCTGATCTATGACCGCGGGAGTGACGACTATGACCCGCTCATGACACTGATCGAAGAGTTCGAGGGCGTGACAGTGGCGGCAGCGGAGACCGTAGACATCAGTGATCTGCCGCTGGAGGAACGTCTCGAGCAGCGGGTCATATCGGGGAACATGACCGGGCTGGACGAGGATCTCGATGCAGCCGTTGCCGCAGGGACGAGTCCGCTCGACATCATCAACGAGCCGCTGCTGCGCGGGATGAAGGTGGTTGGGGAGCTCTTTGCGTCTGGAGACATGCAGCTTCCCTTCGTGCTGCGCAGCGCTGAGACCATGAAACGCGCAGTGTCGTATCTAGAGCCGCAGATGGAGAAGGGCGATGCCTCCCATCGGGGGTCGATTGTTCTGGCAACTGTCAAGGGAGACGTGCACGACATCGGTAAGAATCTCGTCGACATCATTCTCACTAACAACGGCTTCGACGTTCACAACCTCGGCATCAAGGTCGACCTAGCGGAGATCATCGCAGCGTTTGACGAAACCAAAGCCGATGCGATCGGTATGAGCGGGCTGCTGGTCAAGAGCACCCTGGTGATGAGAGACAACCTCGAGCAACTGGATCAACGTGGCATGAGCGAGGTTCCGGTTGTCCTCGGGGGAGCGGCGCTCACCCGTTCGTACGTAGAACGGGATCTGCGGGAGGTGTACCCCGGACCCCTGTTCTACGGCAAGGACGCATTCGCCGGCCTCGACGTGATGGAGCAGATCGAACGCCGACGAGCCGGAATCGAGGATGATCCGGATTTCGGCAGAGTCGAGACCAGGCGCCTCCCGGACCGGCATGAGCGCGGGACCGATGCCGAAGTGGTCGTCCCGTCTCGGTCGCCTGAGGTAGCCACGGACAACACGGTCTTCGTGCCCCCTTTCCTGGGATCGAAGGTCGTGAAGGGAATCCCGCTCGACGAGATCTCTGAGTACATAAATGAGACGGCCCTGTTCCGAAATCAATGGCAGTTCCGGCCGCACTCGGGGGAAGACGATGCCGAGTTCAAGGATCGGGTCCGAGCCCTATTCCGTCAGCAACTGGCCAAGGCTCGCCAGGAGGACCTTCTTGTTCCCCAGGTCGTCTACGGGTACTTCCCAGTCAACGCCGACGGGAACGACGTGATCGTCTGGACCGATGAATCCCGGGCTACCGAACGCATGAGGTTTGGCTTCCCGCGGCAGCCGCAGCCGCCGTTCCTGTGCATCGCCGACTTCTTTCGGCCGGTGGGAGACCCCGACTACGCCGCCTTTCACATCGTCACCATGGGGGAGCGGGTCTCGAATCGAACTGCCGAGTTGTTCGCAGGCGACAACTACCAGGACTATCTATTCCTGCATGGGCTCGGTGTCGAGATGGCGGAGGCGCTCGCCGAGTGTTGGCATCGCCGGATCCGTGCCGAGTGGGGCTTCGGCGATGAAGACGGCCCGTCGCTGCACGGGCTATTCCGCCAGCAGTACCGCGGTGGACGCTATTCGTGGGGTTATCCGGCGTGTCCCGATTTGGAGGACAACGTGAAAGTTGCTGAATTGCTGGGAGCATCCCGGATCGGCCTGGCCGTTGGCGCCGAAACCGGGTACCAGTTCCAACCCGAACAAACCACCTCGGCGTTGATCGCTCATCATCCGAGGGCCAAATACTTCATTGCACGAGGTTCGTGATGCTTTCCCAACGTGACAGCTGGACAGAGATAGCCGAGGTCAACCCTCCGGTCCTGCCGGACTCGCGACATCTGATGCTTGATCACGCTTGGCAGCGGGTCCTCATAACCGACAACACCTTTGGCAAGATCCGCGTCTCCCCTTACGCCTTCGGAGCACGGATTACGCACGACGTCCCCTCGGTCACTCCCACGGTGGTCGCCTCGACCCGGGATCGCAACATCCTCGCCATCGAGAGCGAGGTTCGCGGGGCGCTCGGGAACGGGGTGCGCTCCTTCCTGATCGTGGTCGGTGACACCCGGCCGCAAGTGGAGCACATGTCACACCACTACGAGATCATCGAGCACGTCCGTGACCTCCAGGCGCAGTTGCCCAGCTTCGAGGCCGGCATGACCACTCGGTTCCGCGACTGGCAGTTTCGCCGCCGGGTTGATGCCGGCGCACAGTTCTTCGTAACCGGGCCGGTCATGGATCCGGCGACCGTCGCACCGAGCATGGAACGATTGAAGCGTGACCCGGCCGATCCGCCCGTCTACGTCATGGTCATTCCACCTTTCAGCCTCAAATGGGTCGAGAGGATGGAGAGCATCGGGACAGTCGCGGTCGGCGACCAGCTACGCGCCGAGCTGGCCGACGGCATCGCCCGCGAGCGGGCCTGGGATCTGTCCCTCGAGGTAGCCGCCTCGGCCAAGGATGCAGGATTTGCCGGTGTCATCCTCACCGGTCTCAAATTCGACACCGTCGTCGACGAAGCCGCCGAGGTGTGGAGCCACACCCGCCGCTAGTCCATCTCCATGAGGCGTAAAAGGGTTTCCGCAGCGAGGAGGATGCCGGTTTCGATGGCGGACTCGTCGATGTCGAATGCGGCGGAGTGCAGATCGACGTGCCGATCTGGCAGCCCAGCGCCGAGACGGATGAGCGCTCCCGGAACGTCTTCGAGGAACCAGGCGAAGTCTTCTGCACCCAGGCTCTGGTGGGTGTGTTCGATCTTGTGGGCGCCAAGAACTGAGGTTGCGGCTGCTTCGACCTCCTTGATGATCGCTGCGTCGTTGACGACAGGCGGGCAGCCCTGGTGGTA
>CBDUNF010000044.1:0-20232 GCA_965368515.1 uncultured bacterium
GACGTTCGCTGCAAGAGTCCGCCGCAACGGCACCCACGAGTGGAGGTCACGCCAAGCTGAGGTTGCCATCGGCAACGCGCTCTACGACGTCTCCGCGGGTGTTGACCTCACCAACCCTCAGGTGACGGTGAGAGTTCGCGTCGAGGGGACGAAGGCTGCGGTTGTTGCGCGGTCATGGTCAGGACCTGGCGGTCTCCCCGTAAGCACCCAGTCTCCGTGTCTGGTCATGCTATCCGGAGGCATCGACTCACCCGTCGCCGCCTGGATGATGATGCGCCGCGGTTGCCCGATAGATATGCTCCACTTCCAGCTCGAATGCAACCAAGCTGACCACGCTCTGGCCGTTGGCCACCAACTTGCCCTGCAGTGGGGTCATGGCGCCAACATCAACCTTCACGTCATCGATTTCGAACCGATCAAGAAGGAGCTGAACGCGGTAGCACAGCCTCGGCTTCGCCAGGTGCTCCTCAAGCAATTGATGACAGAAGCCGCAAATCGGGTAGCGCAGCAACTCGGATTACCTCTCATCGTCAATGGCGACTCTCTCGGCCAGGTGTCGTCGCAAACCGCAGCCAACCTCCTCGAGATCGACAAATACGCACAGGCACCATTGCTCCGTCCGCTCATCGCCCTCACCAAGCAGGAGATTGTCGACCGAGCCAGGAGGATCGGCACGTACGAGCTGTCGACCCGAGCACGCGAGGTTTGCGACCTGTCGCAGGGCCATCGGGTCGAGACTGCTGCGGCGACCCACCGACTCCGCAAAGGCATGCAGCAGTTGCGCACCGGGCTCGTAGACGATGCCCTGGCGACATGGGAATCGGTCCCCGCATCCGAGTGGTTCCCCGGGGTGCCGCTGACCCCTGTGGCCCCAACCAACTGACCGACGGTTGCCTCATCCCGGGCTCCACGGCGGACGGCTGAAGCAACGCTCCGCCCGGATGCCGGGTCTTGCGACAAAACCCTTGATCGGCGCTGTATCCGCGCCGATCATCAGTCGGAAGGGTTAAGACAAGGACGGAACTATGTCTCTCGGAAGCGCACGTGTGAGACTCCTGGTGATTGCCTGGCTGCTCTTGGTGGGAGCTGCAGTCGCAATCGGCGTCAATGGCGAGCAAAACGATCTCGGATCGAAGGCGGAGGCCGAACTGGCTGCCGCGGGCATAGTCGCCGGCGTCGAGGTCTCCGGTCGCGACATCACCCTCACCGGATCCGCAGCGGATCGAGAACGTGCCGAGGAAATCGTCACCGCCATCGATGGGGTCCGTGCCATCAGCTGGCTCGATACCGATGCGGCTGGAACGGAGGCGCCGGTCACCACCACAACCGCCGCTCCTGCGACATCTGCGCCGCAGACCACGGCGGCAACCACCCTCCCCCCGATTTCGGATAGCGGCGTCGACAACCTTGCCCACCTCGACGCGCGGCTCCAGGACGGGAAGCTCACCTTGCGAGGTACGGTCCATGATCCCGCGGCTGCTGCCCGTCTCGAGGCAGTCGCCGACCTCATCTATGCCCCCCTCCTCGACAATCAGGTGGTCGTCGACACCGAGGTCGAGCCTGCCTCCTGGGTGGCTTCGAGCGCCGACATAATCGCTGTGCTGCCGATCATCGGAACCTCCGGACTGTCGGTTTCAGGAGAAAAGGCAGAGGTCTTCGGGTACGCGCCGAGTAGCGAACGCCTCGCTCAGTTGCAGGGCGCCCTGACGCAGGCGCTGGGACCGGATGTCAGCCTCGAAAGTACGGTTGAGGTGACCGGCCTGACACCGCCGAGCATCAACGCAGTCGTGGCAGGGGATGGCATCATCACCATGACCGGTACTGTGCCGAGCAGGAGCGTTGTCGAGTTTGCACAGGCGTTGGCGATCGAAAGCTTCGGTGCTGAGAACGTCGTCAACGAGATAGAGATCGACCCAGGGGTTGACACTACGTTCTCGCTATTCCGCCTTCCCCTGGTCTTCCCTGCCTTTGCCCCCTTCCCCGAGTGGCACGTTGAGATCTATGACAACGTCATCTCGGGCCAGCTTCTCAACGGCGCCAGCTTCCCTTCAGGCAGCGCTCGGCTGACACCGGTGCTCGAACAGCTCATGCCGGTAGGCACGGGCATCCTCACCAGAAACCCGACGCTTGTGATCACCGTCGAGGGCCACACCGACAGCATCGGATCGACCGAGACCAATCAAGCGCTGAGCGAAGCGCGTGCTGAAGCAGCCAAGGAGTGGTTCATTGCCTCTGGCATAGCCGCTGAACGGGTTTTCGCCGTCGGATATGGCGAGAGCCGCCCCATTGCAGACAACGACACCGAAGAAGGCCGAGCTATGAACCGGCGCATTGAATTCAGACTCGGGCCACCCGAATAGCCAACCGGAGGGAAACGGATGCTTTACGCCGTCACAGAGATAGCCGCCTTCATGGTCGGCGCCACAATCGTCGGGTTCCTGCTCGGCCGGATCACCAAACGCAACAAGACAAGGGGCATGTCCGGCGAAAGCTCTGCGGAGCTGGAGATAGCGCAGTCCTCGATTCGCGACCTCGAGAAGGAGCGTGCCTCGCTGCGGGAGCAACTGCGTGACGCCAAGGAACGAACCCGGCTGCTTGCCGCCGAGACTACATCGGCCGAAAGTACCGGCGAACTCGCCGCAGACAAAAAGCGGCTGCAGCAAGCCCTGAAGGATGCGGAAGCCCAGGCCGATCGCCTGCGAGCAACGATCGCCGAGCGTGACACTCGTATCGCCGCGCTCACTTCGGGAGACGCGCCACCTCCGGAGGTACCGGCAGCGGGCAGCGTCGGATACAGCTCGAGCGCCGGCACCCTTGCCGACACCCGGATCGTGTTTGGCGAGGAAGACGACGAGTGACCTAGCCGTCGTCGCCACTCCGGTCATCGGCGATTGTCTCCTCCGGCTCCGGCTCAGCATCCCTCCTGCTGCCCGGCGCCAAGGGCGCATCCCAGCCGACTGGTGACGGAATCGCTGCCGGAGCAGGTTGTGCCGCCGGCCGGGGCAACAAATCTGTTTGCACTGGGGTTTCACGCCGCTGCTCCCAAATCGCCAAGAGCCAGCCGCCCACGCCGACCACCAGGCCTCCCAGGTAGAGACCGAAGCCCACAACCGGGATCAACCAAATCCCGAACCGCCAGATCGCAGCACCGAGGAAGAACGCGGCAAACAGGCCCCATCGTCGTCGCAGGATCTTTGAGCCAATCGCGGTGACGGCAGGGACCGGGCCGAACAGCAGCGCCAACGCCATCAGCACGAGCAGGGCGAGCGCAACCGGGACTCCGACCAATGTCAGTAGGAGAACCAATACCACGAGCGGGATAATGAGGATCGCGGCCACTCCCACGCCTGCCGCTCGCAGCGGCTTGGCCAAGACAACCTCGACGGCTCGCGGAGCAGTCCGGCGGAACATCCAGAGGAGCAGAATCCCCGCAAACAGGAAGCCGAGGAACCCAACGACGGTGGCAATCGTGAGTACGAGTTCGACGCCCCAAGAGCCGCGGGTCGGCAATCTGGTCAGCTGGCTCGCCACTTCGACAGTCGTCGCGATGTCGGCATCCCTCCCTGATCGGTAGAGAACATCGCCGCCCACCACGGTGGCGCTATCAAGAGTCAGATTCCCGACCGCAATATCAATGTCGTGGCCGACCCTGCCGTTGAAGACGGCCGAAAGCATGCGTCCGGCGACGTCACGTTTGACCTCACCGTCGACTTCGAGGGACGCGCCAAACACGAGTGCGTCCCTATTGACCGTGCCCGAGATGCGAGAGGTCATGGCAGCGATGGTGACATCGTCACCAACAACACCATCGACAACAACGCTGCGGGCTACCCCACGCAGGGAGCCGCCGATCTCACCGGTGATCTCGACCGCTCCCTGGCTGATAACGAACACGTCACCAGTGACCGTTCCGGAGATCAGAAGACTGCCGGTACTGATGATGACATCACCATTGACGGTCCCCTCGATCTTGGCCGAAGTAGACGCGACATAAACGTCTTCATCCTCGACCTGGTCAGCGGCGATGAGATAGATATTCGTCGTCACCACCTCGGCAACAACCCCGCGCAGTGGTAGTACGGCCGCAAGAAGGCTGAGGCCGAGCATCGAGGAAACCACCAGGGAGCGCATGCGAATCATGAGATGCCAATCTACTGCCCGACTCAGTCAACGAATGCGTCGTCGCGAGACGCAGCTGGACTGGGCTAGACCGCCCACCTGACAATGTTGAGCAACAACCACGGGACCACACCAAACAGGATCGTCAGCCCTGCCGTGAGGTAGACCACAAACCCGGCGCCTCCGACCAAGCGGGGTTGTGCCGTCGCCGTCCCGGGAGCTTCGGCAGCGACCGGACCTTCGAAGTACATCATCACGATCACCCGAAGGTAGAAGAACAGACCTGCGACCGATGCCACGAGACCCACTATGACCAGCCACAGGAAGCCCGCCGACACTGCTTCGCTGAACACACCAACCTTGCCGACGAAGCCGGCAAAGAACGGGATGCCGCCCATTCCGAGCATGAACACGGCCAGAGCCGCCGCCACCCGTGGGGATCGTTCGAACATGCCCTTGTATTCGTCGAAGTGCGATGCACCGGAACGGACTCCGCTGACCACACCAACGATCGTAAAGGCCCCGACGAGTTGGACAACGTAGGTCACTAGGTAAAACCAGATCTCGGGGATGGCTACCGGGCCCGCCACGAAGGCGGTCAGCATGAAGCCAGCGTGGGCAACCCCGGAGTAGGCCAACATACGTTTCAGGTCGCGCTGTCCGATGGCACCGATAGTGCCCACCACGACCGACAGCGCCGCGAGGACAGCAACGATGGGAGCCCAGTCATCGATCCGGGTCCCGAACGCCCCCATCAGCACTCGGGTTAGAGCGGTAACGGCCGCCACCTTGACGCCGGCTGCCATCAGAGACACCGAACCGGATGCGGCACCCTGATAGACATCAGGCGCCCACTGGTGGAACGGAGCTGCGGAGATCTTGAATGCGAGACCGACGATCATCAAGGCGATACCGGTCAGCAGTACACCAACCTCCATGACGGCGACCGGTTGGTTGGCGAAGAATTGGCGGATGCTGGCGGATCCGTAGATCGAAATCGAACCGGTCCCGGCGTACACCAGAGCGATGCCGTAGAGGAAGATCGCGGAGGCGAAGGATCCGAGCAGGAAGTACTTGAGCGCTGACTCATCGGAGTTGCGCTCCACTCTGGCGAACCCGGCTATCACATAGAGGGCAATAGACGCCGTTTCCAGACCCATGAACAACAGAATGAGGTTGGCCGACATCGCCATCATGTGCATGCCTGCCGCCGCCAACAGCACGAGGGCGACATACTCGGCGCCTCGCCTGCCGAGGTTCTTTACCAACCCCCAGTTGCCGACCAGGGCAAGGAACGCAACCAAATACACCACGACACCCGCCAATGCCGAGAACCTGTCCATGACGACCATGGGGTTGAGGAACCCGTCCGGGAGTCGATCCGACGAGAAGGAAAGCTCTTGGGCCACTCCCAGAGAGTCGAGACGCAGCCACTGCCCGACCGACACCAGGGCCGCGACCAGCAGCGCCACCGCACCGACGACACCCCAGCTGCGACGGTCTAGATCAAGGGTGACTGCGATCATCAGGACAACAACAGCGCCGAGGAGAGCCACGACCTCAGGGCCGATCGGAAGGAAGGCGATGTGTTCCATCTACTCACCACCTCCCACATCCGCTAGGTCTTCTGGCGAACCGAACTCCGGAACCGAGTAGTCGGTCGCCTCTTCGATCCGTTCTAGCACCTCGGCGACGGCCGGTTCGATGCGATCCAGCGCCGGCTTCGGATACAAGCCCAGGAACAGAATCAACACAACGAGCGGGGCCATTATCAGGATTTCCCGTTTGTCGAGGTCGAGAAGCTTCTCGTTCTCTTTGTGCTTGATCGGCCCGGTGAAGACTCGCTCGTAAGCCCAGAGAAGATAGATGGCAGCGAGGATTACACCGCTCGCAGCCAGCACGGCCGCAAGTGGGAAGCGCAGATACGATCCAAGCAGGATCTTGAACTCGCCGATGAACCCGTTGAGACCGGGAAGACCGGCTGAAGCGAATACGGAAAACAGGAACAGCCCCGCAAAGATCGGCATGACCTTGGCAACTCCGCCGTAGTCCGATATTTGCCGGGTGTGGCGACGCTCGTAGACCATTCCGATGAGCAGGAACAGGGCGCCGGTGGACAGACCGTGGTTGACCATCTGGATGACCCCACCGGTTAGCCCCTGATTGGTCATTGCAAAGATGCCGAGGATGATGAATCCGAGGTGGCTGACCGACGAGTAAGCAACGAGTCTCTTCACATCCGGCTGAACGATGGCGACCGCCGCCCCGTAGATGATGCCGATCACCGCCAGCCCGGCAAGCCACGGAGCGAACCGCACAGCAGCATCGGGGAACAATGTCAGGTTGAACCGGATAAAGCCGTATGTCCCGAGTTTGAGCAGCACGCCGGCAAGCAGCACCGAGCCTGCGGTAGGAGCCTCGGTGTGGGCATCGGGCAGCCAGGTGTGGAACGGGAAGATGGGAACCTTCACCGCAAACGCGATCCCGAATCCGAGGAAGAGCCAGGCCTGCTGGTTTGCGGTCAAGCTGGCATCGAGGATCTGAGTGAAATCGAAAGTGCCGGTGATCGCCCCCAGCCAGACGATGCCCGTGAGCATGAGCGCCGAACCCAGCGCGGTGTAGAGGAAGAACTTGACCGCCGCATAGACCCGATTGCCACTCCCCCAGATTCCGATGAGTAGATACATCGGGACCAGCGTGATTTCGAAGAAAGCAAAGAACAGAAGCAGGTCGAGGGCGACGAAGACACCGAGCATCCCGGTCTCCAGAATCAACATGGCGACCATGTACATCTTCTGGTTCTTTTCAACCGATTTCGAAGCCGCGATCGAGATCGGGAACAGAACCGCGGTCAACGCCAATAGGAGCAACGAGATGCCGTCGACTCCTACGTTCCACGAAACGCCCCACGGTTCGTACCAGAGCACCTGCTGGGTGAACTGGTAGCCGGGTTCTCCAACCTGGAATTCCCACAGAACGTATCCCACGATGGCAAGGGGCAGGAAACTGAGTGTCAGAGCCAATGGGTAGACGAGCTCGGAACGTCGCTTCGGAATGAGCGCGACCACGATTGCGGCCAGCACCGGGAGCAGCACCATTAGGGCGAGAGTGGGGAACGTCATAGCGCTCCCCTAGCCAGGATGATGAGTACCACGGCGACTGTGCCTCCGAGAATTCCGACGCCGTAGTTGCGAACAAGGCCGGTCTGTAGCGGCCTGGCCAGTTCGGCGACCTTCTTGACCAGATATCCGACGCCGTTGACAGCACCATCGATGCCCTTTGCGTCGGCGGTGAAGGCGAGTTGCTCAGCGGCCTTCTTGCCGGGCAGGACAATCGTCTTGCCATACAGATCGTCGACGTAGTAGCCGCTCTCCATAGCGTCCCAGGCGCGGCCTTCTTCGACAGGGGACTCACCAGACACATAGCGCCTCCACGCAACGCCTATGCCAAGCAAACCAACGGCCACAGAGGCAATGGCCAGAACCCACGGCGTTAAACCCTCAGGCGGGTGCGCCAAATGTGCCAACTCGAATGAGGGCTCGAGGAAATGCTCCAGCGAGAGTTTCCACGGTGTGTTGACCAAACCGCCGACGACCGAGAGAACACCGAGCGCAATAAGCGGAATCGTCATCGTGTTGGGGGATTCGTGCGGCTTTACGCCCTCGTCCCAGCGGGGATCGCCCCAGAAAGTGCGGAACATCATCCGGCTCATGTAGAAGGCGGTGAGCCCGGCGGTGATCAATCCGATCACCCAGAGCAACACGAAGAACCCGCCCTTGTTGAACGTGGTGGCAAGGATCTCATCCTTCGACCAGAACCCGGCGAAAGGTGGAATGCCAGAAATGGCCACCCAGGCGATGGCCATCGTGGCAAAGGTCTTCGGCATCGCTTTGCGCAGACCGCCCATCTTGTCCATGTTCTGTTCATCCGCCATCGCGTGGATCACTGAGCCGGCGCCAAGGAACAGAAGGGCTTTGAAGAATGCATGGGTCATCAGATGGAATACGCCGGCGGTGTAGGCGGCGACGCCGACACCCATGAACATGTAGCCGAGCTGGCTGATCGTCGAATACGCGAGAACCCGCTTTATGTCCCGCTGGCCGATAGCAATGGTCGCTGCGTAGATGGCCGTGAGCGCACCAACCGTTGCGACAACTCCGGCCGAGAACGGAGCCAGATCGAAGAGAACGCCGGTCCGCGCAACCATGTAGACACCGGCGGTGACCATCGTCGCGGCGTGGATCAGAGCCGATACCGGAGTTGGGCCCTCCATGGCATCGGGCAGCCACACATAGAGCGGTAGCTGTGCCGATTTGCCTGCAGCGCCGACGAGCAGCAACAGAGTGATGACGGTGACGGTGGTCCCACCCTCCTCGAGTAGATCGTGCGCGTGCTCAAACACCTGCTCGAACCCGAGCGAGCCAAAGGTGGCGAAGATCAACATGAGCGCGACGATGAACCCAAAGTCACCGATGCGATTGACGATGAACGCCTTCTTGCCGGCGGCAGCTGCTGATGGCTTTTCGAACCAGAAGGAGATCAGCAGGTACGAGCTGAGACCTACGAGTTCCCAACCGACGAACAGCACGGCGAAGTTGGCGCCGAGTACCAGGATCAGCATCGAGGCCAGGAACAAGTTCAGATAGGCAAAGAACCGGGGATATCGCTCGTCACCGTGCATGTACCCGATCGAGTAGAGGTGGATGAGCGAGCCCACACCGGTGACAACCATGGTCATTAGCGCGGACAGCGGGTCCCAAAGGAGCTCAGCCTCGATTCCCAAACCAGGGATCCACTCAAAAAGGAAGACGTGCTCGCCGTGGTGCCCGCCGGCAAAGAAATCCACCGCGGCGACGATGGCGATCAGGAACGAAAGGCCGGCCAGACCTGTCGCCAGATATCCAGAGTTCGGCTCGCCAATCCGCTTCCCAAACAGAACCAGGGTCGCGGCTCCAAGCAACGGGAGGGCTACGGCGATCCAGATGAAGTCGACCATGCGTTAACCCTTCATCCCGGACAGTTCGTCAACGCTCGCCGTGGCCCGCTTCCGAAAGATCATCAGAATGATGGCAAGCCCAACGGTCACCTCAGCCGCCGCAACAACCATCACGAACAGCACGGCCAATTGGCCGTCGAGGTTGCCAACGGCGCGGCCGGCAGCGACAAAGGTGAGGTTCACCGAATTCAGCATGAGTTCGATCGACATGAACATGACAAGTGCGTTGCGGCGAAGCAACAGCCCGGTTCCGCCCATCACGAAGAGAACGGCAGCCAGAATCATGTACCAGGCGGCGGTGACGGTCATGCCTCACCTCCCGGCTTCTCAACGGCCGGAGATCCAGCTGCGCTAGTTCGGGCTTCGCCGTCCGTACCTTCCTCCCGAAGGGGGGACGGAGTATCGGAGCGAACAACGCCGCTGTAATGGGCCAAGGCGACGGAGCCAACAGCAGCGATGGTCAGGAGCAGGATCGTCGCCTGGAAGGGGAGCATCCACGTCCCAAAGAGGGCGGAAGAGATCCGCTCGATCGTGCCGACCTCTTCGAGACCGGAGTCAATGACAACCCAGGTTCCACGACCGGCGAGCAGCAGCAAGAGGATCAAGCCGCCGCCGAGGACAGCAACGATCGGCCGGTGGAACGGGATCTGTTCCTCCCGGGACTCCTGCTTGTCGACACCGATCAGCATGATGACAAACAGGAAGAGCGTCATCACCGCCCCGGCGTAGATGATCACCTGAACGACCGCGACGAAGTGAGCGTCCATCAGCACGTAGAAGACGGCCATCGACAACATCGTCAGCAGCAGACCCATGGCCGAGTAAACCGGGTTGCGGGCCAAAACCAGGGTGACCGCACCGGCGAGAGCAGCGATAGCGAAGATCACGAAGACGATGAACTCAGCGTTCATGATGACCCCCCTACCCCCGGCTCGCCAGGAGGCTTGAACGCCTCGTCGGGGTCCGGTGCGAGGTTGGACTGACCAAGTTCGGCTGGCAGATCGCCCTGCGTTGCCGATGGGGTCCAGCCGACCACGCCTTCAAAATCGGCACGTCCGCCCGGTGCGGTAGCTCGCATCCACCCGGACCCGAGCTTCAGCTCGTCGAGATCGATCAGGCTGTTGGGTTCTTGAGGGTGGTTCGGGGTGCCGTCGGGCTCGACCAGGAGCTCATCCTTGGTATAGATGGCATCGTCGCGAGTCGTGGTGGACATCTCGAACAGATGGGTCATCGTGATCGCCTCAGTCGGACACGCTTCCACGCACATGGCACAGAAGATGCACCGCAGCATGTTGATCTCGTAGATGAACCCGTATCTCTCCCCCGGGCTGACTGGGTTATCTGGCGGGTTGTCGGCACCACGTACGTAGATGCAGCGTGCCGGGCAGACTCCTGCGCACAGCTCGCATCCAATGCACTTCTCCATGCCATCCGGATACCGGTTGAGTACGTGACGTCCATGGAAGCGCTGTGGCTTCTCTCGCTTCTCCTGGGGATAGGACGTTGTTACCCGCGGGCGGGTCATCTGCCGCAAAGTCACGGCAAATCCCCGGAAGGGTCCCAGCATGTCGGCGAACCAACCCATAGCTACCTCAACTCCATGGCGGCATCCAGTCCGGCCACCAGCTCGGTCGCAACCGAACCAGCGCCAGCGAGACAGAGGACAAAGCGATCCACAGCAGGCTGACCGGGATGAGCTTCTTCCATCCAAAGCTCATGAGTTGGTCGTATCGCATTCTGGGCAGCGACGCCCTGATCCACACGAACATGAAGACCATCAAGAACGACTTTGCCATGAACCAGAAGATCGGCACCAGCCAGGCAATCCAGTCCGGCGCACCCAAGCTTGGCCCATGCCAGCCACCGAGGAACAGCGTGGTCGTCAGCGCAGAGATGTTGAAGATGTTGGCGTATTCGGCCAGGAAGAAGAGGGCGAACCGGAACCCCGAATACTCGGTGTGATACCCACCGACGATCTCGTTCTCGGCCTCGACGAGGTCGAACGGTGCCCGGTTGGTCTCAGCCACTCCGGCGATGAAGAAGATCACAAACGATGGGACCAGGATGATGTTCCAGGCACCGAGGAACCCCAGAATCTCACCGGATTGAGATTCAACAATCTGGACCATCGAGGTGGAGCCGGTGAACATGACACCGGGCACGAGCGCCAAGCCCATGGCCGCGTCGTACGAGATCATCTGGGCGCTCCCCCGCACCGCTCCGAGCAACGGGTACTTGGACCCGGACGACCACCCGGCCAGAACCACGGCATAGACGGCGATCGATGACATCGCCAGCACGTACAGCAACGCGACGTTGAGATCGGTACCGGCAAGGTCGATCACTCGGTCGCCAAGGGTGAACGGCTTCCCGATCGGAATGACCATGAAGATGAGGATCGAAGGAACGAGAGCTGCAATCGGAGCAACCATATAGATGGCGTATTCGACCTTGCGCGGGACCACCGGTTCTTTGACGAGAAGCTTCACGCCGTCGGCGATGGTCTGCAGGATTCCCCACGGGCCGGCGCGCATCGGGCCGAGCCGGTTCTGCATATCGGCAACTACCTTGCGTTCGAACCAAACCAGGATGATGACGGTGACGAGCACAAGGGCGAATACGGCAACGGCCTTGATGCTGCCCTCGATGAGAAGTTCCCATCCGCTCATGCTTCACCCCCTGGAACAATCGCTATGGCAACCGATGCTCCGAGAGCTCGGGTGGCGGGAAGATTGGCAGGCACATATGCGGTGCCGTTTCCAAGCGAGTTATCAACCAGAACGGGAAGCTCGACACTCCCCGCATCACCCTCGACAATCATCAATGCGCCCGGCTCGACGCCCAGGGCCTTCAGCTCGGCAGAATTGAGGTAGAGAGCTGCCTCTGGAGCGAGCGGGGCCAGCGAAGGGCTCATCCGAACCCTGACGCCGTCGTCGTACATCACCCGGCCGAGATGCAGGCCAAAGCGAGCAGAGACTGAAGTCAGGTTGCCATCAACCGGTATGTACTCGAGATGCTGAACTCCCTCTTCGAGGGGTAGCAGCAGACCCTCGCGACCCTCGCCCCAGTCGAGAGCATCCCACGTCACGCCGTGATACGCCGGAGCAACGGCAACGATCTCCTTGGCGATTGCCGCCGCGGAGGTCGCGCCGAGGTCGCCGCCCATGCGTCGCGCCAGGTCATCGAGGATCGACCAACTGGCCCGGGTCTGACCGCGACTCGGAATGAGGCGATTGACCTTCTGGACACGGCCCTCGATGTTGGTGACCGTACCTTCGACCTCAGCGAATCCCTGCGCCGGCAGCACCACATCGGCCAGCGAGGAAGAGTCAGTCAAGAAATGGTCGATAGAGACAACAAAATCTGCAGCGCTGATCCCCGCCATCGCCAACTCGGGCTCAGCATGGTCACGGACCGGGTCAGTGCCGAGAAGCAGCAGCGCCTGCAGGTCGCCATCGCGGAGACCTTCGAGAATGCTTGTCGCGGTTCTGCCGAGGCCCTCGGGGAGCGGCCCCCAGGCAGCTTCCAGAGTCTCATGGGCGGTGCTTTCCGACACCCGGCCGGGGAGCAGAGTTGGCGCCAGGCCCATGTCGAGTGCACCCATCACATTGGCACGCCTAGCCAACGGCATGATCTTTGCGTCGGGTAGATCGCGGACCATGGCTGCGACCGCTTCGGCCAGTCGGGGGTCTTCGCCGAGGCCGGTTCTCCCGACCAGGGCGACGACTGGGCCCTCGCCGAGTGCCGCACGAATCTCGGCGTAGTCATCCTGACCGTCGAGCATCTCGCGAAGCACGTCGGGCCCGGTACCCGGCCGGTATCGCACTTTGTGTCCGGCGACATCGTCGAGACCGGTGCGGCGAGGATGAACGACGATGAGGTTGGCCCCGAGTTCAGCCGCGGCACGGCGTACTCGGAGATAGAGCACCGGGAACTCTTCTTTGAGATCAGCAGCCCACAGGAGAATGGTCTTGGCGGTCTCGAGATCGGAGATTGCTGCTCGCGGAGTGATGCCAACCAGGAACTGCGGGTCGAGGCCATCGTCGAGCTGGGCGTCGATATGGGGCGTAACAACGATCGTGCGCAGGAACTTGCCGAAAGCAAAGGCTTCTTCGTTCGTGGAGTTGGCGCCACCGAGACCGGCGACCTGTTGGCCCGGATACGACGCAAGCTTGTCGGCAACGAGATCGAGTGCCTCTCCCCACGAGGCCTCACGGAATTCGCCGTTCTCCTTGACTAGCGGGGTGGTGAGGCGATGTTCGTTGTGAATCGACTCAAAGATGAATCGGTCCTTGTCGGAGAGCCAGCCTTGATTGGTGGGGTCGTTGTCGACGCCGTCGATCCTGACGACGTTGTTCTGGCTTGATTGCACCGACACCTTGGACCCGATCGAGTCGACCATCGAAACGCTCTCGACGGCTTCGAGGTCCCAGGGCCGGGCCTTGAATCGATACGGCTTGGCAGTCAAAGCTCCAACCGGGCAGATCTGGACGGTGTTGCCTGAGAAGTACGAGGTGAACGGCTCGCCGGGGAAGGTGATGACCTGAACCGCATTGCCACGATCCTTGAACTCAATGAGCGGATCACCGGAGATCTCCTCGGAGAAACGGGTGCAGCGCGCACACAGAATGCAGCGCTCTCGGTCAAGTAGCACCAACTCGGAAATCGGAATCGGCTTCTCGAAGTGACGCTTCTCCTCGACGAACCTGCTCTCCCCCGGTCCGTAGGCCACGGTGTGATCCTGGAGCGGGCACTCGCCGCCCTTGTCACAGACCGGGCAGTCCAGCGGATGATTGATCAGGAGGTACTCGAGAACACCCTCTTGGGCCTTCTTCACTACGGCCGATTGCGTATCTACGACCATCCCCTCGTTGACGGTGGTCGTGCACGAAGGAACGAGCATGCGACCGCGCGGCCCGATCACCTCAACCAGACACATACGACATAGGCCGGCCGGGTTCATGCGGGGATGCCAGCAGAACCTCGGTATGTAGCTGCCGTTGTCTTCGGCAACCTTGATCAGAACCTCACCGGCGCGGCCTTGGACCTCGACGCCATCGATAGTGATGGTGACCAGATCAGACATCGGCTACCTCCACCTTGATGGGGATGGTGGCGCTGATGCGATCCTCGACCTCGTCCCGGAAGTACTTCATGAGAGAGACCACCGGAGCCGTCGCCGATGGACCGAGAGGGCAGATCGTTGTCATGGCCGGCGGCCAGGTCAGACCTGGACTGATGCCGTCAGAGACATCGAGCAAGAGGTCGATGTCAGCCATCCGCCCTTGCCCCGACAGCAAGCGGTTGAAGATCCGCTCCAGCCACGAAGTACCTTCCCGACAAGGAGTGCATTGACCGCATGACTCGTGAGCGTAGAAGCGGACGATCCGGTGAGCGGCGGCTATGACGTCGGTGCTGTCATCCATCACGATGACGGCTCCAGATCCGAGCATTGAGCCATGCTTGCCCACGTCGTCGATGGTGACCGGCGTATCAAGATGCTCTTCGGGCACGAACCACGGGGCCGAAGAGCCACCCGGAATCCAGGCCTTGAGTTCCCGCCCGTTGGGGATGCCGCCACCGAGCTCGTAGATGAGCTCTCGCCACGACATGCCCATCACGATCTCGTAGTTGCCGGGATTGCTGATGTGGCCCGATAGCGAGATCATGCGGGTACCGGCGGACGTGTCCGGACCAATCTCCGCATAGGCGAGGCCGCCGTTGTTGACGATCCAGGGCACGTTCGAAATGGTTTCCACGTTGTTGACGATGGTCGGCTTGGCGTAAAGGCCCGCAACCGCCGGGAACGGTGGCTTGAGCCGGGGCTCACCGCGCCTACCTTCGAGACTGTTCAGCAAGGCGGACTCCTCACCGCAGATGTAGGCGCCACCGCCAAGGTGGACGGTCACGTCGAGATCGAACCCGGTGCCGAGGATGTCCTTGCCGAGGTAGCCCTTGGCATACGCCTCGTCGACCGCATGTTGAAAACGACGGGCGGGCTTTGGGTACTCACCGCGGATGTAAACGAACGCGTGGTTGATGTCGAGGGCAAACGAGGTGAGAATCACTCCTTCGACAAGCTGATGCGGGTCGCGCTCGAGCAACTGACGATCCTTGAAGGTCCCGGGCTCCGATTCATCACCGTTGATGACCAGATACGCCGGCTTGGCCGCAGCCAGGAAGCCCCACTTCACACCGGCAGGGAAGTTGGCACCCCCACGGCCACGAATGTTGGATGCCTTGACCTCAGCCGCGATTGCCTCGGCACCGATGTCAAGCAATCCCTTGCGAAGTGCGGTGTAGCCACCGGTGGCTTCGTAGCGGGCAATGGTGTGGCTATCGCTCCGATTGGCGTCCATCCGCTCAGTGAGGATCTTCATTTCCCTCCTCCCTTTGGAAGAAGGGCCGGGCGAGCAGGAGCCATTGGCATCATGTTGTGCCCCTTGCGGACCCATACGGGCCAAACGCCGGAATCGGCAGGATGGCACCCTCAGGTTCCTTGACTCCCCAGTCGAAGGACTTGTCGCCACCGAAGAGCTGCTGCATCTCCTCGGTATTCACGACGTCGGGACCGCCCTCTCGCAGCCAATTGACCAAATCCCTGGCCTTGTCGGGGGTGACTCCCTCGATCATCTCGTAGTTGACCAGCACGACGGGGGCGCCACCGCAGGCACCGTTGCACTCAACATGTTCGACGCTGAACTTCCCGTTGCCGCCGGTTTCGCCGTCGGGTACCCCCGACTCGTCCTCGATTGCGGCGAGCACATCATCGGCGCCACGGAGAAAGCATGAGATTGATGTGCATACGGAAACGAGGTAGTCGCCGAGCTCTTCGCGCTTATACATCGAATAGAAGCTGGCGACTGATTGCACCTGGGCACCGGTCAGCCCGGTGAGGACCGCAACTGCCTGCATTCCTTCGTTCGTGACGTAGCCGTTCTCGATCATCGAGACATACAGAAGCGGCATCACGGCAGACCGCTTGTGCGGATACTTGCCGAGTATCTCCCTCGCCAGTGCCTGGGATTGCTCGCTCCACCCCTCGAGGGCGACGAGTTCCTCAGCGGTCAACGTCACATCCCTCATCTGTCAACGTCCCCAAGCACCGGATCGGCCGAAGCGATCGTGGCGACGATGTCTGCAACCAACGAGTCGGTCATCATGGTCGGCAGCGCCTGCACATGGTTGAAGGAAGGGGTCCGTGCATGCATCCTCCACGGACGCTCCCGCCCGTCTGAAACGATGTACATGCCGAGTTCGCCACGAGGCGATTCAATTGCGGTGTAGGTCTCTCCGGCGGGAACTTTGAAGCCGCTCGTGAACAGCTTGAAGTGGTGGATCAGCGCCTCCATCGACTCGTCGATCCGCTTGCGCGGCGGCGGGGTGACCTTGCGGTCGGGAGTGCGATAGTCACCTGCGGGCATGGTCTCCAGGACCTGTTTGATGATGCCCATTGACTGTTTGATCTCTTCCATCCTCACGAGGTAGCGATCCCACACATCGCCATGCATGCCGACCGGGACATCGAAGTCGTACTTCTCGATGCCGCTGTAGGGGAAAGCCTTGCGAATGTCCCATTTGATGCCGGCAGCCCGCGCCATCGGGCCCGACACGCCCAGTGCCTTGCACTCTTCGGGGGTGATGACGCCAACGCCCATCGTCCGATCGCGGAAGATCGGGTTGCCGTTGAACAGCTCTTCGTACTCGGACACGCCTTGCGAGACTTTGCCAAGGATCTCCTCGATGTCATCTTCCCAACCATCGGGGAGGTCGGCGGCGACACCACCGGGCCGAATGAAGTTGTGATTCATCCGGAGTCCCGTGACCTTCTCGAAGAACTGCAGGATGTACTCGCGATCCCGGAAACCAAAGATCATCATGGACACTGCACCGAGGTCGGTGCCCTGGGTCGCAGCCCAAACCAGGTGGCTCGACACCCGGTTCAGCTCCGTGAGCAGTACCCGGATCGCCTGGCCACGTTCAGGGATTTCTACGCCGAGAAGCGACTCGACCGCCAGCGAGAATGCCAGCTCCATGTGCAGGGGTGAGAGGTAATCCATGCGGGTGACGTTGGTGGAACCCTGCATGTAGGTGAGTGTCTCCGCCGTCTTCTCCATCCCCGTGTGGAGGTATCCAATGATGGGCTTGACCCGACGGATCGTCTCTCCATCTAGTTCGAGGTGCAGCCGAAGCACCCCGTGGGTCGACGGATGCTGCGGCCCCATGTTGAGAATCTGGAGTTCGTCGTCGTCGGCGGTGTCATCGAAGACGAAGTCGTCATCGACCACCGTGCCTCGAGAGATTTCCAGCGCCGGGTCCCGGTCGGACCCGAGCATCTCCTGGGCACCTTCATCGGTATAGCTGCGCATCCACGCCGGTTCCTCGGTACCGGCAACCCACATGTCGTGGATCTCGCGACGCTGGTCTGCCGTCTGGGAGGGCGCGGTAGGAGCCGGCTCAGGTGGCTCGGTGGTGGGAGCTTCTAGGTCTCCCGATACAACGTTTGGTGTGTCGCTCATTGTGCCTTCGGCGATTCCTTGAAGCGGACCGGCACTGAGCCGACCGAGTAATCCTTGCGCAGTGGGTGTCCGTCCCATTCATCGGGAAGGACGATCCGAGTCAGGTCGGGATGACCTGTGAACACGATTCCGAATAGGTCGAAGGCCTCGCGCTCGTAGAAGTTGGCACCAGGGAAGAGGCTGGTGACTGAGGGAACTGACGGGTCGTTTGCGTCAACGCCGACCCGAATCCGGAGTCGCTGCTTGTGTTCGTGCGAGAGGATGTTGAGCACCACCTCGAACCTCGGTCGCCTGCGCAGGTAGTCGACCCCACAGAGATCGGAGAACACATCGAAACCCGCCGTCTTGGCGGCTGCGACGAACGCCACGTAGCCGTCGGCAGCGACATGGGCAACATCTTGCCCGTCCAGCACTTGCTCGAACGCAACATTCGGGAAGGCATTGGCCAGTGGAGCCAGAACGCTCATCGCACTATCTCCCTTGCCATGATCTTCTCGTGAAGAGTCAGAATCCCGTGCATCAGCGACTGCGGCCCGGGAGGGCAACCGGGAACGTAGATGTCTACAGGCACAATCTCATCGACACCTTGGACCAGCGCGTAGTTGTTGAACATGCCGCCCGTAGAGGCGCATGCGCCCATCGAGATAACCCATTTGGGCTCGGAGATCTGGTCGTACACCTGTCGCAGCACGGGGGCCATCTTTTGGGAAACCCGGCCCGCAACAATCATGAGGTCGGCTTGACGGGGGGAGGCGCGAAAGACCTCCATCCCGAATCGGGCCAAGTCGTTGTGCGCCGCACCGGTGGCCATCATTTCGATGGCGCAGCAGGCTAGACCGAAGGTTGCGGTGTACATGGAGCGCGTTCTCGTCCAGTTGATCGCGTTCTCGTAGGTGGTGAGGAGGAACCCAGACGGGCCGGAGTTGTGAGCCATCAGGCGGCTTCCTCGTTCGACTTCGTCGCGATCTGTTCCACGGGCGCAACGACGCGTCGGTAGCGTTCACGGTTTGCGACGTTCCAGTCGAGGGCGCCCCGCTTCCACACGTATACGAGAGTCTCCGCAATCAGTGCAACGAAGATGCCCATCATTGCGATGCCGCCCCACCCGAACTCCTCCCATTGCACAGCCCAGGCGAACAGGAAGATGATCTCGACATCGAAGATCACGAACAGCATCGCCACCAGATAGAACTTGACCGGGAAGCGCTGAACGGGCTCTTGCAGCGGCACGATCCCGCATTCGTACGGAGCAAGCTTCTCAGCGGTTGGCCTCTTGGGAGCCAGCAGCCGCGAGATCGTGAGACTGACCACGGCGAACCCGACGGCGACGATGAAGGCGAGTGCGATGGGCAGGTATGCGGACAACGTCATCGGTTCAGGAGCTCCTTCCGAGCAGCAAGATTAGGAATCTATTCACATGCATACAAAGCCATTTGCGTTGGCACCACACTATTGCTGCGGGGACTGCGAATGTGACGGTTGGTCGGGCGCCCGCGGATTGGCTGTGTAACCGACCGATGGGTGAGTGACCCGCAAGCGGGTGGCGGCCCCCCTCCACCGCGCCGACGCTCTTCGTCCGTAGGATCAAGTCGGAAGAGCACCGCCGCTAAGAGGACAAGATGGAGACCGATTCGACGACATCGATGCGTGCCTTCGTCATTGTTTGGTTTGGTCAGCTGGTTTCGATCACCGGCACCACGCTGACCGCCTTCGGACTCCAGTTCTTCATCTATACCGAGACCGGTTCGGTAACTCGGGTCGCGCTGATTGCCCTTGCCTATGCACTCCCAGCTGTTGTGCTGGCACCAATCGCAGGATCGGTTATCGACCGATCGGATCGACGTGTTGTGATGCTCGCCTCCGACCTCGCCGCCGGAGCGGCGACGCTGTCTTTGCTCTGGGTGCTGGGCGTCGGCGCCCTCCCCTTCTGGTTCGTCTGCGCTGCCACCTCCGTCGCGTCGGCTGCCAACGCATTTCAGGAGCCGGCGTGGACCGCTTCGATCCCGGTCCTCGTCCCCCGGGCGCAGTTGGGTAGAGCCAACGGGATGGTGCAACTCAACTTCGGTGTAGCGATTGTTGTCGCTCCTGCCCTCGCCGGCGCCTTGCTCGCTGCGTTCGGCCTGCGTGCGGTGCTGCTCGTCGACCTCGCATCCTTTGCCGTTGGCATCATCACGCTCGCCGTGGTGCGCTTCCCTTCTTATGAGCGGGACGAGAGCACCGATCGCTCGGTTCGATCCGACTCCGGCTTTGCCTGGCGCTACCTCCGCGAACGGCCGGGGTTGTTCTGGTTGCTGTGGATCTACAGCGGCGTCAACTTCATGATGTCGATGACCAACGTGCTGATCATCCCCCTGGTCGTCTCCTTCTCGACCGAGGCAGCGGCGGGCGTGGTTCTGTCGGTGTCCGGGTTCGGGGCTCTCGTCGGGAGCGTGATCCTCAGCGCATACGGTGAGCCCAAGAGGTTGGTGCGAACGATCATGGCGGGCATCGGGATCTCCGGAATCCTGACCGCGATCACCGGCGCCCGCGCCTCGCTTCTGGTCATTGCGATTCCGCTCGTACTGGTGCTGGCTCTCGTGCCGATAATCAACGGCGCTA
>CBDUNF010000045.1:0-20190 GCA_965368515.1 uncultured bacterium
GTCACCCTGACGAGCCTGCTGACTGTCGGGGGTCTTATCGATCGTGATCGCCGGGCCGATCACATCAACGAGAGCACTGTCGGAGTCGGTGACCGAGCCGCCGGCTGTGTGGTCACCGGTAACTGCGGCGACATTGGTGAAGTCGGCGGTCACGTTGGCGGCAGTGCAGGTATAGGCCTCAACAGCTCCGGAAGCCAGAGTTGCGAAGAACGCATCACAGTCCGGAGTCAGCACATCGGTAACCGTCACATCGGTCAACTCAACGTCGCCGGTGTTCTCCACCGTGATGGTGAAGGTCACATCGGTACCGGAGAGGACGGTCGAAAGATCAGGCGTCTTCTCGACGTCTATTGCAGGTGCGATCACGTCAACGACAGCATCGTCGCTATCGGTGACCGGATTGCCCAGCTCATCGAGTGCGTCGAGCGAAGCGACGTTGGTGAAATCAACCGTCGCGTTGACCAGCGTGCAGCTGTAGCTCACAAAAGCCCCGGCAGCTAGCGAACCGATGTTGTTGTCACAGTCCGGAGCGGCCGGATCAGCTACAACCACGCCGGTCAGGTCCTGGGACCCCGGGTTGGTGACCGTGATGTCGAAGGTGACGGTGTCGCCGGCCACGACCTGCTGTGAAGCCGGGTTCTTGGTGATAGTTGCAGTACCCGGGAAGGCGTAGCCAAAGTCCACATCGGTTACCGCGTCACCGGCGACGGCAATCGCTTCGGGGTTGTTGCCGGTCGTCGACGACATGCCGGCAGGGAGGGTCGTTTCGTCGACGGAGACCGTGTAGTCACCGTCGGGAACAGGCGGGAAGCTGTAGGTACCGTCGGCGAGGGTGACAGCCGTGGCAACCACTGCGCCAAGATCATCGAGAAGCTCGACGGTTACTCCACCAAGTCGCGGCTCTGTGCCGTCGATTGTGGTGTCGACGTTCTCGTCATTCCACACGGTGCCGCTGATGGGATACGTGGGCAGCAAGGCACCGAAGTCGACAGTAGCGAATACATCTCCCGACTGAAGCGCACCGGTGTTGACGGTACCCGGCGTGGTCAGCACGTAGCCGGACGGCAGGGTCGCGGTATCCACGACAACGTCGTAGGTGCCCGGCGGAAGTTGGATCGAGTAGGAGCCGTCGGCGGCTGTCACAGCCGAAGCAACTTCGGTGCCAACGGCATCGAAGACACGGACGGTCACACCGCCTAGTCCAAGCTCACCGGCGTCCTGGTTGCCGTCGCCATCAGCGTCGGTCCACACGAAGTCACCGATTGTTACCGGTTCATAAGCACCGGCGTCGATCGTGTCGTCGGTGGCACCAGAGGCAACCGTGACCGTGGAGGTCAGACCAGTAGTGGGGTCGGCATCGGAATCAACAGTGTCATCGTTGCCGGCATTGACCGGGGAGAAGACGTACGAACCGGGCAGCCCGAAGGAGACGACGTAGTCACCGGGGAAGACCGAAAGGTTCCAGGAGCCATCGGCCAGGGTCGTCGTTATCGCAATCGAAGTAGCAAGGTCGGCCGCGTCATAGAGGATGACCGTGGCCCCGCCGATTCCGGGCTCCCCTGGGTCCTGAATGCCGTCGCCATCAAGGTCGTCCCACACGAGGTCACCGATGTTGGCGAGTTCGAAATAGCCAAAGTCAGCTTCGGTGTGGTTCTCGCCTTCGGCCAGAGAAACCGGATACGGCTCGTTCCCAGTCGACAGGATCGGGCCGGTCAGTGGCAGGGTCGACTCGTCGACGTCCACGGTGTAGTCGCCGGGGGCCAGATCGGTGAAGGAGTAGGCGCCGCCACCGGAGGTGACAACCGTTGCTACTACAGCGCCGCCACTGTCGAGAAGATTGACGGTGACTCCATCGAGTCCCGGCTCTCCTGCATCGAAGGTGCCGTCGCCATCAAGATCATGCCAGACAAGATCGCCAACCGAGGCGGTCGGGATGACGTCAGTGCTATGGGTGTCGGTGTCGTTTACCGGGTCGCCGTCCTCGTCTTCACCGGATGCCGTACCAGTGTTGACCAGTGGATCGGAGTCGCCGGATTGGATTGTGTACGAAGCGGTGAACAGCCAGGTCTCGCCAGATTCGAGGAGGTTGTCGCCGTCGTCTCCGCCCACATAAGCGGCGGGGCCGGCAATGTCGTCGTTGACGGTGAGGTTAGCGACGGGAGTCCCGTCGGAGCCAGCATCGTGGGAGACCGCAAAGGTGTAGGTGACGATCTCACCGACGAGAGCCGAGGCGGGGCCGGTCTTGTCGACAACGATGATCGGGAGATGATCGATGTCGGTGCTGTGATTGTCGGTCGCATCGTCGACCGGATCGCCGTCACGGTCAGTCGAGGTCACCGTCACAACGTTGACGAGCGGGTCGGCATCGGTCTCGGCGATGACATGGGTTGCTTCGTAGACCCATGACTCCCCCGAGTCGAGCAGACCATCGGTGCCGGTGTCGCCACTGACGTAGGCGGCGCTTCCGGCGATCGTGTCGTTGACACCGGTGATCGTGACCGGTGAGCCGTCGGAGGCCGGAGAGTGAGAGACCGTGAACGTGTACGTGACGGTCTCGCCAATCTCGGCCGTTGCCGGACCGCTCTTGACCACCTCTACTGCCGGGGAGAACTCGATGTCGATGGACTCGGAGTCGGTTGCGTCGTCGATCGGATCACCATCACGGTCGGTGCCACCCACCGTTACATCGTTTTCCAGCGGATCGGGGGTGGCCGCGGTGACCGACTCTGTCGCGGTGTAGACCCAGGTCTCGTTTCCATCGAGCAGGTTGTCACCATTGGTGTCACCGCCCGGGCCGCTTAGGGTCAGCCCGCGCGAGTCAACGATCGTCACGTTTCCAACCGGGGAAAGGTCGGAAGTCGCGGCGTGCGCCACGGTATATGTGTAGGTGACGGTGTCCCCAACGTTGGCGGGATCTGGCGTCCCGATCTTGGTCACGGTGAGGACGGGGGCGAACTCCACCGCAACGGTGTGATCGTCGGTGTCCTCGGGGATGTCGTCGTCGTTGCCGTCGGTGCCGGTCACAGTGGCGACGTTCACCAGCGGGTCGGCAGTGTCGACCGGCACGGTGTAGCTCACGGTGTAGACCCAGGTCTCTCCGCCATCGAGCAGGCCATCTGTGTCGGTGTCGCCGCTCGGCACGACGGTCGAGAGGTCGATGATGTCATCGGTGAGTGTGACGTCCACCGGGGAGCCATCGGAAGCCGCAGTGTGGTTGACGGTATATGTGTAGGTGACAGTGTCGCCGACGGCAATTGGCCCCGCGGGACCGTCCTTTGCTACCTCGAGCTCGGGAGCGAAGTCGATGGGATCGGTAACCGATGCCTCGAGCGGCTGCGAGAACTCAGCGCTGGTGATAGCGGCCGTATTGACAATCTCGGTGACCGAGCCATCGAGCTGTGAATCCACCTGAACCTGGTAGACGACGGTCATCGTGTCGCCGGGCGAGAGATCGAAGCCATCGGCTGCGGTTACGAGCGCCGCCGGGGTGCCGTCGGCGAGATCCGCGTTCACGCCGCCCGGCACGTTGTCCAGAGTCAATGCGACGGTTGAGTTCGCCCCCGCCTCGAAGAAGAGTTCAACGGAGTCCACGGTCCCAAAATCAACGGATGGGTATGTGTCACATACTTCGACAGTCCACGTCCCCGCGGTGTCCTCACCAACGAAGTTGGCCAACGCGGCAACGCCGACCGACCGATCGTACGGGGCGGTCGTGTTGTCGTTGTCTCCATCGTTGAGCGGATCGGACGACTGAGCATCGAATATGACGTCGTAGTCGTCTTGGCCGTGACCGTTCCAAGCGCCGGGGGCCAGTTGCACAGAAGTACCCGCCGGGGAGACAACGTTGATCTGGATGTCTCCGCGCCATGGATGTGTGGCGGTGAAACCGACATTGAGGTCGGTGAGCGAGAGGCTCGTGGCTACAGGGAAGGTGACCAGGGTGGGAGCAGCGCAGCTAGTCGAAATGGCAGCGTTGGGGCTGTTCTGCTGGCTCCAGGATGACGCAGTCGCTTGATTGTCCCAACCGGACGCGACTGTCGACTCAGCGACATAAGTGGTCGCTGCTGGCAGCGGATCATCCACCACGAGATTCGTGAACGACAGACCACCCGTGTTTTCGATAGTGACGGTGTAGGTGAGGGTATCGCCGGCGACAACCGGGCCGGTCGCGTCGGAAGTCTTGGTGACCTCGATGCCCGCGACGGGGACATCGATGTCGGCCGAGGAGGAGTTGTTGGATCCATCAGGATCGGGTTGATCCGAGCCAGATACGGAGGCGGTGTTTGTAATGGTTGAGAGTGCAGTGCCGGCGTCGACGGTCGCAGTGATCTCGAGAGTGGCAGAAGCACCTGCCGCCAGAGACCCAACCGACCAAATGCCGGTTCCGCTGGTGTAGCCGCCCTGTGAGGCCGTGTCCGAGACATAGGTGACGCCTGCCGGCAGGTTGTCGCTCAGCGAGACACCGGTGGCTGCGGTGGGCCCATTGTTGGTAACGCCGATGGTGTAAACGACCGTGTCACCCTCAGCGGCGGTCGGATCGGAGACGGTCTTGTTGACTGCCAGGTCGGCGGCCGCAACTGGAACGATGGCAACGGATGCTGTGTCGTTGTTGGGGACGGCATCTCCCTGGTCGACGGCAGTCCGCTCTGCTGTGTTGGTGATGGTTGTACCGGCGGTACCCGGATCGACGGACACGACGATATCGAGGGTCGCCGAGTCGCCACGGTCGATTGCACCGACTACCCACAAGCCGGTCGCGTCGTCGTAGGTTCCCTGCGATGGTGTTGACGAAACGTACGTGACCCCGGCCGGGAGAAGGTCGGTGACCTCAACGCCGGTAGCGTCGGCCGGACCTGCGTCGAAGATAGTGACGGTGTAGGTGACGTTGGTGCCTTCATACGGAGTCGAATCCGAAACGACCTTCTCGACGAACAGGTCGCTGCCGGGTACGTAGCAAACCGTCGACTCGTAGTCGCTGCCGTTGTCAAGGGGCCGCGGGTTGGTGGCGGCCCCGGTGTTGATATTGATCTCGTAGAGGGCGACCGGTGCGGCGCCGGAGGTGCCCCAGAGCAGACCTTCAGCGTCGAAGCGCATACCTTCGATGTCGCCGGCGCCGAAGGGGCCTATGTCGGTGGCATTGCCCGTGGCTGGATCAAGGGTGACGAGGCGTCCACCTGAGCCACCGGTGATCGAGGCGTACAGATCGCCGGTCGTGGGATGGAAGGCGAGATCATCGATGTCGTCATGTCCACCGGGCAGCGTGTTGACATTGGTGGAGACGTAATCGATGCCTGGGCCGAACGCATCGCGGACGATGGAGCCGGTTGCAACATCGATCTGGACCAAAAGATCGTTGCTGCTCTGTCGCTCGGAACCGTACAGAACGTTTGTCGTGTAGTTGAAGGCGAGACCATCGACGTCGGTGATGTTGATGTTGCCGAGAGCACCGCGGGCCGGATTCGCGGTAGTGGTGAACGTATTGGGAAGAGCGGAGTAGACACCGGTGAGCTTGTCGATTGTGCCGAGACGATTGGCATTGGCGCCGAACAACTGGAGGGTGCCCGGGTGCATATCCATAGCTTCGATATTGTTGGTACCCGTGCCGGTACCAATGTTGGTCTCGTTGGTCGCCGGGTCGAAGTCACCGCGGTCAACCAGGGTGAGCAGGTCATTGCCGCCGTTGCCGCCGCCGGCGTCTGCGATCAGATAGCAAACACCGTCACCGGGGGCTGCCGCCGCCGGTGTCGCGGGCAAAAACCCTGCAACCAGTGTGGTCATCGAAAGAACAAAGGCGGCAACGGCCGAAATGGTCTTTCTCGTTCGAAGGCCAAAGCGGTGCACGCCGCTTTGGCTGTGGGAAGTAGTCATCATGTGGTCCAGTTCTCGGTCTTCCATGACCCGCCTCGGTTCCGGCCTCGACGAATCGATTGTCACTAACTATTCCTTCGGCCTGTCAGACATTGACTGGAGCCGGATTTTGACGGTGTCAGAAAGGACTAGTCACACATGACAGGATGCCCGGGCGGCGCCGGGCGAGACAGGCCCGACACCATGTCGGACGGGATACGAAGGACCGGATCCCGGAGACGGCGGGTCGATCGGTAGAGCTCCGGTCGTCCGATCCCCCGAAGCCTGGGGGATCGGACTCCACCACGGAGTAGCTTCCTAGCCTCAGCACTATGATCGTCAACTCTCAACCTCTACTTGAGGCTTAATCTTTGAGTGCTCCCCGAGGCTCCGCCGCCGTGCGCACAGGTTGTGCCGGGTGAACGACCTCACCAAACCGGGCGATGCCCTAGCTGAAGCCGTTCTCAGCAAGCCACTCGTCGTTGTAGACCTTGGTGATGTAGTTGCGGCCCGAGTCGGGCAGGATCACAACCACCAGATCGTCAGGGCGACGCTTTGCGACCCGCAACGCGCCTGCGACGGCCATGCCGGATGAGCCACCAGAGAAGATGCCTTCGACATCCATGAGACGGCGGGTCATTGCAAACGACTCGGCGTCGGTGACCATCTCATACTGATCAACAATCTCAGGGTCATAGGTCTCCGGCCAGAAGTCCTCCCCCACCCCTTCTGTCAGATAGGTCGTGACGTCGGCTTCCGAAGCGGCGGTATAGATAGAGCCCTCGGGATCGACACCGACTACGCGAAGCTCGGGCTTTCGCTCCTTCAGGTACCGACCGGCACCGGTAACCGTCCCGCCCGTCCCAACACCAATGACCAGAACGTCGATCGTCCCATCGGTCTGTTCCCAGATCTCGGGGCCGGTCTGGTCGTAGTGAGCCTGAGGGTTCTCCGGATTCGAGTACTGGTCCGGCCGATAGGCGTTCGGGGTCTCGTTGGTGAGGCGATCGGCAACTGAGTAGTAGGACCGCGGGTCCTCTGGCTCAACATCAGTCGGGCACACGACCACTTCCGCCCCGTGGGCTCTGAGTAGCGCTCGCTTGTCCTCGGATTGCTTGTCGGCCATGACTGCGATGAGTTTGTAGCCGCGTAGGGCAGCGACCATCGCAAGCCCAACACCGGTGTTGCCGCTGGTCGGTTCCACGATGGTTCCACCGGGCTTCAGCCAACCGTTGCGCTCGGCTCGCTCGATCATGCCGAGCGCGATCCGATCCTTGATCGAACCCCCCGGGTTCATGTATTCGATCTTCGCAACAAGGTTGCCGGGCGGGTGCAGATGAGAGAGCCGAACCAGAGGAGTGTTGCCGATTGCATCGACGATGTTGTCACGGATATCCATAGGCGTGCCAGAGTAGGCGTGCCGCGCCGCGGCACGTTGCAGTTCGCTATGCGAACTGCTGCTCGGACGGCACGTTGCGAGGTCGGTACCTTGCAGCTCGCAGGTCTCTCTCGATTCGGTCGCTGAATACTCGGGTATCGTCTGGGTATGAGTTCAATCGCAGACCGAAACCGTGAGCGTTTCATACAGCAGATCCAGGCCGACAGCCGTCTCGAAGGCGGGAAGGTGCTCGGTGCCGCAGCCCTGATGCGGGTGAGCATCATGATGCTGGTGCTCGCCGGGATTGTCGGTGCAATCGGTTCCCAGATCATCTTTGGTGAAGGCGGACTTCAGTTCGGGCTCGGACTACTGGCCGGCTATGCCGCATACGTGGCATACGTGCTGGCCACGATGGGCCAGCCGCGGGTCATTGGCGCAATGGGCGTACTCACTAACAAGAAGGTCGTGCTGCTCGGCTCCCGCCGGGCCGGCATGATCGGTGACTGGAAGCTCTCCGAGATTGAGGATATCGAGCTGCTGCGAAAAGGGAATCTGCTAATCATGGGCAAGATCGCCATCAAACCCAAGGGCGAAGATCGTCTCGTGTTCTTCTTGTCCAATCGCAGAATGGGACACCACTTCGTTGAGCAGTATCGGGACCTGCGCGGTTAGGTAATGCAACAAGCGGTCGCCGCGGCTCGACGCTTCTACGGACCACAGTTGTCAGCGGGCGAGGAAGTGGTCTCGGTGCACCATGCCACGGCTGGTGGGACGGGAACCCGGATTGTCTTCGGCGCAATCGTCGGAGCGCTCGGCGGCTGGCTGTATGCAATCTACCTCGACGCCGCTCTGCTGGCTCCGCTGGTGCTCGGTGCCCTAATCGGGGAGATGGTCGGATACTTCCTTGCGGAACGAGCTGCACGCCACCCCGATGGCCCCGGCACTATCCATCTCGCACTGATCCTGACATCGCAGAGGCTGCTCACCGTCGGTCGCTACGCGGCGAGGAAACGACGGGTGTTGCGTTCCTATCCATTGGCGGAGATCACCGGCGTGGTCACCGAGCGCTACCCAATCGCCCACTTCCATCTGCAGGAGATAACCCTGGCAGACGGTGCCGGCCCAACGTTCGTTGTCGAAGGGGTTCTCGACCTAACCCCGTGAACACAAGATCGACTTCGGGGTAGATTAAAGCTATGGATGCGATTCATCGGTTCTCTAAGCCAGCATTGCGAAGCCCTCGCGCCATCGTTGCGTTTGAGGGTTGGGGCGATGCCTGCGAGGCGGCATCCGGCGCGGCCAACTACCTCATAGGAAGCCTCGAAGCCGAGGAACCGTTTGCGGTCATCGACCCCGAAGAGTTCTTTGATTTCCAGGCGCATCGCCCAACTGTTTCGATCGGTGAAGGTGAGACCCGCCGTCTCAGCTGGCCCACCACGCGTTTCCATCAAGTACCGATGCCGGCCGAGGACCGCGATCTCATCATTGTGGTTGGCGATGAACCTTCATATCGGTGGAAGACGTTTAGTCGCCACCTCACTCAGGTGTTTTGCGAGACCGATGTAGAGGAAGTGCTCTTGCTCGGCTCCTTCGTCGGCCAGGTGGCCCACACCCAGAAGGTCCCGGTCATCGGTGTAGCCACCGACCCTTCACTCGTGGTTCGCAATGGCCTTCTCACTTCAGAGTACGAAGGGCCGACCGGAATCCTTGGCGTAGTACTAGAAGCCTGTCGCGAGTCGGGGATCCCAACACTCGCCCTCTGGGCGGCAACCCCCCACTATCTCGCTGCCAACCCCAATCCCAAGGCGATGCTGGCCCTTGCTTCTCGAACAGCGTCAATCCTCGGCTTTGAAGCTGACTTTGCCGAACTCGAGACCGTCACCGACGAATACCTCGAACGGGTCACCGCGGCCCTGGAATCATCAGACGAGTTCTCCGCATACGTCACAGAGTTGGAGCAGGCGGAACCACAAATCGCAGGGCTCGATCCGGACGAGGCTGCAGGTCTACTGACCGAGATCGAGGACTACCTCCGTTACAACGGCTGAGCAGCTCCCGAGAAGCTACTCCTTCACATAAGCGGAGTAGTCACTGGGCGGTCTGCTGCGACCCACCAACCCTGCCACCACGACGATGGTGACAACGTACGGAGCCATTCCCAGGAACTCAGAAGGAATGGGCGTATCGAGGATGCCGAGCTTCACCTGAAGCGAGTCGGCGAAACCGAATACGAGGGCTGCGGACAGTGCACCAACAGGATGCCAACGCCCAAAGATCATGGCCGCCAGGCCGATGAACCCTCGGCCCGCAGTCATGTTCTCGTCGAAACGCCCCACGGAACCGATGGTGAAGTAGGCGCCGCCAAAGCCGGCCACCAAGCCACCGATGATCACGTTGATGTACTTCATCGAGAAGACATTGATGCCAACCGTGTCGGCGGCACGAGGCTTCTCGCCAACTGCACGGGTACGCAGGCCCCACCGAGTTTGGAACAGTCCGTACGTCGTTGCGATCACCAAGAGGTAGGTCGCATAGACGAAGATGTTCTGGTCGAACAGAATCGGGCCAACAAACGGGATGTCCGACAGCAACGGAACTGCTATCGCGCTCATGATCGGAGCGTCGTTCAGCTGAGGGTTCTCGACCAGGATTTGTGACGTGAGAAACGAGGTCAACCCGATGACAAAGATGTTGATCACGACACCAGCGATGATCTGATCGACTCGATACCGCACCGTCAGGACGGCGAGCACAGCCGCAAGCAAACCACCGATAGCCGCGGCCGCAATCAAGCCCGCGACTGCACCAAGGGTGGAACCCACGATGACGCCGGTGAACGCCCCGGCGAGGAGCATGCCCTCGATGCCGATATTGATGATCCCGGTGCGCTCGCAGAGCACGCCCGAGATCGCCCCGAAGGTGATGGGCACTGCACGCTTGATTGCCTCTTGGAACATCCCAACGAGGCTGAAGGACTCGCCGGCGGCTGCCCATCCCAAGAAGGCCAACGCAAACAACCCGAGTCCGATGGCGAGAACGAGATTGGTGCGCGACCCAAAGCCACGCATCCACTGCCGTGCGCCAAGGAAGGCAAGAATCGCAGTGACCACAAACGCCATCCCCGAGGCAGGAAGCGAGATGTCTCCAACCTGGATTGCGTCCTGCGCCCTGCTTACGACAAAGGTCGCAGACCCTTCGGAACCCAACCCGAACGCCACCAACGTGACGCCCGCAAGAACCAGATAGACAATCGACAGAATCTTGGCCCGTCGGATTTCCGCCGGGGTCCGGATTTCACGAGTGGCGACTGGCGTCGCTGTCGCTGTCATGTCGCCCACCCCTGCGTTAGTTGAGTTGACTCGGTATCGGCCTTGATCCTGTACACCGCCTTGATGAGTGCGGGTGCAGCAATGAACACGATGATCAGTGCCTGGATGACCTGCACGATATCGATCCCCACATCGGTCGATGCCTGCATGTTCTGCCCTCCAGCGGCCAATCCACCGAACAGCACACCAGCGGCAACGACGCCGAACGGATGGGATCTGCCGAGTAGGGCAAGCGCGATCGCATCAAAACCGATCACCCCCACGAATCCCGGAGTTGCCCTGCCTAACGTACCGACAACCTGATCGCCGCCGGCAAGACCGGCCATGGCACCGGCAACGGCCATGACTCCAACAATCAGCCAAACGACGTTCATCCCTGCGTAGCGGGCACCGTCGGGGTTGGCGCCGACCGCCCGGAACTCAAACCCAATAGTGGAGCGGTAGAGAAGCCACCAGATGAACCACGCGGCCAGGATTGCGATGATTATGCCCAGATGAACCCGATACCTGGGGTTGAGGAAGTCGATGAGCTTGGGATAGCGCGCGGTCTCGCGCACGCTCTTTGAAACAGGATCGTCTCTTCCGACCAACTGAAAGAAGTCCACGGTGAGCAGGTAGTCGACCAAGCGCAACGCGATGAAGTTCAACATGATCGTTGTGATCACCTCGTGAGCTCCGGTCTTCGCTCTGAGGTAGCCCGGAATCGCCCCCCAAATCGCACCGCCGATCAGTGCCGCTATTACGGCGAGCGGGATGTGGATGAAGACCGGCAGATCCAGCTGGAACCCAACGATGAGTGCCAACATGCCACCCATCAACATCTGGCCGTTGGCACCGATATTGAAGAGCCCGGCCTGGAATCCGACGGCGACGGCGAGGCCGGCCAGGATGAGAGGCGCGGCTCGTGTCAGTGTCTCGGAGATCGGGCCCAGACCCCAGAACGCGCCCTTGAACAAGGCTACGTAGGCATCACTCAGTCGGTTGAAGGTCTCGGAAGCGGCCTCCCCGGGGTCAGAGCCCCAGAGCCGGAGCGTGTCGAGGTCACTGAACGCAATGATGATTCCGCCGACTATCAAGGCGCTCAGAATGGCGAGGGCGGGAACAACAACATTGGTGCGCCAGTTGACCCGTTGGCCTACACCGGTGAGATCCCTTAGGAATGAGCCCTTTGCATCCTCGTCATGCCCGTCTTGCTCTTCTTTGGTGGTGTTGTTGTCTTCACTCATGAGTCGCTCGTCGCTCCCGCCATGTGCAGACCCAGCTCAGCATTCGTAGTCTCCTCTGGCCGCTTCTCGGCCACGATTCTGCCGTCAAACATCACAAGAATCCGGTCCGACAGGGCCATCACCTCATCTAGCTCGGATGAAACGATGAGCACCGCGGCTCCTTGATCGCGCTGTTCCACGATGGTCTCGTGGATGAATTCGATGGATCCAACGTCAACACCTCTCGTTGGCTGCGAGGCGATGACCAGCTCAACTTCTCTGCCAAACTCCCTGGCGACGATGACTTTCTGCTGGTTTCCACCGGAGAGATTGCTGGCCGCAACCTCGGACGAAGGAGTCCGGACGTCGTATTCCTCGATCAGTCTTTCAGCCTCCTTGCGGCTTCGATCCCAATCCATTCGCACGCCGTGGCTGAAGGGTTCGTGGTAATACGAGTCGAGCACCATGTTCTCGGTCAGTGAGAACTTGAGGACAAGACCGCTGCGTTGCCGATCTTCGGGGACATGGGCAACACTGGCTTTGTGGATAGTGCGGGGCGACGCGTTGGTCCGGTCAACGCCGCTGATGAACACGGACCCGCCGACCACCTCCCTGAGCCCGGTCAGCGCTTCGACCAGCTCTGTCTGGCCATTGCCCTGCACACCGGCGATGCCCACGATTTCGCCCTTGCGAACCGAGAATGATGCTTGGTTGACGGCGAGCTGGTCGTGGACGTTGAGGACGTCGAGGTCGGTCACTTCGAGAACGACATCGGTCGGCTCGGATGGTTTCTTGTTCACCGTGAGATCAACAGGACGACCCACCATCAGTTCAGCCAGTTCGCTCTCAGAGACCTTCGATGGATCGGCTTCGCCAACCACGGCACCTCGCCGAAGTACTGCAATCCGATCAGCAACTTCCAACACCTCTTTGAGCTTGTGGGTGATGAAGACGATCCCCTTCCCATCGGCCTTGAGGTTCCGGATGATGCCAAAGAACTCGTTCACCTCTTGGGGCGTCAGGACGGCAGTCGGTTCGTCAAAGACGAGAATCTCTGCATCGCGGAACATGACCTTGATGATCTCGACGCGTTGCTGCAGGCCAACTGAAAGCTCTTCGATAATCGCGTCTGGGTCGACTTCGAGGTTGTACTGGGTGGAAATGGCCCGGACGTCTTCGCGAGCCTCTTCCATGTTGAGGATGCCACCAGGGCCCTTGGTCGGCTCAACACCAAGAACTACGTTCTCGGCGACACTGAAGACCGGTACCAGCATGAAGTGCTGATGCACCATCCCGATGCCGGCAGCGATCGCATCACCGGGACCGTCGAAGGTGACGACCTCGCCATCGATGAGGATGTCGCCCTCGGTTGCGGAATAGAGGCCGTAGAGGATGTTCATTAGCGTTGATTTGCCAGCACCGTTCTCGCCAAGAAGGCACAAGATCTCGCCACTGCGGATCTTCATGTTTACGTTGTCGTTGGCAAGCACGCCTGGAAAACGTTTGGTGATTCCTCGCAGCTCCAGTTCCACCGAGACCTCCAATAGCGCCGTTCACAGCTTGGCCTAGCCTAGCTTGTCGATACCGGCCCCGACCATTGGACGGGGACGCGACTGGGGCCCCTCGGAAGGGGCCCCAGTCGAATAGATAGGTTGGATCGGGAACTAGCCCATCGCGCTGACTGCACCGCTGATGATGTCAGCCTTGAGGGCCTCAATCTCGGCAGCGAGCTCATCGGAGACCTCGCCGGCAAGATCGTGGAATGGGGCAAGCCCAACGCCTTCGTTTGCCAACGTACCGAAGTACAGATCGGGCGAGAACGATCCGCCGAGGGTCTCTTCGGCTGCCGCATAGACAGCGTTATCGATCCTCTTGAGGACGGACGTCAGATAGACACCCTGATTGTTCGTGTCGGACTCATATGCGTCCACATCGACACCAATCACGAAGAAGCTACCCAACTCGGAGGCAAGTGCCGCAGAGCCCAAACCGACTGGTCCGGCAACCGGCAGGATGATGTCCGCGCCTTCGTCTACCAAGCTCTGGGCGAACGCCCGGCCATCGTCGAGACTCTCGAAGTTACCCGTGAACAGGCCTTCCTTGGTCCCCGTGTCCCAGCCAAGCACCTGGACATCCGTGCCCTTGACCGAGTTGTAGTGAGCCACACCGTTCGCAAAGCCCTCCATGAAGATCGTCACCGGCGGGATGTTGATCCCACCGAAGGTGCCGACCGTTCCTGTCTTGGACACGCCTGCTGCCAGATAGCCGGCGAGGAACGCAGCTTCGTCTGTGTTGAACAGCAGACCCTTCACGTTGTTGTTCTCAATCTGCGGAGTTGGGTTGCCATCGGCGTCGAGTACCTCGTTGCCGTCGGCGTCCGTGACGTTGCCGTAGGCAAAGTCGACAATCGCAAACTTCTGATCTGGGTTGGCGTTGGCCGCCGATTGCGTGGCATCACCGAGCAAGAAACCAACGGTAACGATGAGGTCACAGCCCTGATCGACGAACGAGTTGATGTTCACCTCGTAGTCGGTTTCGGCCTGGGACTCGAGCACCTTGGCCTCGGCGCCGAAGTCGGCGGCAGCCATTTGGGCGCCAGCCCAGGCCGAAGCGTTGAAGCTCTTGTCATCAACACCGCCGGTGTCGGTTACTTCGCAGATCTTGGTGTCTGCGACCGCCGCAACAGTTGTTGTTGTCGAATCACCATTGTCACCGCCGTCGTCGGCTGGCTCATCGTCGCCGCCACACGCAGCAGCCACCATCGCTAGGACGAGCAACAGCCCGAACAGCTTCTTTGTCATATTGAACATTCGAAGAATCCTCCTGAATTCGCGGCTGGGGAAAAACCCACCCCAGCCTCTGAGAGTTTAACTACTCATCCGTCTTGAGGGTCGAATCGAGCGAAGGATCCCGTACCAAATATATCCATGGCAGGGAGGCGATCGTCACGATGCTCTTGAGGACGACATTCACCCAGAAGATCTCCCAGAGGGCAGCTCCGGGGATTACGCCGACGAAAGCAATCACAACGAAGATCGCTGAGTCGATGGGGAGCGCGATCGAATTCGAGACCAGGACGCGACCCCACTGCCACTTTGCGCCGAAGCGTCCTACCCAGCGCTGATAAGCCTCAGTGTCGATCAACTCGGAAAGGACCTCAGCGACGATGGACGCCAGGACAATTCGCCACACCGGTCCGAGCACTTCACCAAACGCTCTCTGCTCACCAACGCTGGGGTCACCACCCCAAGCTGACACCAGCCAGAACAAGCCTGCCATCACGACATTGACTGCGGCCGCCGTCAGAATCAGCGCCCGCGCCACCCTCTTGCCCGCAAGCTTGTGGACCATGTCTCGGAGCGTGAAGGTGAAGGGGTAAACAAGCGTGCCGCCGTCGACGGCCCAGCCAAAGATCGTGATGATCTTCAAGCTGGCGATGTCCGCCATCATCTGGGCAGCCACGTAGGCTCCGCCAACAATGGCGAGCACGACAGGTGTCGAAAAGCGAACGTGGGTGGGTCTGGTAGCCATCGATTCGGCAGCGTAGTGGCGCGACAACAACCGACGCTCACGACCGCGCCACCCGACCCGGGAAGAGCGAGAGACCCCACCCTGTACGATGATCGGTAAGCTGCCTCGCTACAGATGTGGCAGTCCAAGCCTATGTCGAAGGACCCTGTACCTCACAGTGCCGGAGTGGACCACCGATACAGCGCAGTTACCCGAAGGAAACACATGAAGACAAGGTCTCTGGTGATAGCCGGCATCGCGCTTGCGCTTGTTGCGGGCGCATGCGGTGGGGATGACGCAACCGACGATCCCATCAAGATCGGCATCATCGCCGACCTTACGGGCGGTTTTGCGACCTATGGGACAAGCTTGGATCGCAGCGCCCAGCTCGCCATCAACGAGATCAACGCGGCCGGTGGCATCGATGGACGTCAGATTGAGGTCATCGTCGAGGACATCCAGACCGATGTCGCCGCGACCGTGGACAAATCCCGCAAGCTCATCGATGGTGACAATGTTGACCTGGTTCTCGGTCCGATTGGTTCGGACGCAAACGACGCTGCCTTCAAGACCGTGGTCGAGGACGGTGGCAAGCTGTTGTTCTACCCAGAGACCTACGAAGGCGGGAAGTGCGACCCGCTGTTTTTCTCATTCGGTGCAGTGCCCGCACAGCAAATCCGGCCGCTCATTCCTGTGCTACAAGACGAGTACGGACCAGATGTCATGCTGTTCGGAGCCGACTATGTATGGCCGCGCCGCAGCTTTGAAATCGCCAAGCCGATCATCGAGCAGAACGGCGGCACCGTCGTCTCTGAGCTCTACCTCCCCCTCATTGCCGATGACTTCTCGGAGTTGGTACAAGAGGTGCGCGCGGCGCAGCCTGACTACATCTTCTCCCTCTACCCCGCAGTCTGGGGCTCGGCTTTGAAGGCCCTCGAGGATGCGGGTCTGCTCGACACCGTGGGCATCGGGACCATATTCCTCGGTGACCCGGACTATGCGGGCATCGCCGATCTCGCCGAGGGTGACTACACCGCCCTACCGTTCTTCACCGTCGCCGACGGGCCCGGCGTGGCCGACTTCCTGGCAGCATACGAAGCCGAGTACGGCGCAGGAGAGATACCGTCTGGCGGAGAGGGTGTGGGTGCGTACAACGCGGTCTACCTATACAAAGCTGCCGTGGAGAAGGCTGGAACGACGGACCCCGCAAAGGTTGCGGAGGCACTCGTCGGACTCTCGTTCGAAGGCCCTACCGGCACTGTCACCATGACGTCACAACATCACCTCGAACAGACCATCAATCTGGTCCAGGCCCGGAACGGCGAGTACGTTCTCGTCGACAGCTTTGCGGCGCAAGATCCCGAGGAAGGCTGCGACCTCTAGGAGCTAGCCCCGGGGGACCTGACGACGCAGGAACAGATGAGCGCACGTCCTACCGAACGAATCAGCCCTGGCCACTCGACTGAGGCCGGGAAGCAGACGCGCCGGGTCGAACTCATCGTCCTGACTGTCGTCATCATCGTGCCACTGCTGAGTCGGGACGTCTCGCTGCTCGATCGCTTTGGTGGCTACTTCCTGCTTGCGATCTTTGCGATGTCCGTCGATCTCATCTGGGGCTACGGGGGCATGTTCACGTTTGGCCATGCTGCGTTCTTTGGCGGAGGTGGCTATCTAGCGGCAATGCTCACCACGCACACCGGATGGATACTCCCGTTGCCGCTCGGTGTCGCCATCATCGTTGCGGTTGCCGGTTCGATCGTCCTCGCGTGGGTGCTCTCGCACATGGTCTTTTCGGGAAAACTGGCATTGCGGGGTGTCGAGTTTGCGGTGGTCACCCTGGCCGTCGCCGTCATGGTCGAAAGGCTTGCCAGCGCTGGGGGTTCGATAACCGGAGGCCAGAACGGAATCCTGACCGACTCCCGACTCGGAATTCCGGGCGTCATCTCTCTACACCGCGGCATCGGCTTCTACGTACTGGCGGCGTTGCTGGCGATAGCCGTGTATGTCGCTCTGCGGCGTTTTGTACGATCTCGCACGGGTCTCGTCTTGCGCGGAGTACGCAGCAACGAGGACAGGGTCGCCCTTCTCGGATACGACGTTCCCGCCGTCAAACGGAGAGCGTTCGTCATCTCTGGCGCTCTCGCAGCATTCGCCGGGTCGGTCTACTTCACACAGTTCGGGGTCATCTCCCCTCGGGCTGTGGGCGTGTCGGCGTCGACTCTTGTCCTCCTCTGGGTTGTCCTCGGCGGACGCGGCACCCTCATCGGCCCGGTCGTCGGAGCCATCCTCTTGCCGTACCTCACAAGCAGTCTGTCGCGGGGGAATCTCCTTGATATCTGGCTTGTCATTGTCGGTGTGATCCTCGTCGCCGTGATCGTGTTGCTGCCCGCCGGCATATTCGGGTTCTTGGGAGATGAGCGATGAGCGTGCTCAGCACCAACGGCTTGACCAAGTCATTCGGCGGCTTCAAAGCGGTGGATAACGTCGATCTCACCTTGAAGGTCGGGGAAATGCGCGGCCTGATCGGCTCCAATGGGGCCGGCAAGAGCACCCTGCTACACCTCATCTACGGCCAGCTTCACCCCGATGCGGGAACGATCCGGTTCGTAGGCGACGACGTAACGCAAGCGACGGCCGGGGAGCGCGCACGACGGGGTATGGGCCTCGTCTTCCAGATAGCCAACGTCTTCGACGACCTCACCGTCGAACAGAACCTCATCCTGGGAGCGGCGCCCAAGGATCTCGGCTCACGGTCACTTGTGGATCGGGGCGAAGTCGACAATGCCCTCGAGATGATCGAACTCACCGAGGTCCGCCACCAACGCGCAGACCACCTCAGCCACGGGCAGAAGCAATGGCTAGAGATAGGGATGGTTTTGCTGACACAACCGAGCTTGCTCCTTCTCGACGAGCCGACCTCTGGGATGACACAGGCCGAAACTGCAAGGACCGCCGGGTTGCTCCGCGACCTCCAGGCGACGGCCACAGTCCAGGCGATGTTGGTCGTTGAACACAACATCGAATTCATCCGCATGGTCAGCGATCGCGTAACGGTCATGCACCGTGGCGCGATCCTCGCCGAGGGTACGATCGACGAGGTGCAGTCCGACGAGGAGACGCAGGCCGCCTATCTGGGGAGGCTGCGATGAGTGCTCTCCTGCGTGTCTCGGGGGTGACGGCCGGCTACGGATCCTCGACAGTCCTTCGCGACGTCTCGTTCGATGTCGAGCCGGGCACGGTGGTCTCGATTATGGGTCGAAACGGGGCAGGCAAGACAACCCTCCTCAAGGCCCTCATGGGGCTCATCCCGAAGGACGGCCTCGTGGAACTACATGGCGAGAACATCTCTTCGTGGCCCGGCCATCGCATCAATCGTCTCGGCATGGTGTGGGTTCCTCAGGACGACTCGGTGTTCCCTGGACTCACGGTTCGTGAGCATCTTGCGATCGCGGTCCACAGGAAGCGTATCGACGCCGAAGTCGCAGCTGCCGCCGACCTCTTCCCGGTTTTGGGAGAGCGGGTCGATCAAGAGGCGCAGACGCTGTCAGGAGGCGAGCGGAAGATGCTCAGCATCGCCCAGGCTCTTGTCTCCAAGCCCCGCATCGTCCTCATGGACGAACCGACCGAGGGTGTTGCTCCCGTCGTGGTGGCGCAACTGATGGCCGCGATCGAAGCCGCTACCGAAACCGCCGCAGTCGTGCTTGTCGAGCAAAACATCGACACAGCAGTGGCAGTCAGTTCTCGTGGCCACGTCCTGGAGAACGGCCAGATAGTCGAGTCTGGTGACATTGGGCAGCTCCACCGCGATGGGGTTCTCGAACAGAGGTTGACGTTGTGAGCTCAGAGGTCCTGGCTGGGGTACTCCCAATCGACTCGTTCAACGTTGTAGTGCTGATCGCCGTCTTCGTGCTCATCGCCCTTGGACTGCACTTCACGTTCGGGTTGTTGAACGTGGTCAACCTGGCCCACGGCGAGTTCCTACTCATAGGCGCTTACACCGCGTTTCAGATTCAGGAGCTAACCGGCAATGTCCTTCTTGGCATGATCCTCGCTCCGATTGTCGCCGCGTTCATCGGGGTTGGGATCGAGCGAAGCATCCTCCGCTTCCTCTACACCCGCCCCCTTGACTCCCTTCTGGCAACCTTCGGTATCTCGGTGATCATTCGCCAGGGGATTCAACTCCGCTACAGCGCCAACCCCAGAACCGTCGATGATCCCATAGGCAATTCATTCGTCCTCTTGGGGTTCAATATCCCGTGGTGGAGGTTTGTGATCGTCCTTGTCACCATTGTCGTGGTCATCGGGTCGCTTGCGTTTGTCAACCGAACGCAGTTTGGGCTTCAAGCGAGGGCCACGATCCGCAATCCCGAGCTCGCCGAGACCGTGGGGATCAACGTCGGAGCGGTGCGCGCCGCCTTGTTTGCGATTGGGTCGGGGCTCGCTGGTCTGGCGGGGGCAATCATTGCGCCGATAAACACACTGAATCCCTCGTTCGGGATCCTCTTCCTCGCCAACTCGTTCCTTGTTGTGATCCTTGGTGGTCAGGGATCACTGCGCGGGCTGGTGGCAGCAGCAGTCATCCTCGGCGGATCGCTCGCTGTACTGCAATTCGTTGTGTCGACGGTCATTGCTCAGATACTTGTGCTCGTGATCGCCGTTATCGGTGTCCGGCTGCGACCGCTCATTGTGGAGGGAATCGCCAACCGCAGACACAGGAGCGTTGTCCAGGCTGTGTAGCCGGACCTTCGGCCGGATGGCGGAGGCACCCACCACCTCGGGCACCCAAAGGAAGGAACCCCGGTTGCTTAGCCGGGGTTCCTTGATCACTTCTTCTTGGGCCTGTTGGCTTTTTGCCGCTTGCGGTACTTGTGCTGAGACATCTTCTTGCGGCGTGTCTTGATCAAAGAACCCAATTCAAACC
>CBDUNF010000046.1:0-20034 GCA_965368515.1 uncultured bacterium
GTATCCATCCATCCAAACGACCCGGGGACGTTGGTCAGGTCCAGCCACACCTGTGGGAATCGATCGGCCAGCGAGAAGCCCCACTCGAGGTCTGGGAAACCAACGTGGGCGAGCACGACGGGAAGCTTCGGGTAGTCGGCCAGCATCCGCTCCATCCCGGAGCGGTCGTACTCATGGCCGTACCACTCGTCATATCCGGTGTGGACGTAGATGGGTAGCTCGGCACTGTTGAGGTAACCGAGGACGGGCGCAAGCCGTGCGTCCCAGGGATTGAAGTCCTGCACCATCGGATGAAACTTCAGACCCGCCATCTCATATTCCTCGACGGCTTCCTGGACGACACCCAGGGGATCGTCATCAGCTACATGGACTCCCCCGAAGGGAGTGATCTCCGGCACTCGATCTGCCAGTTCTCGCCCCCAGGCATGGAGGTCGGGCGCCTCATTGGGTCCGATAGGGAACAGCAGGTTGGCCCAGCGCGCTGCCCCAGCCTCGCGTAGGTCGACCACGGCTTGATCCGCAGTGATTTCGACGGGAACCTTGAAGTCGAGAACAGCGCGGTGGATCCATCTCATCAGCCCGCCCATGCGGTCTGCGGGAAAGAGGTGGGTGTGGCAGTCGTAGAACCTGGTCACCATGTCAACGCGATCTTCCTCCGGCGACCCGGCTCGTCCTAGGGGGATAACGTCACTTTCGGCGGTGCGAAGAAGCCGGTCAGGCGGGGAAATGGTTTTCTGAAGAGATGCACAGAAACTGACGTGCAATCTCGGCTGCAATGACTTAGTATGGGTTCCGATCAAAGCCGCCGACACGGAGAGGGCTATGGCAAGTATCACGATGACCGACCTGGGAAAGATCTACCCGGACGGCACGCGCGCCGTTGGAGATGTTGATCTCGAGATTAAGGACGGCGAGTTCCTCGTACTCGTGGGCCCGTCCGGTTGTGGCAAATCCACGATCCTGCGCATGATCGCCGGTCTCGAAGAGATTTCCGAGGGTCAGATGTTCATCGGCGAGACGCTCGTCAATGATGTGCAGCCCAAGGACCGAGACATCGCAATGGTTTTCCAGAACTACGCTTTGTATCCGCACATGACGGTTTACGACAACATGGCGTTCGGTCTCAAGCTCCGCAAGATGGACAAGGCAGACATCGACCGCCGGGTCAAAGAAGCCGCTGCTGTTCTCGAAATCACGGACTTCCTCGATCGCAAGCCCAAGGCCCTTTCTGGTGGCCAGCGCCAGCGTGTCGCTATGGGTCGTGCCATCGTGCGTGAGCCGAAGGCTTTCCTCATGGACGAGCCACTGTCCAACCTCGATGCGAAGCTGCGTGTCCAGATGCGTACCGAGCTGAGCGAGCTGCACAACCGGTTGCAGACCACCACGGTCTACGTCACCCACGACCAGATCGAGGCAATGACCCTTGGGCACCGTGTTGCCGTCCTGAAGCCGGTGAGCGCGGCCCGTCCCGACAATCTCCAGCAGGTGGCCTCGCCGACAGAGCTGTACTCGAATCCGGTCAACATGTTTGTTGCCGGCTTCATTGGCAGCCCGGCTATGAACATGGCGTACGGCGTCCTCGAGTCCGATGCGACCGGGCTCTACGTGAAGTTCGGCAGTGAGCGGCTCCTCGTCGACCAGGTCGCCATCGATCGCCACCCGGGTCTAGAGACTCGACTTGGTGAAGAGCTGGTGATGGGTATCCGTCCCGGCAACTTCGAAGCCGAGCTCGTTACCGGTCCGGCGCCCGACCGCACGATCACAGCGACGGTTACCGTCGCCGAGATCCTCGGCTCGGAAACCTATGTCCACTTCGAATTGGAGACACCACCTGTGGTCACTCCAGACATCGAAGAGCTCCTGGCCGACACCGGCGCGGATGTGTCGTCGCTCGGTAACACGACCAAGTTCACGGCTCGTGTCAGCTCCGACGTTCCCGTATCACTGGGACAGGAGATGACGGTAACCGTCGATTCGGCAAAGATGCACTTCTTCGATCCGAAGACCGGAATGCGCGTCGGCGCCAAGAGCTAGGGACCACGATTGCACAAACGGCGCCCGGTTCCCGGGCGCCGTTTGTTATTGGGAGGTTGAATGCCGCGGACCCCAGGTCTGCGCCCGCAGGGCAAGACGCAGCACGAGGCGACTCGTCGCAGCAACCAACGTCTGCTTCTGCAGGGCATCTTTGATGACGGTCCGGTCAGCCGTGCCGATCTTGCCCGTTCGACGGGTCTGGGTCGGGCAACTGTGTCAGACATCACCGCCAACCTGATCGTCGAGGGATTGGTAGTTGAGTCGGGCCTCGGTGCATCCACAGGGGGGAAACCGCCGACACTTGTGGAACTGGATCCCGACGGAAGGTTTGCGATAGCGGTAGACATGTCCCGGCATCCCATCGAGGCGGCCTTACTCAACCTTCGTGGCCGGATTGTGGCCCGGGCAATGGGAAAGACGCTGGTGCCAACCGGACGCGAGGCACACGAGGAGCTGCACCGGGTGGTCGCCGAACTCGTCGGGAGAACCACAGCGCCTCCGCTTGGGATCGGGATCGGGGTGCCGGGAACCGTTGATCGTGACGGGTTTGTGGTTGCTTCAGAGCAACTCGAGTGGGACTCCTTGGCGCTGCGGGATGATCTCGAGGACGTGTACGCGATCCCAACGTACGTGTTCGGGGACGCCGAGGGTGCCGCCGTCGCCGAGTTCAGCCGCTCCGCAACGGACCCGGCCGCCCGCATGTTGTATGTCAAGGTCGATGACCGCATTGCCGTCGCGATGATTACTGCGGACCGGCTGAACCGAACCCCTGTCCACGGTGGTGATTTGACTCATCTACGAGTGGGAGGATGGACCAACGAGTGTGGGTGTGGCCGTGTCGGTTGTCTTGGCACACGGGTCTCGATGATCCGGGTTCTCGGCCCCGATTCCTTGGATATGAGCACCGAGGCCAGGCATCGTCTTGCCGCGGAAACGAACCCGCGTATCGACCGTGCCGCTGATGCGTTGGGACGTGCTCTCGCTCCCATCGTTGCGGGCGTTGACGCGGACCTGGTCGTATTGGGTGGCCAGTTCGGCAGTTGGGAGTCCGCACCAGAACACGTCGCCGCCGGCATCGAGGCCAACGCAGGCTGGAGCCCTGAAGTAACAGCCACCCGGCTTGGATCCTCTGCGGTTCTCCTGGGTGCAGCGGCGATGGTTCTGAGCGGAGAACTCGGCGTTGTGTGGGGATAGACGCTGGAAAAGAATGCGACCCCCTCCGAAGAGGGGGTCGCATTTGCGCAATACCCCGGACGGCCGCTCTGAGGAGGGAGTCGGAGGGAAGGGGACCTCCGGTTTGGTTGTTCCGGTGGAGTGGAACTACCGCCCAGGTTATGTACTTCTCCTGTCGGCACCTACCCCCGATTGCAATAGGACCAATCGAGATTCCGCCGATTGACTAGTCCCTGCCTCTTTGGCTACCTATAGCAATCGAAGCGTTTGAATTCGGCCCTGCCGAACACAGGCCGCGTGGTGTCGTGGTTGCTGTGTCCGTTTCCTGCGTAGGTGAAGGGGTCACTGCGACGGCGCAGTGGTCGAGACCTTGCTTCTTGCGATGCTTCTGTAGCGTCGTGCCACGGTCCACCCGACCAACCCCGCTAACGCTAAAGCCCGCCATACCCATGTCAGGTCGCCCGGCCCTCCGGGTCCAGTCACCGCGTCTCCCAGCTTGATTTCGACAACCTCGTACCGGAGATCGGGTCGGGGGCCGAGTGTTGCGATGGCCTCATCGGGTGCGGCGGACAGGTCTAGCTCGGGGTGGGCAAGCTTGGCGGCGAATCCCGAGCGCAAGAGGACCCTGCGGACTGTGTCGATGCGATGAGTTTCTGAGGTGACAAGCTCGCCCCGGCCCTGCAGACGCCGCCCATCGGGCAGCCAGATTTCACACCGTGGATCAGCCTCGAGGTTCAGCAGCCAGTGGGTGGTTCTGCCGAACCCCGCAAGGCACTGAACGATGTCATCGTCCGCGGCGAAATTCAGAGGAACGAGACGCCGCTCGCCCGACTTCCGACCTGTGGTGGTCAAGACCATGATGTAGCCGACTGCGGGGTTTGCCATCTGCCATCCAAGGCCGAGCCGCCACATCAGAATCATGTTGCGATTCAGGAAGCGGAATCCACGACGCAGCCGCGCCTCCTGGGCCTCTGTGATCTCCATCATCTCTCCAAGCTCGAGCGGCCATCGGTCCGCCATTGACGTACGTCAGGTTGACACTGCAATCATGCGTCCGTCAAGGGGGCTCCACACCACCCGGTGGGCCGGGACCCGGGGTGGTTTGTCCCCGGGTCGTTCGAGATCTAGGGCCGGACAGTGAAACCACCCGAGGGGGTTCACCGCACGGGGGGTGACAATCCCCCCTCGGCGCACAGACCATGGCTGTATGGAAAAGCAGCACCTACCAGACGATCAACCGGGCACGAGGCACTTCCGGATCTACGTCGCCGGTCGGCTTGATCGTTGCTTCGTCGAGGGTATCGACGAGATACAGCTGGGGCACTCGCAGGACGGATCGACACTCGAAGGGACGTTTGTCGACCAGTCGCACCTCCGCGGTCTCCTCGATCGTCTATGGCAGCTCGGCATTGAAGTCATCAAGTTTGAAACCTATCTGGCGGACGGCACGCCGTCACGGCAGAGCGGCACGCCGGTGGAGAGCTAGGACCAGATCAGGCTGGAGTGCGCCCCGGGCACCCCACGCTGCCCGGGCTACGCTGGCGAGATGTTGAGCCGCCGTTCGATAGCGATGATCGCCTTGGTGATGCTGGCTGTGGGGTGGGGGGCCATCCCGCTGATCGTCCGCGAGGATGTTCCGTGGCAGAGCCTGGTGACGGTCCGCGTCTGGCTGGGCTCATTGACCCTCCTTGTCTTGATGGCGGCCACGAGACAGCTTCGCCTCCCCGAGACCCACCGCCTCCAGATAGCGCTTGCCGGGGTCCTGCTTGCGGTCCATTGGGCGACGTTCTTCTGGGCGATCAAGCTGACGTCAGTTGCCGTGGCCCTGGCCGTCGTGTTCCTGGGTCCGGTATCAGCCGCGGTCCTTGCACCACGGTTCCTCAAGGAGAGGGTGAACCCGCGGGTCTATTGGGCGCTGGGTGTCGCCTTCTCCGGGGTCGTTCTCGTGGTTGCATTCGAAGGCGGCGCCGATATCGTCGATGGCTCGACGCTGGCGGGGGTCGGTGTCGCCATCGTGTCGGCCGTGACCGTCACCGGCCTGCTGCTTGTGTCCAAAGCGGCTGTAGATGAGGTGGGCCCTATTCCGGTCACCGCGGGGGAACTACTGACGGCGTCATTGGTGCTGTCACCCTTCCTCGGGGGCGCCGTCCGTGGCACGATCGACAATCCGGTACCGCTCCTGACACTCGGCATCGTCCTCACCGGTCTCGGATATCTCGTGTTCTGGACCGCCACCCGAGAACTGCCGGTGGCCGTGGTGAGTGTGATGATGCACATCGAACCGGCGTCTGCGGTGGTGCTTGCTCTGATTTTTCTCAGCGAAACCCCTGCCCTTTGGCAATGGATCGGGATAGGTTTGGTCATCACGGGCGGGTTGCTGGCCGCAACAGATGCCGCCGAGCAGGAGGTGCTCATTGCCCCGGCCAATCTTTGAGGTCGAGAACTTAGGGATAGCTATCAATGATCTGGAGGCCGCATCCAATCGTGGCACTCGGGGCGTGATGATCGAACCGTACGGACCCGTACTTCCCTTCGGCTGGGTCGACGCGGTGATGGAGGTCAGCTTCACCGTCAATCCGGGCGAGGTGCTGGCGATCGTTGGTGAATCGGGAAGCGGCAAGACGTTATCGGTCATGGGGAGCCTTGGGCTGCTGAGCGCAGGGGCCAAGGTCAGCCGGGGGACTGTTCGATTCGACGGGACCCAGATCCGGCCGACCCGGGCCTTGGATACCTCCCGGAACCGACGCTGGCGGCGCAAGGTCCGCAAGCGGGAACGTTTCATGGAAGAGCTGCTCGACGATGATTGGCGTCACATCATGGGCACCGAGGTCGGTGTGCTCTTTCAGAACGCCCTCGGCGGTTGGAATCCAGTCGAGATCATCGGCCAGCAGGCCGGTGAAGTCCTTGATGAACATACAGAATTGTCGCTTCTGGAAATCCAGGATCGTGTGCTCGACGCCCTGGGCGATGTGCACCTTCCCAAAGAATCAAAGTACATCTCGTACGCCAATGAGCTCAGCCGCGGTCAGGCGCAGCGGGCGATGCTGGCTGCCGCCCTCGTGAAGGGTCCTCGTCTTCTGGTCGCCGATGAGCCATTGACCGGACTCGATGCTGGGGTGGCCGCCGCCATCCTCAGCCTCATTCGCGACATGCAGCGCAAGCGGAACATGGCAATGATCTTCATCACCCATGACCTCGCCCAGGTTGCCGCCCTAGCCGACCGGGTAGCCATCATGTATGGCGGGCAAATCGTTGAAATCGGCCCGGTTGATGATGTCTTTCACTCCCCGCAGCACCCGTACACGGAAGGTCTATTGGGCGCACTTCCCCGTGCCGGGTTCGATCGTCTCCGACCGATCGATGGGGATGTTCCCAAGATTACCGACGTCCCGACGGATGAGTGTGCGCTGGTACCCCGCTGTCCCTATGCCGCAGCCGAGTGCTCCGTTCGCGTGCCCACTCTCATCGCGGCCCCGACCGGCGCGGTTGCGTGCATTCGGGCAGAAGAGCTGCAACTGCGCGGCGTGTGAGCGTCCGCCCGGTCGAGAAATGCAGGCCGGACTCAGCTGTGATTAGAGTAAAAACCTGTCCGGAGGCAAGGGACCCAAAGACGTGAAGCTCGTTACCTACATTGGGCTCGTCGTGCGGCGTCTGTGGGCGAAGCGTGGCATTCTCATCGGGTCGTTGCTCGGCTCGACGCTGGTGATCGCCCTTCTTGTTGTCGTTCCCCTCTATCAGGATTCTGTGAAGGCCGTCGATCTGCGTTTCTCGATGCAGAGCGCCCTGGCCGAGGAAGTCGATATCACGGCGTTCGTCCAGGACACCAGCTACACCGCGGACGAGGCCGGAGCGAACCGCGACCTGGTCGGTGGACTCCACTCTTCGATCATTTCCGAGTGGTACCCAACCTATGTCGAGAGGATTCAGACGCGCGAGTTCTTTGTCATTCCGACAGGCGGATTTGTCGATTGGATTGCCCGCGGCGAGGCGTGGAAGGAGGAGAAGGCTGCCATCGAGCTGGCCAACTCGCAGCTCGACCAGACTCAGGAACCACAAGAAGTCCCTAACCCGCCCTACCCAACACCGCCTCAGGAGGCGCTCCAGGTCAGGCTGTTCACCAGTCCCATCTTGGACGAACATCTCGAGATCCTGGCGGGGGATTGGCCGGAATCGCTCCTCGAAGTGCCTGGAGCCGATAGCTCCGCGCCGCTTCCGATTGCTGTCGGAGAGGAGATCGCCACGCTCACTCAGCTCGAGGTGGGCGACGTTTTCATTCTCAAGCCGTTCTCGGGCCTTCCTGAGGTCTTCGAATTGGTTGAGATTGCCGCGATTGTTGCTCCGGTGGACGCCGGCGAGAAGATCTGGGGTGTCGATGACCCGATGCAGATGGTCTACCTCCAACAAGACGCGTTCGACGTTTGGACTGCGCCGGTGTCCATCGTCGCAGTACAGGATCCGTGGCTGCGGCAGACCCGGGGTCTCACCAACCTCACCGCCACCCAGCGTTGGATCATGGATTTCGAACCAGATGCCCTTCAGTTCGAGGAAGTCGAGCAACTCAGGGGGGCAGTTGCCGGGTTCCGGGCGAAGATGAGCCAGGACAGTGGCGGACTGATTGCCGCGAACACCCTGTTGCCGGTGCTCCTCGATGAATTCGATGTCCGGTCGGTAACAGTTGGTGGACCGATCCTCGCCATTTTGGCGCTCGTCGTGGGCGGTGCGCTCTACTTCCTCATATACACATCTGCTCTCACCCTCGAGCGAGAGGGCCCGGAGATTGCTCTGCTGAAGACGCGTGGCGCCAGCACCTGGCAGACCACCGGCATCCACCTCGCTCAATCAGCCGTGGTCGCCGGCGTGGCCGCCATCGCTGCTCCATCTGTTGCTCGACTCCTGGTAGGCGTGACCGGCCGCATTCCTCCGCTGTCGGACCTGACTGGTGGCGAGCCGCTTCAGGTGTCAGAGGTAGCTTCGATTGCGCCGTACGTCGTCGGGGGGGCCATCGCTACCTTCCTATCGATGGGTCTTTCGATCCTGCCGTTCGCGAGGCGACCGGTGTTGGAGCTGCGCTCGCTGTCGGCCAGACCTGCGGGGAGTTCGGTGTGGCAGCGCTACAACCTCGACTTGTTTGCGATCGCATTGTCGGTAGTGGTTCTGTTCCAGTTGGTGCAGCGTGGCTTCATCAACACCACCGGGGGTGAGGTGCGGCTTGATGCGCTTGCGGTCGTGTTTCCGGTGCTCTTGTTGTTTACAGGCGCTCTGGTTCTCCTGCGGCTGCTGCCTTGGATTCTCCGCATCATCGGGTGGGTAATGACCAAGGCACGCGGGTTGTCGATGGCGCTCCCGGGCTGGCACCTCGGTCGAAATCCGGTTCCGTACGGGCGGTTGGCTCTACTGGTTTGGTTGACGACAGGGCTTGGTGCTTTTGCGCTCACCTATGCCGGGACCCTCGAGCAATCATTCCAGGATCGTGCCGCCTTTGTCGCAGGTACCGATGTGCGGTTCATCGCGGGTGAGGCCGGCTATTTGACGGTCCCCGAAGGAGATGTTGGGGCGGCGGTTGCCCGCACCGATGGTGCCCCGCGACAGAGCACTAGACGGGCCGAAGTATTGGCCGTTCGGCCGGACGAGTTTGCATCGGTCATCACGTGGCGGTCGGATTTCGGGGCCGCAACACCCCAGGAGATCTTTGCGCCGTTGCGCCCGAATGGTGCTGCCCCCGACCTTGGTGTCGAGCTGCCGGCCGATGCCACGAAGCTCCTCATCGATGGTGTGGTCATCCCACAAAGCTGGCGTGACCAAGAGAACCTCGACACCGACAAGCCAGATGCCAGCCTGCGCATGATGATGAAGGCGTTCGACGATGATGGACGGGCATGGACCATTCAGGCAGAGAACGACTTCGTCGACTCAGGATGGTCAACCGTGGAGTTCGACCTCACGGATGGCCGCAACGCCTATCTCTCGGATCCGGTGCCTCCGCTGACCGTCCACGCCATTTGGGCGGAGCGCTCGAACCCCGGCGGCAACACAGTTCTCAACGGCGAGTCGATGTTGATTCGGAACTTGCGCACTGTGGGTGACACCGAGGCGCCGTTCGACCTCTCCGAGTTCGACATGATCAACGGCTTGACGCTGCGCTTTGATGTGCCTGCCTCGAGAGCGGCGGATGCGTACTACGACGAGTTGCCGGATGGTGTGGAGGAGCCGAGCGCCGCGGTCATTGCGCGCTCTCCGCTGTATGCAGATGGAACTGCGACGATGTGGGTCGGCCCGGGGGTGCGCACCAACTTGAACGCGGCCGTGCCCGCGCTGCGGGCTCCGCTCGACGATCTCTACGTTCTGATCGACGAAGAGTTGGCCGTTCTTGCGGGTCTCGATGTCGGCGAGACATCGCCATTCTCTATCGGGTCGGAGATCTACGACGGTGAGGTGGTCGGCTTCATCGGTCGTGTTCCCGCCATGAACGATCGACGTCGCGAAGGTCGGATGATTGTCGACCTCGATGCGATGAATGGTTGGCTGAATGGGACGCCTACCTGGAGCTTCCAAACGGCGCTGGCCCGTGTAACGATTCCCCAAGAGCTCTGGATCAAGACGGACGATCCTGATGCGACGGTACGCCTGCTCAATGCGCAGTTCCTGCCCGGTGACGAGGCCGAGGAGATCGTCACCCTGAAAGAGGCTGCCGGGGAGTTCTCCAGCCGACCGGTCCAGGTCGGGTTGGTTGCGGTGTTGTTTGTCGGTGCTGCCGTTTCGGTGGTCTTGGCGCTGGCGGGCGTAACCGGATACGTGCTGCTGGCGGTGGCACGCCGGGCCCGCGAGATGGGCGTGCTCCGAGCACTCGGGTTCCCGCGGCGCGGTGTCGCGGCCACTTTCACGGTCGAGCAGATCGCGGTGCTGGGTCTTGGTGCGGTGATCGGTACCTATGGCGGCATTGCGTTGATGTGGGCCATGTTGCCTTTCTTGCAGCTGGGAGAGACCGCCACAGACATTGAACCGCCAATCCTGATCTCGGTGAACTGGGCTGTCCTGCTGGCCTATATCGGTGTGGTCAGCATCATGCTGGTCTTCTCCGTCATCTGGGCTACCCGGCGGGTGTCGGCGCGACGTATGAGCGAAGTCCTCAGGGAGGTGGACCGCTGATGACACGCATCATCGAGTGTGACAACCTCATCAAGATCCACAAGCAGGGAAACCTCGAAGTGGTCGCATTGCAGGGCCTCGACTTTGTGATGGACAAGGGCGAATTCATCTCCATTGTCGGCAAGTCGGGGGCCGGTAAGTCGACGCTGCTGCAGATCCTCGCTGGACTCGAGATTCCCTCCGCAGGCCGCGTCGAAGTGGCGGGTACGGACCTGACCGATCTGACCCCAAAACAGCGCATCACGTATTACCGCCGCGGGGTCGGGTTTCTCTGGCAGGACTTCACTCGCAACCTGTTGCCGTACTTGAAAGCGATCCAGAACATCGAGCTACCGATGCTGCTGGCGGGTGTTCCAACCCGGCGTCGTAAGAAGCGGGCGCTGGCTCTCCTCGAAGCGACCGGTCTCCGCAGCAATGCCTATTCGAAGGTGCACACCCTTTCGGGTGGTGAGCAGCAGAGGCTGGCGCTGTGTGTAGCGCTGTCGTTGGGGCCACAGTTGCTGCTTGCCGATGAGCCAACCGGTGAACTGGACACCGAAACCTCCCTGGGCATCTACGACCTGTTGCGACGTTTGTCTCACGACGGTGGGTTGAGCGTGCTGGTTGTGACTCACGACGTGGCCCTTGCCCAGCGCACCGACCGGGTGGTACGGCTCGCCGACGGTCGCATGGCGACTCAGGGCCGGTTTGAGACCCACGAGCTGCTGGCGGTTGATCGGCGTGGCATGGTGCAGATTCCGCGTGAGCTACTGATCGAGGCCGGGATCGAGGACGAGCTGGTGGCTCGCTTGGTTGAAGGCGGGATAATGCTCGAGCCGGCTGGAGACGAAAATGGCGATTGAGCTGCGCGGTATTTCCAAGCGCTATCCCAATGGTGCCATCGGCGCCGTCGACGTGGATCTGACCACCGAACCGGGGGAGTTTGTCGCTCTGTTCGGTCCGTCCGGTTCCGGCAAGACATCGTTGCTTCAGATGGCTGGGCTCCTGCTCAAACCAGACGAGGGCCAGGTTCTCATCGACGGCGAGCGAGCTGACGACAAGTCCGAGGCCGGTACCGCAACTCTGCGCAGGTCAAAGCTCGGGTTTGTGTTCCAGAGCGCCAGCCTGCTGCCACTGCTGTCGGCCGCCGAGAATGTCGACGTCGCGCTCCGATTGCTTGGCGTCGGTGGCCGCAAGGCCCGGGACCGCGTCAACGGTGCGCTGGAGGCCGTCGCGATGTCGGACCGGGCAAGTCATCGGCCCGATGAAATGTCGGGCGGCGAGCAGCAGCGTGTCTCGATTGCTCGGGCGTTGGTTCATGAGCCCGGCTACCTCTTTGCCGATGAGCCCACCGGTGAACTGGATACGTCTACTGGTGCGTCGATTCTCGAACTGCTGCAGCGCGTCGCCAAGAGCGGCACCACCGTTCTGATGGCTTCGCATGACCCGGCTGCCATCAACTATGTCGATCGTGCCCTCTTTGTAGTCGATGGCAGGCTTCACGCTCCAAGTAGATCCGAGCTGGGCCTATGGCTCACTGATGGCACGACGATCGATACACGCTGAGTTGACGGGGCTGAGGTGTGTCACCGGCTCGGTTCACTCGGTGAGAAGACTTGCTCGATCCTCATCTCGAAGAGATCTGCGATCTTGAACGCCAGCGGGAGGCTCGGGTCGAATCTCCCCGTTTCGATGGCATTGACGGTCTGGCGGGAAACTTCGAGCGCCTGTGCCAGTTGTGCTTGAGTCCAATCTCGCTCGGCACGGAGAACCTTCAGTCGATTCCTCACGAGATCTCCTAGGCGAAGCGGCGTAGTCCAACAACAACGCCAGCGATATAGGTCACGATCATCACCATGACGAGCGTCATGGCCTCTGCTGCAACGACAATGCCTGCTCGCTCCAACAGCGTGTAGCTGAAGCCGGCAACGACACCAACCCCCACCGTCAGTGCCAGAGCATCTAGCTGGATCTTCCGCATCAGTTCGTCGGCGTTGTTCAAGAACCTGCGATAGGCGAGAAGCACGGCAAGGCCAAGAACGGTGACCGCTGTTGTCGCGGCGAGGGCGAGGGCATTGCTTGTGATCCATTCGTTGTCGATCGCAAGGTTGACGCCGAGAAAGGGCAGGATCCACGCCAGCGACCACAAGATGATGAGCCGTTGGTTCTTCCGATCTCTTTCCGTCCCCGCCCAATGGTGGCTCTTCGATGTGCTCATAAGTCTGCTCCGCTTGTCTTTTAGTCAAGGTAGCTTTACTCGGAGTAGTATGCCCCACATCCAATAGCGGTGTCAAGGAAGCTTGTCCTGTCTCGACTGTCGCTTCCTGGGCAATGTCGGCCAACCGGGGCCACCGGACGGGTTGCCGAGCTTGGTGGCATCCCGACAAGGAGCAATCAACGTGGAACTAGGAATGATCGGGCTGGGGAAGATGGGCGCCAACATGGCCCAGCGTCTGGTCCGCGGCGGCCATCGGGTAGTTGGCTTCGATCTCAATCCGCAGACCGTGCAGCAGGTCGTTGCGGTCGGTGCCGAGGGAGTGGAATCCCTCGAGGAGTTGACGATGAAGCTACCCGGACCGCGGATCATCTGGATCATGGTTCCCTCGGGCGCCCCGGTTGATGCAACGATTGCCGCGCTCCTGCCGCACCTCGGCGAGGGTGACATCGTTATCGACGGCGGCAATTCCAACTACAAGGACACCCTGCGCCGCGCCAACGAGTGCGTGAGCGCCGGTCACCACTTCGTCGATGTCGGTACAAGCGGTGGCATCTGGGGGCTGGCAGAGGGCTACAGCATGATGATCGGCGGCGACCAGGAAGTCGTCGCCTCACTTGCCCCCATATTCGAGACACTCGCTCCTGCATCGGACCGTGGTTGGGGGAGGACCGGGCCAAGTGGCGCCGGGCACTTCGTCAAAATGGTTCACAACGGCATCGAGTACGGGCTCATGCAGGCCTACGCCGAGGGCTTTGCGTTGCTGGATGCGAAGACGGAACTCGAGTTGGACGTTGCGCAGATAGCCGACATCTGGCGCGATGGCAGTGTGGTTCGGTCGTGGCTGCTCGATCTGACCGCCAAGGCTCTTGCGGAGAATCCGGATCTTGACGGGATTGCCCCATACGTCCCCGATTCGGGGGAAGGCCGGTGGACAGTCGTTGAGGCGATCGACCTGAACGTGTCTGCGCCTGTGATCGCCCTATCCCTGTTGCGGCGGATCGGTTCCCGCGATGAGGTCGATTATGCAGATCGCCTGCTGGCAGCGATGCGGAACCAGTTCGGCGGCCATCCGATAAAGCGTGAGGAGTAGCGGTAGTTGGCAGGCACCTGCTCGTCGGCTTTGGCTGTCGCAGGGGTCGGCAGTTCTACAATGAGCTGCGAGCGATCGACGGGATCTCTACGAGGAGGTGCAGTTTCGGTATGGCTTCGGGTGCGATCGATGCAGTGGAGATCTCGCGTCGGGCTTCCGCTCTTCTCACCCAGATAAGTGGCGGTCCCGCTCCGCGTATCAGAGCCTGGACCGGCGAGGAGTGGGGGCCGGCCGATGCTGGAGCAACCATTGTGCTCAATCGGCCCGGTGCGCTGCGCTCGATGCTCCTTCCACCGAATGATCTTTCCGCGGCAGAGGCCTACATCTACGGCGATGTCGACTTCGAAGGCGACCTCTATTCGCTGCTGCGCTTCGGGGCAGGACTCTCCGACGGCAAGGGCGGGCCATTGGCCAAGATGCGCCTGCTCCGCATGCTGAGGCAGTTGCCCGAAGATGCACACCGCACCGGAGCGATACAGCCACACTTCACGGGGCGGCTGCATTCCAAGCGTCGTGATCTGGCCGTCGTGACGCACCATTACGACACCGGCAACGATTTTTTCTCCCTGTTCCTCGACCCACAGATGGTCTATTCGTGCGCTCATTTCCAGAGTCCTACCGATTCTCTCGAGGAAGCCCAACGCAGCAAGCTTGACCTCATTTGCCGGAAGCTTCGTCTCAGTCCCGGGATGCGGTTGCTCGATGTCGGCTGTGGCTGGGGGGCACTTGCAATCCATGCTGCTCGGGAATACGGGGTCACCGTCGTTGGAATCACGCTGAGCGAGGAGCAAGCTAGAGAGGCCAAGAGAAGAGTTGATGCCGCCCGGCTGACGGATCAGGTTGCGATCGAGGTTCGCGACTACCGGGACGTCAGGGGCGAGTTTGATGCGATCGCGTCGGTCGGGATGGTCGAGCACGTGGGCCGCAAGGAGTTGGGCAAGTACTTCTCAGCGCTCCGCAACCTGCTGGCCCCCGGTGGTCAATTGCTCAACCATGGGATCGTGACTCGGGACCGGAAGCGGAGGCGAACTGCGCCGACGTTTGTCAATACCTATGTGTTCCCTGATGGGGAGTTGCCCAATGTCGACGAGGTGATCGGCTCGGCTGAGGAATCCGGATTTGAGCTACGTCATGTTGAGTCGCTTCGGGCAAGCTACGCCATCACCCTGCGGCATTGGGTTTCCAATCTCGAAGCGAACCGGGATGCCGCAGTTGCGGCTTCATCTGAGGAGACATACCGCATATGGCGGCTCTACATGGTCGGCTCGTCTGTCGCTTTCGACCGGGCTGCGATCAGTGTCCACCAGCTACTGCTCAGCGATCCCAAACGTCCCTGGGCCTGGTCGGCTCCCTAGTGCGGTTTGGTCACGCAGAAGACATTTCCTTCCACGTCGGCCAGAACTGACCAATGAAAGCCTGACATCTCGTGGTCTTCGACCCTGGAGCCACCGATGGCAAGGATGTTGGCTGTGAACGCCTCCGGGTCTTCAGCGACGAGGTCGAGGTGAATCCGGTTCTTGCCGCTCCGCGCTTCTGGGACCTTCTGCAACGCCAGCGCCGGGCCACCGTCGCTCAGCCGACTCAGCCAGATGTAGCTCGGATACCGCACCTTCACCTCGAGGTCGAGCGCCTTTGTCCAGAACTCAGCCATCGCGTCGATGTCGTTGCAGTCGATCATCACGGTGCCGACGGTTGCGCTCATGTTTCCTCCGGGAAGTCGCGATGGATGCGTGACGGTGTGGGACCGCTTTGACCCTGGTACTTCGAGCCTGCCTCTGGTGATCCGTATGGATGCTCGGCGGGTGTGCTCAGTTGGTAGAAGGACACTTGCCCAATCTTCATCCCCGGGTAGATGGCGATCGGGAGGTTGGCGACATTGGACAGTTCGAGAGTGACCTGCCCTTTGAACCCCGGGTCGATGAAGCCTGCGGTTGAGTGGATGAGGAGTCCGATCCTGCCCAGGCTCGACTTGCCCTCGAGGCGGGCGACGATGTCATCGGCCAGACCAATCACTTCGAGGGTCGATCCGAGCACGAATTCGCCAGGGTGGAGGATGAACGGCTGCTCCTCCGTCGCCGAAACTGCCGTGGTGAGGTCCTCCTGGGGTGCCTTGGGGTCGATAACCGCATACTTGTGGTTCTCGAACACACGGAAGGTGGCATCACAACGTAGATCGATGCTCGACGGCTGCACCATCGCTGCATCGAAAGGATCGATGACGATCCGCCCGTCGGCGACGGCTTCCTTGATAGTGCGATCGGAGAAAATCATGATCGCGATCGTAGCTTCCTGGTCATCGACAAGCCGGCAGACATCGTCCCAGAAGATGCCATTCGGATCTTGTATGTGACCCCCTGTTCTGATAAACCGGACGCATAGTAACAAGGGGAGGACGCGGGCATTCTCTTACCGAAATGAAGCCACGGGCCATTGCGCGGCCCGTGGCTTCTTCAACCGAATAACGCTGCGTTTGCGTATTGATCGGCTGTGTCGATTGTACCTATCCCGTTGGTGGGCACGAGGGGTTCGGGGACCTAGCCAGAAGTCGGTTCCGCGGTTGCTAAGCCCGCTCCTCCTCCCGTCTGCCGTCGAGAGGAGGTTGAGTCGTATCCATCCATCTCCGGATCACGACACAGGAAGGTAGTCATTTTGCTTTCGACAAGATCCCCACGCCTAGGCGTATTCCTGATGGCGCTGGTAGTCGTTCTCGCGACGATCGGGGTTGCCTCGGCACTCTGGTCCAAGACCTTGACGGTTGATGGCAGTGTCGCCACCGGCACCGTCAGCATCGAGTTCGTTGACTGGATCGACCACTACGAGAACGAGGGAATCCAGGGGCTCGGGCTCAAGGACGTCGCCGATTGCGTCGGCAGCTTCGGTCTCGAATACCCGAACCGAATGGGCTTCGACGTCATCAACGGCTATCCCGGCTACGAATGCTGGGCAGTTGTCCATGTAACTAATACCGGAAACATCCCGGTCCACCTATATCGACCCGACGTGACAACCGATGCGACACCTGCCGAGATCACGTTTGACGTGCTCGACGCGGATTTCTTGATACCGGGCTTTGACACAGTCCCCGCCTGCTACGCCGATGATGCCCAAATCCACTCGGGCGACACGGCGCATTGCACTCTTCACTTCCGTGTTGAGCAAGGGGCCCTGCAGGGTCACACCTACACCTACGAGATGCTCTTCGAGGGCAGGCAGTACAACGAGCCGCGGCCGTAGCAGCACGACTCGGCAAAACCAGGAGGAGGAAACAAAGTGATACGAATGAGATCAATGCGAATGGGTTTGCTGTTGATGGCGCTTGTGGTTGCGCTCGCCGCCATCGGTGTCGCCAGCGCACTGTGGTCGAAGACGTTGACGGTCGACGGATCGGTGTCGACCGGTACCGTCGACATGACGTTGGTATACGGCGGGTCCTATGAGAATGAGACATATGTTGAGAACAACCTCAAGGACGTAGCCAGCTGCACGGCTGGCTGGGTCGGCGACAACTCCGACGAGCTCGTCGTGAGGGTGGAGAACGGGTACCCCAGCTTCGAGTGCTGGGCTGAATTCGAGATCATGAACACGGGCACGATCCCGATTCACATCTACCAACCCGACCTGACGATCAACGCCGGACCCGATGAGCTGACTGTCGAGCTGCTCGATGCGCCGTACACGCTCCCCGACAACGTTGTTGTGGACGCCTGTTACGCCGATGACACCCAACTCCACGCGGGCGATGTGGCCTATTGCGCCATGTACATCCATGTTGAGCAGGGTGCGATGCAGGATCACACCTACACATTCACCGGCACGATCGAGGGACGGCAGTACAACGAACCCCGTCCGTAGGGGGTGACACATGGCTAGCAACCGTCTCACTCCGCTGATTGTGGCGGCGCTCGTGGCGTTGGCTTCAGTCGGTGTCGTCTCGGCACTGTGGTCGAAGACCCTCACCGTCGACGGAACAATCGCCACCGGCGATCTGGATGCGGGCTGGACCTTCGCTGCATGTCGGGACTTCGAGACAAAGGATGTCGGTCAGGTGTCGGTGCCGGAGGCCGACGCAATGGGAGACGTCCCCGGCCTCGAAACCATCGGATTCCAGGTGACCGATGCCTACCCGGGCTACCGGGCAGACTGTCAGCTGGAGTACACCTATACCGGGAGTGTCCCTGCCCATGTCGAGGAAATCACCTTCGACCCGGGAGCGCTGACTGGATGCGATGTGGTCCAACGACCCACGGGAACTCTTGTCGCTGAATGCGACGAGATGACCGTCACTTGGGTAGATGGCCTCTGCTCCCAGCTACACGCAGGGGACTTCATCGCAGGAAGCCTGCGCGTCGACATCAAGCAGGCCGCCGAGCAGGCAACCGACTACGACTTCGATCTCGGAGTCCTGTTGGTGCAGTACAACGAAAGCGCGTGCCCCGGCTGATGACGTTTCTCCACGATTCGCGGCGCACAGACCACTGGTATCTGCAGCCGTGGATGACTGAGTTTCGTCCGGAAACACGGGAGAGGGTGGAGCCGACACATTCGGCTCCACCCCTACCTACGCGTGTGAAGCTGCTCCGAAAGCTCACCGCCACCCCAGAGTTGTTCACCCCATTGCGGCGGCGCCTGCTGCCGGCCTCCCCGCTGCTCGCCGGCAGCCTGCGCGTTGGCCTTCCGATAACGGAGCGCAGACTGCAGATCGAACGTATGTTGGTTCTTGGTGTTGTTGTCGTCGCCGCGATGGTGTTCGGTGCGATCAACGCCGGCTTCCCCGAGCAGTTGCTGGGTGCCGTTGGCGTTTCGCCCGGCCACCACATCTTCTGGCAGGTGGCTCAAGCGGGGTACTGGTCTTGCCTGACGATGGCTGCGATTGCGGTTTGGCGGTTCTCACTTGTCGCAACACCGCGGCCGACCGCTCCGCTTTTGAGCGCGGCTGCCCTTGCCGCCGTTTTTCAGATATCGCTCCTCGTCGGAGCCGGCCTGCTATTCGGCTTCGGTCGTTCCCCCTATTCGGCGGGTCCCATCGATGTCGCGGCCAACCTTCTTTACGTCGGTGCGGTTCTAGTGGCTGTAGAAACCGCTCGGGCATGTGTCGTGGTAGTGCTGGCCCGCACCAACCCGGTCGCGGCAATTGCGGTGGGAACTGTTGTCTTCGCCTTGATTCGTGTCCCCCTGGCTCGGCTCACCTCGCTCAGTGGAGGGGAAGCAGCGTTCTCGTTCCTTGGCGGCGACCTGCTGCCAGCATTGGCAATCGGACTCGTGGCTTCGGTTCTTGCAGCTTCTGGGGGCCCGCTTCCGGCCATCCTCTACGGTGGGATTCTTCAAGCATTTGAGTGGCTGTCGCCCGTGCTCCCCGATCTCGACTGGGCCGCCGCCGCCTTTGTCGGAACCCTGGGACCGGTTCTGGTGCTCGGCCTACTCGAGCATCCTGAGCCCGGTGTGATCGACGTTGAGGAAGTGCGACGCCCACGTGCGGGCATGGCTGCTGCCGTAGCCACCGTCGCGGTGGTTTGGTTTATCGGAGGCCTGTTCGGCGTTCGCCCGGTGGCGGTGAGTGGTCCGAGCATGCCTCCGACGTATCACGTTGGAGATCTCGTAATCGTGCAGGAGGTCGCTGCACCGGAAATCAGTATCGGCGACGTGGTTCTCTATCGACACGGTTCGATTGACGTTGTTCATCGCGTGATTGATATAGCGGTGGATGGTGGAGCTTTGGTGTTTGTGACGCAAGGGGACGGGAACAACGTTGCCGACGAGCCGTTCATTGCGCCGGACGAGTTAGGGCGTGTCGTCGCCGTGGTGCCGAAGGTAGGTTGGCCCAGCGTCTTTGTTCGCGATCTACTGTCTGGCTAGGTGCTTCTAGCCGACAAACTCGATGGTGTGGCTCATCTCGGCCGTGGCCGCAAGCATCGTGTACACCGAACAGTATTTGTTCTCGGTGAGCGCGATCGCACGAGCAACACGGCCTTCGTCGACGTCGCCACCGACTCGGTAGTGGGCGTGGATCTTGGTGTACACCCGTGGGGGCTCATCCGCCCGCTCGCCCGATACCTCGACCTCGAATGAGGTGAACGGCTGGCGCATCTTCTCGAGGAACTCGACAACGGTAACGGCGCTACATCCGCCGAGCGAGGCAAGCAGCATCTCCATAGGGCTGGCCCCGGTATCGCGTGCGCCACTCTCCAGCCGAACGGTGTGGCCCGACGCACTGGTGGCGTCAAACTTCGAACCCGCAACGTGTCTGACGGTCGCGATGCTGTCCATGGTGGCTCCCGATCTACGAGAAATCCCGCCAACGCTGGCGGGATTGTGCTCAATCTCGAGCGGGTGAGGAGAATCGAACTCCCGTATTCAGCTTGGGAAGCTGATGTTCTGCCATTGAACTACACCCGCA
>CBDUNF010000047.1:0-20002 GCA_965368515.1 uncultured bacterium
GCCACGGATCGGCCGGTGGGGGTGTACGCCAACGGCGAGGGTCGCCCGGACGACTAGTCGGGGCGGCACCGACCCGGCCGGGGTTGGTTTGCGGCCAGTCGATCTGGGATTGGGCCATGTCTGGTCCGACGGGTCTGGTTCAACTTCCCCCGAAGCATTGGGAACTGCATTCGCGACCCAGGTTCTCGGTTGGGATCAAGCCACCGTCGTGAACAAGGACAATGCAGATCCGACAGGTCCGGTCTGGATACAGATCAGCCAGAGAGATCGTGAACCCATCGACATGGCAACCAGCCCCGACCCCGAAGCAGGTCGGGTCAGCCTGCAAATCGGGGAACCATCGACGATCAGAGCAGTGATACCCGGCGAGCCGGCAGGTACCCGAATCGGGCTCGTCTCATACCCAGGCGCCACCCGCGCCGAGGTCACGGTGCGAACCTTCACCAGCGACACCGAAGTCGTCTTCGCCGCCGGCAGCGAGGAACTGCAAGCCGGATATGTCGACACCGCCAAGATCCCCGATGCCGGCCAGGTGGCAACAGTGCTGGTGCGCTATCTCGACGACAACGGCGGTGTAGTCACCGCGACCGGCGGCTACACCGACAGCCCGACACCACTTGCTGTGACGATTGTCCCTGACGGTGAGCAAGTATCGGCCCCAACAACCGTCCCCGCTGACCAACGCGAGCGTTACTTCATGAGACTGGCGATCCTCGACGGCGTCGCGACGGTAGATGGCGACGGGGTCAATGGCGACGCCAGCGACAGGGCGGAGGCCGCCATCGATGCGAGATGTGTCACACCAGCAGGGAGCCCTGTCGACGCGTTGCTTGATGAAACCGGACCCGCATACCAGACAGCCAACCGCATCCTCAACAGCATCAGCTGCGAGGTGTCGACGATGGCAGTCACCATCGACGAGAACGGCCATGCAATTGGGGTCATCGGCGCACTCGACTCTCAATCAGTCGCCCAAATCCAACAAGCCGTCGGCGACGAAATCGAAGTCGAAATCGACCACGCCGACCAGTAGGCAGACGACCGGTGTCTTCTGCCCTCGGGAATCAAACCACCCAGAGACCTTCCGCACGAGATCGACAAGTATGGGCGATATCGCACCAGATATTGCGTGCGCTAGAACGGCACATATTGTGCGGGAAGGCCCAGCCTCGCATCTCAGCGCCTCTGCCGCCATCTTCCCGACATATCCTTCCAGATCGAGGTGGCAGCATGAGCGAGCCCGAATTATCCGCTCTGTAGCATCACGGCAATGCATGCCACAGCCGCACAACTCGCAGTAGGTGGAAAATTAGGAGTTGAGCCCACACCTCCAGACTCTGGTTCAAAGGTGGGGGGTTGCAGCCAAGGTGAAGGCTGGCCCCGAACCTCTCGATGGGTTGCGGCATCCTCCTGAGGCAGATACTCCTGGCTGGTACATACGGCGCGGTGAGGAGTTCTCCTCCGATCCGGATTTCTTTGCACCCCTCCACGCCGACCATCTCGACGAATGGGCACCGGACGCCATCGCGTACCTTGCGTTGCCTCCTGGATGGCGTTTCCTCATCGCCGGAGACTACGAGGATGTCTGGTTCGACTCTGCTCTCCTCGATATCTAAACGGGCAAGACCCATCCCCGACTCTCAGCACCGATGACCTTCCCACGGCGTGATTGCACCCTCCCGTTTTCGTGTCACAGCCGATTGATATCATCGAACGTATGTTCGCAGTTGATATTGATGCCGAGTGGGTTCCCGAGTCCCTGGACACAATGGAACCGGGCCATGAGCTTGCTTGCGTGCTGTCGTCGATCAACGTCGGCGACTGCACCCCTTACGACCGAATCAGGGTCCTCAAAGCCCACGAGCGTATGCGCTCGTTCCACTCTGCCCAGCTCTACCAGGCGATGATGGCCGTCGTCGATGTCATCGACCCCGAAGACATGACTTTCCAACACGTCGAGGATTCGGCTGCAGCCGAAGTGGCGGCTGCACTCAAGTGGACACAACGGACCGCTGACTCGGAGGTGGACTTCGCTATCGACCTCCGCCGGCGGCTCCCCGCGGTGTGGGAGGCCCTCCTATCGGGACGAATCGACGTGCGGCGAGCCAAGGTCATGGTCCACGGAACCACCCACCTCCCCGCCGCCGTGGCCCAGGATGTCATCGCCCGCGTGATCGAACGCGCCCACCGCTACACCACCGGTCAACTCCAGGCCCGGCTCAGGAAGCTATGTATCGAGGCGAACCCGGAGGATGCGGAACGTCGCTACGAGGCGACAGTCGGCGATCGTCGAGTTACGACCCAAGCCGACGTATCGGGCACAGCCCACCTCTTTGCGCTCGACCTACCCCCACACCGGCTCGCGGCCGGTCTCAAACGCATCAACGACCTCGCCAAAGCCGCCCGCGGCCCCGACGAGACAAGGACCATGGACCAACTTCGCGCCGACGTGTTGCTCGATCTCCTCGAGGGAACCGGAGTCGCCTCCGCTGCTGGCCGCGGAACCAACGTAATCCACGCCACCCTCGAATCACTGGCCAAGCTGTCCAACGATCCTGGAGATCTCGCCGGCTACGGACCCGTGACCGCAGACATTGCCAGACAGGTTTTCGAACGCCAACACGACGGTGAATGGCCCTGGGTCATCGAGGACTCCGCCACCGGAATGCCTCTAGCCGTCGGCACTACCCGCAGGCGTCCCACCTCCGAGCAGCGCCGCCTCGTGGAGGCCCGCAACCAGACCTGCATCCACCCTGGCTGCCGGATGCCCGCCCAACAATCGGATCTCGACCACCGCACCCCTTGGGCGCAACATCGGGCCACCCACACCGACAATCTTGCTCCCCTATGCCGTCGCCACCACATCCTCAAGCACGAGGCGGGTTGGGACTACAAAGCCACAGACGACGGCGACTACATCTTCACAACGCCCTTTGGTCATACCTACACCACCAGTGGCCGCTCGCCATAGCCGCAACAGCTCAGCCACAGCTCTCGACCGACTGAACGTGCCAGCCACTGTCGTACTCCACGGCCAAGACACGGCCAAGCCGATTCCCGGACTCATCCACAACAACGACCACCCCACCATCATCCGCCGCGGACTCGAGGCGCGGGACACTCTCGGGCACGAACTCGCCGCCGACCATCTCGGCCGCTGCTTCGAGCGCAGAAGACGCGCCGGTCTGCGACACGTCACTATCGAACATGCCGAAAGGGACGATCTCAGACGGACAATCGTGAGTGCCGCCGCTGTTGGTCCGCACCTCAGACCGTGCACCCGGGCCAAGCACTCAGCAACACCGCCACCGCAGCCGCAACTGATGCGGCACGCATCATGCCTCGCCGGCCAACGCCGCCCGGAGCTCGGCCAACTGTGTAGCCACTGACTCCATCGACCCGCCACCCGCGGTGATCCGATCCGCAACCGATGCCGCCGGCGTCAGCGAGTCGAGGTCGCCCGGCACCAACTGCGCATGCGCAGCCTGCAACTCGCCGGCGGTGGCATCTGCCAAGGTGCGGCCGTCTGCCACCAGCCCGCCCACCAGACCGCCGACGGCCTCGTGCGCTTCCCGGAACGGGACACCGCGAGACACCAAGATCTCGGCGACGTCTAACGCAGTAACCATCGATGACGGCTCAGGCGGATGGAACTGAGCGCTCTCAATCATCCCACCGAGTGCTGCCAGCGCCAGCGCCAATGTGTCGTCGGCATGGAACACGGCCCGCTTGTCCTCTTGAAGATCGCGGTTGTAAGTGAGCGGCAAGCCCTTCTGCAACGTCATCAACGTGGTCAAGTCACCGATCACCGTCGCCGTCTTCCCTCTGACCAGCTCCGCGATATCCGGATTCTTCTTCTGCGGCATCGCCGACGAACCGGTGGTGAACGCATCGCCGAATGTGGCCCACCCGTACTCCTCGCTCGCCCACAGGATCATCTCCTCCGACAGACGGGACAGCGTCACCATGGTCTGGGCGGTACAGAACACGTACTCGGACACGTAGTCCCGGGACGCCACGGCATCCATCGAATTGCCAAACACGGACGAGAAACCCAACGCCTCCGCGGTGGTCCCCGGTGCCAGCGGCAACCGACTTCCCGCAGACGCCCCGGCGCCCAGCGGCGATGTGTCGATGCGGGGTGTGGCATCGAGGAACCGCTCACGATCGCGCAGCAGCATCCACGCATAGGCGAGTAGATGATGCGCCAGTGGGACCGCCTGGGCTTGTTGGACATGGGTATACGACGCCACCACGGTGTCACCCACCTCCTCTGCAAGACCCATCAGCACCTTCACAAAATCGACAATCTGGGCGGACCGCTCCACGGCAGACCGACGCAGATAGAGACGCAGGTCGAGACAGACCTGATCGTTTCGGGAACGGCCGGTGTGCAGCTTCCCCGCTACCTCTCCAACCAACTCGTAGAGGCGTCGTTCGACGGCGGAGTGAACATCCTCGTCCTGTTCGGACCAGACGAACTTTCCTTGCTCAGCCTCCACCGAGACCAGGTCAAGTCCCCGGAGCAGCGCGGCCCCCTCTTCGAAAGAGATGATGGCGGTATCGACAAGCATCCCGGTGTGGGCTTGGGAGCCTTTGATGTCGTCGGCAAGCAACCGACGATCGGCCTGATCAACGGTGAACTGCCACAGCACCTCGGCCGGGCTTTCCTCAAATCTCCCACCCCACAGGCTCATGGTTACTCGCCCTCTCCGAGACGCTTCTCGGCGAATGTCCGGAGGCGCAGCGACTGTAGCCGGATGAATCCCTCGGCATCGGCCTGGTCGTACACCTCGTCCGCCTCAAAGGTCACAGTGGCTTCGTCATAGAGGCTGTGCGAATCCGAGCGCCGTCCATCGACGATGCAGTTTCCCTTGTACAGCGTTACCCGGGCTTCCCCGTTGACCCGCTGCTGGATCTCATCGTTGAACTTCTGCAGCGCTTCCCGCTCCGGCGAGAACCAGAATCCGTTGTAGACCATCTCGGCATAGCGCGGCGACAGTTCGTCACGAAGGTGCGTGACCTCGCGATCGAGCGTCAGCGATTCCACGGCGCGGTGGGCGTGATGGAGGATCGTGCCACCAGGCGTCTCGTAGACACCGCGGGACTTCATACCGACGAACCGGTTCTCGACAATGTCGACCCGGCCGACACCATGGGCGCCGCCGATCGTGTTCAGCTTGGTGAGGATCTCGACCGGGCTCATCCGCACCCCATTGATGGCAACCGCATCACCTTTCTCGAACTCGATGGCGAGAGTCTCCATCATGTCCGGAGCCTCCCACGGGTCCGTGGTCATGCGGAACATGCCCTTTGGGGGCGATACCCAGGGATCCTCGAGCACCCCTCCCTCATACGAGATATGCAGCAGGTTTGCATCCATCGAATACGGCTTCTCCGGTGTAACCGGAATCGGGATGCCACGCTCTTCGGCATAGGCAACACAGTCGGCGCGACCCTTGAGATCCCACTCCCGCCAGGGAGCGATCACCTTGATGCTCGGGTCGATAGCGTATGCGGACAATTCGAAACGCACCTGATCGTTGCCCTTGCCTGTGGCTCCGTGAGCGATCGCATCGGCACCCGTCGCCTTGACCGCTTCCATCATCCCCTTGGAGATGATGGGTCGCGCCAGCGAAGTACCGAGCAGGTAGTAGCCCTCATAGATCGCATTGGCCCGGATGGCAGGGAACACATAGTCGGCAACAAACTCCGCACGAAGGTCGTCGACGATGGCCTCCGAAGCGCCGGTGGCCATGGCCTTCTCTTCGGCCTCAGCGACCTCGTCACCCTGACCAACATCGGCGGTGTAGGCGACAACCTCGGCGCCGTACTCGTCCTTGATCCATTGCAGGATCACCGATGTGTCCAGGCCGCCGCTGTAGGCGAGAACGACCTTCTTGATGTCACTCATTTTCTAGCTCCCATTTCTTCGATCCTTGCGGCGACCGCATCACCACCGACCTCGGCAGCGGCCACAATCATCAGCGTGTCGTCACCTGCGATGGTCCCCACCACGCCATCGACCTGGGCGCGATCGACGGCACTGGCAACTAGGTGAGCGGCACCAGGTGGCGTGTGGAGAACGACCAGGTTCTCCGACACGGCCACCTCCTCCACGAACTCGTTCAGGGCCCGGCGCAGCCGAAGCTCCGCCTCTGTCAGTTGCTCGACGCTCGGCGCCATGCTGTAGCGCACCGCCCCTTGTGCATCGCGTACCTTTGTTGCCCCGAGGGCGTCGAGATCGCGGGAAACCGTTGCCTGGGTCACCGGAAATCCGTCCGCTTCGAGCAACTCCACGAGATGGGCTTGACTTGCAATAGCTCCGTCGCTGAGCAGCTTGCGAATAAGGCGTCGTCGGCCTGCGGTTGCCGGGCTCACAGCACCGGCTCCATTGTCACCATCGTTCCAATCCCTTCAGGTGTGAATACTTCGAGTAGCAGTGCATGCTGCATGCGGCCGTCCAGGATGTGGGCACGCTCCACACCACCCTGCACAGCGGAGATACAGGACTCGAGCTTGGGCAACATGCCCGCCGAGGCGGACCCGGAGGCAATGAGCTTCTTCAAGTCATCGACCACGATCCGGGCTATGAGCGAGTCCTTGTCGCCGAGATCTCGATAGAGGCCTTCGACATCAGTCAGGTAGATGACCTTCAGTGCCCCCAGCGCCTCGGCAAGCGCTCCGGCGGCCGTGTCGGCGTTGAGGTTGTACGCCTTGCCATCCTCGCCGCGAGCCAGTGGCGCCACCACAGGAACATACCCCTGGTGCTGCAAGCCCTGGATCAAGCCTGGGTTCACCTCGGTTATGTCCCCGACGAAGCCAAGCCTCTCATCCTTCGGCTTGGCAACAAAGATGTTGCCGTCGAGACCGTTGACACCGGCAGCGACCGAGCCATGCGAATTGATCAACCGCACGATGTCCGGGTTGATCTCGCCGGCCAACGTTGATTGCACCACCCGTATTGTGTCTTCGTCCGTGACACGGAGTCCTTCGAGCCACTGGGGCTCGATCCCCCGTTGTCCCATTGCCCGCGAAATATGCGGACCGCCCCCGTGAATGATCACAGGGTTGATACCGACGTAGTGCAACATCGCCACGTCGTCGGCGAATGTGCTGCGCAAGCTCTCATCGACCATTGCGGAGCCGCCGTACTTGATAACCACTGTCTTGCCCCGGAAGTCCTTTATGAACGGCAGCGCTTCGGAGAAGATGCGTGCCTTGCCCATGGTCTTGGCAATGCGCGGCTTCGCCTCATGCGGCGTTGAGTGTCCGGTATTTGTCATCAGCTGTACTCCGCGTTGAAGGTCACGTAGTCGGGGGTTAGGTCAGTTGTGATCACGCGAGCTTCCCCGGGGCCGTTTCCTACGGTCATGGTCACCGTGAAGTCGCCGGTAGCGATCGCGTCGTGCAGGGCCTGCCCATCGTGAGCAACGGCTATCCCATTGCGTGCGATGTCAATGCCGTTGTAGGCGATACCGAACGTCGCCGGATCGAACTCCACGCTGCTTGCTCCGAGCGCCCCCAACAAACGGCCCCAGTTGGGATCGCCGCCGTAGAAGGCCGACCGCACAAGCGCGGAGTCAGCGACGATCCGGCCCGCCCTGCGTGCAAGCGCGTCGGTGGCCGCCCCGACGACGTTGATGGTGACGACCCGACTGGCTCCCTCCGCGTCCGCGGCGAGTTGGTTGGCGAGGTCCCAGCAAACTGCGGTGATCGCCGCCGTCAGCGCATCCGGGCCGGGGTGCGTGCCGCTGGCACCCGAAGCGAGCAGAATCACCGTGTCGTTGGTTGAAGGGCAGCCATCGATGTTGAGCGCATGGAATGATTCATCAACGGCGGTCCTCAGGGCGGCATCGAGCTCAGCAGCATCTACAACCGCGTCGGTAGTCACCACAACCAGCATCGTCGCCATGTCCGGCCGCACCATGCCGGCTCCCTTGGCCATGCCCCCAACGACAAAGCCGTCACCGGCAAACGTGCTCTCCTTGGGGACCGTGTCGGTTGTCATGATTGCCCGGGCGGCAAGCGATCCTGCCTCAGCACTCGCTTCGAGCTGTTGTGCGGCGGCACTGATCCCGTTGATCACGTTGCGGATCGGAAGCACCTTGCCGATACCTCCGGTTGAACACACCAGCACCTCTTTGTGGCTGCATTCGACAGCGCTGGCCGTGGCGTTGATCGTGGCTCTGGCATCGGCATTACCTCGCCCGCCGGTTCCGGCATTGGCTCCGCCCGAATTGAGCACGACGGCCCGCATCGATTTGCCGTTGGCCAGTTGCTCCCGGCTGACCTGTACCGGAGCGGCGGCAGCCTGGTTGGTGGTGAACACCGCGGCCGCCACCAAGTCGGTATCGCCCACGACAAGCGCCAGATCTAGCTTCCCGTCAGGTTTGATACCCGCGGCGACACCGGTGGCCCGAAACCCTCTCGGGGCGGTGACGCTCACGGCATCCACCCCGCCATCGGGAGCCCGGTGGCCTCATCGATGCCGAGCATGATGTTCACAGACTGAATCGCAGCTCCTGCCGTACCCTTGGTGAGGTTGTCGATGGCAACCAGAACGACGACTGTATTCGTGCGGGGATCGAAATGGGGCTGCACGAGCACCCGGTTTGAGTTGGTAACCCAGCGGGTGTTGGGTGAGACATCGGAGATGGCGACAAACGGTGTCTTCTCGTAGGCGTCGGCAAAGATGCCGGCGACAGCATCACCATCGACATCATCGGCCAGCGGGATGTAGCAAGTCGTCAGGATGCCCCGCTGCATTGGAATGAGATGTGGAGTGAAGATGACGGTTGGTTCGAACCCTCCAACGACGCCGAGTACCTGTTCGATCTCGGGTTGATGACGGTGGGCGAGCACCCCGTAGGCAACGGCACCTTCATCGATCGCGCCATACATGAGGTGCTCCTTGGCGGCACGGCCGGCACCGGACACGCCAGAAACCGAATCAATGATCACGGTTCCGGATACCAAACCGGCCCGGTGGAGTGGAGAGACACCAAGCAGGGCGCTGGTGGGATAACAGCCGGGGACCGCGACCCGATCGGCACCGACGAGCTGATCACCGAAGAGCTCGGGCAGGCCGTACACCCACTTCCCCAGTTGTTCTGGATGTGGATGCGGTGAGCCATACGCGGCTTCGTAGCGCTGCGCGGTGTCGAGCCGGAAATCGCTGCCCATGTCGACGACCTTTGCTCCCGCATCGAGAAGTCGCATCGCCGGGTCCGCCGACGTGCCGTGGGGTAATGCAAAGAAGGCGACATCGACATCGGGCAATTCATGTGGATTGTTCGGCTGCAGGATCCGGTCGCCGCCGGCAAGATGCGGGTGAACCGAACCGAGCTTTGATCCGGCTTTGCTGTGCGCGCCGAGAAAGACGGCTTCGAGCTCGGGATGGCCATCGATGAGTCTGAGCAGCTCACCGCCGCCGTGCCCGGAAGCGCCAAAGATTGCGGTGCGGATCATGGTTCCTTCTAACTAAAGAGAAGCGACTATACGCATATGTGCATAGTTGTCAAGACGGGGAAGTGCGCTGACCCTCGCAAGGGTGGTTGTGCTTGTCGCAGGCCTATCCTCAGGACACATGACCCTGGTACTGGCACATCAAGGCGGCTGGGACGAAATCCTGCTGTTCGCCGGCCCTATTGTTCTTGCGTTCTTCGTGATACGTGGGCTCGAAAAGCGCGGCAAGGCCGCCCGGTCACGGCTCGATCAGGAGGAGTCGGAGTCGCAGTAGACGGTTCCGTAGATGTTCTCGGCCGTACTGTCGAGATACGTGCCGATCAGGTTCATCTTCCTGACTTCCGATTCGCTGGCAGCAAAGTCCCGCAACTCGTCGATCACGGCGCATCGCTGCGCGTTGCCTTCGGCGGTGTTGTCGAAGTTCACGAGAAGCAGCCCAATCTCGTTGTATGCCCTGGTATCGAGGCGCGAGTTGACGCTGGCCATGTCAGCCTGATTCACGATCGCGGTCAAGGCCATCAACAGGCCCAGACACGCGGACATGATCAGCGCCGACCGGTCGTATAGCCAAGCGTATAGAGCCGTCAGGATGATGGCGATGATCACGGCCCATGCAATCCACGAGAACCCGGTCTCGCGCCACGGCGAGAGGCTGGCACCTTTGTCCTGAACTCCGCCACTGACCGCCGACAGAACCGAGGCAAAGAACAGAACCGTCCCGAAGTAGATCCCGATGAGGGCCATTGGCAGCCGGGGCCTGCGCCCCCGCTCGTCGTCATCGCTTTCGATCGCAGTCCGCCGCAACACGACAAATGCAAGCCCACCGGCAGCGGCAGCTAGGAGCAGGAATTCAGGTGCCCCCCGCAGTCGTTTGATCAGATGTATTTGGGTCCACTGGGGAACGGGAAAGAATGAGGCACCAACTCGATAGGGCCAGGTGCTGACCGCCTCACCCCCGAGCGACAGCTCCGCCGCCCGATAGCAGGAGAGTTCCTGGCAGTACTGGACAATGGCCGCACGAGTCGGAATGAACACCACCAGGAAGCCTGTGACAACCAGCGCCCACAACAGGAAGGCCTCGGAGTGGAACAGGTCCTTCCATGTCGCTACCCAAGAATCTCCTGCAGCAAACGACAGGAGGAGTAGATGGGTCAAACCGAGCGGTAGCGCCAGATAGGCGAGTTCGATCATTGACGCGAGCAAGGCGCCGACGATGACCGCCGAACCAACTCGAATCCACATTCGACGCAGCGGAGCACCCGATCGGTAGCGGAGCCAGCTGCGCCCGAACCAAAGCGGGATGGCCAGGGTCATTGCGGTAGTGCCCAGGTAGAGGCCTGGGAACAGAGTCAACGGATGTGTCGCCGGATTGAACAGAACCAGCGAAAGACCGATCACGACCGCGGTAAGTCCGTAGAGCCGCCGCCAATGCACCGCCGTGGCCTTTCCCCCCGCCGCCTGCCGGTATTGATCAATAGTCATCATCGCAATCGTGACGAGCAGGAAGATCATCAGAATCTTCACCACCCCCATCACGACGTTCGGGGGTATGCCGGTCGCCGCACCAAACCGCACAACTGCCCAGTGCTCCAGATAGAACAGAAGCCGGCTCAGTGGGCGGAACACGCCGGTATCGAGGTAGGCGGGGATTTCGTCGATTGACTGCCCCACGAGCGTCCACGGTCGAGACCCGCCGAGATGCTCCGGCATGTACATCACAAAGCGCTCATCCGCCCATTGCCGGGCAACAAGAGCCGGAAGAGTGACAATCACCGAGAGGGTGACACCGGCCTGAATAGCAAAACGGACCACAGGGTTGGTCCGAAAGAAGCGAGGTCTCCAGAGCGAGTGATCCGTAGTCTCGTTGCTATCAATCATCCCTGTTGACAATAACGACACCCGATGAATCTCTAGCGGACCACTGGACAAAATAGGTCAGGTCCTCCACAATCAGCGGCGGAGGATCAGCGGATGGACATGGAAGAATTCAGGGCACGTGCCCGGGACATCGTCAACGACCCCAGCCTGACCTTTCACCAACGCAGGCACTATCTGGCCTGGTTGGCGGAGAACGCACTCGAGTATCCGTCACTCAGCGAAGCAGCCACCGACGCCCTGAACAAGCAGACCATCTGCGATCTGTTCGAAGGGAGCGCCCCGTATCGCGGCCGCTACATCCTCCCCGACTACAGCAAGGCCCTCCGCAACGGCTCCGCACATCTCGAGATGGATCCTCCAACCGACCTCGACGAAGCGCTGAACTTCCTTCTCATCATGTACACCCAGGTGCCGTCGATCACCGGCTACCCCGTGTACCTGGGTGACTTCGACAAAATCCTCGCCCCGTACGTGACAGACGACCTGAGCGACGAAGACCTCGACAAGAAGCTACGCCTCTTCTGGCGGGCGCTGGATCGCATGCTGCCGGATGCCTTCGTGCATACCGATCTTGGTCCTCACGACAGCAGAATCAGCCGGGCAATCCTGCGGATCGATCGTGAGATGCTGCAAGTGGTGCCGAACATCACGCTCAAAGTCGACCCGGACATCACACCGGACGACCTGATCCTCGAGGCGGTCACCACCGTCTTCGAGACCGGCAAGCCTCACTTTGTCAATCATCCGTTGATGGTTCGTGACCTCGGGGAGGACTACGCCGCAGTCAGTTGCTACAACTCCCTCAAGATCGGTGGCGGCTCCCACACCCTCAATCGGCTGAACCTGAAAGAAGTAGCGCTGCTGCACCAGGGAGACATCGACAGTTTCGTCGAAGGCACACTCCCCCACTATGTCGAGCTACTCGCCGAGCTCATCGAGGCCAGAGTCCGCTATCTGGTCGAAGACGCCAAGTTCTTCGAACACGACTTCCTTGCCGTCGAAGGACTCATAGAACTGGACAAGTTCTCCGCGATGTACGGCGTCTACGGGCTCGCCGAAGCAGTTGACATCCTCATGGAGGCGGCCGGCGAAGAAGGCCGCTACGGCCACGACGACGACGCCAACGAGTTGTCGTACCGCATCATCCGCAAGATCTCCGCATTGGTGGCGGATCGGCCAATCCCGTACTGCGAGGGAAACGGCGGACGAGCATTCCTGCACTCACAGTCGGGCATCGACAGCGACGTGGAAGTCACCGCCGGCACCCGCATCCCCATTGGAACCGAACCCGAGATGTTCGACCACATCCGCACGGTGGCCGCCCACCACGACCTCTTCCCGGCGGGGGTAAGTGACATCTTCCACGTCGAAGACACGGTACGTCGTAACCCCTCCGCGATGGTCGATATCATCCGTGGAGCCTTCCTGGAAGGCATGCGGGACTTCACGTTCAATCTGGCCACGAACGGTTTCATACGTATTACGGGCTACCTGGTCCGGAAATGCGACGTTGACCAGTTCGAAGAAGTGGGCGCCCGACACGGCAGCACGACATTTGCAGCCGGGTCGGTGAAGAACTCGCACGTAACGGAACGCAACGTGAAGCGGGTTCTCAGCCGTGAAAGCAGCCCAAGGGCACCTCAATGATGTAGTTCGGTTTAGCGCGGTCGATGGGCCGGGCAACCGTTTCGTCGTATTCCTCCAGGGCTGCAACTTCAACTGCATCGCGTGCCACAATCCGTACACGATCACCGAATGCGACAGCTGCGGGATCTGTGTGGAACCCTGCCCGGAAGCGGCATTGTTCTTCGACGGGCGGCAGCAGGTCGTTGTTGACGATGATGTCTGCACCGACTGCGACATCTGCATTGATGTGTGCCCCAGCGACAGCACCCCGCTCAGCAAGATGGTTCGGCTCGACAGCCTGACCAAGCAGATCGAAGAGGTGTCGCCTTTTCTCTCCGGAATCACTGTTTCCGGTGGGGAGCCGACCCTGCAAACTGATTTTGTCGCCAGCCTCTTTTGTTCCATCAAGTGCTCTGAGAAGCTGAGCCAGCTGACAACGTTCGTCGACTCGAATGGCCATGCGCCCCGCAACGTCTGGGACCGCCTCTTGCCGGTCATGGACGGTGCGATGATCGACCTCAAAGCGCTCGACCCCGAAACCCATCTCATGATGACCGGATCCTCCAACGAACTGGTTCTCGATTCGATCCGCTATCTGGCCGAATGGCAGCGCCTCTATGAGGTGAGGTTGCTCATGGTTCCCGGCAAGAACGATTCACCTGAGACGGTGGAGAGGACCGCACGCTGGCTTCATGACATCGACCCTGCGATGCGCATCAAACTGATCGGCTTCCGTCAGCACGGAGTTCGACCTCAGTTCGCCGACATACCCGAAGCGGATCCAGACCACATCGCAGCCCTAGCCGAGATCATTCGTAGTGTTGGGATAGAGGAGCTCGTAGTCGTCTGAGCACCGCCGACCCACTTATTGGCGCTCAAGAATGCCCTGAATCCTCCCGATTCCTCAAGTAGCCCACAGAAAGTCAGCGCGTGCACGATTTCTACGGAACGGTCTTCCTCCGTGATGACCCGGATTCTGTACTTGATGCCAAGGTCATCGTTGACCTGAATCGAATTGTGATCAAAGCAGACGGCGCGGAGATCGGGAGTTGGCGTCACGCTGATGTCAAGGTCAAGAGGGTCAAGGAGCAGATCTTCCTCGAAGCCGACGGCGAAATGCTTGTTCTGGAACTCGATGGGCGTGAGTTCTTCCTTGACCTACTCGGTGTCAGCGACACCAATACAAAGAAGTCACGGCGGAGTCGCCGCCGCGACGCTGAGTACGAGGCGGAGAAGAAGCCCGGGTTCAGCATCGCCGAACTCAAAGACAGAGCTCTCGAAGACACCGCCGATCCCATTGATCGCAGACTCGCCATCGCCATGGGTGCTGCTTCCCTATTCATCCTGCTCGGCGCCGCCCTCACCTGGGGACCGTTTCGGTTGATGGATCCAGGCAGCTTTCCCATCGGGCGGCTGCTCGCCGGCTTTGGCGGGTTGGGAGGGGTCCTGGCGCTCTACCTTGCCTACTTCGATCGCAGCCGGATCACCGGATCGGCCGCCGCGATCGCCGCCGGCGTCGTCACGTTCAGCATTGTCTACCTGTATTCCCGCTCGGCCCGGCTCGGAATCGGCTTCATGTTGGCTCTGCTCGGATCGCAGGCGCTGGTCACGGTTGGATTCCTGGGTCTGATGAATCGTGGCGCCTCGAACGACGAGGATTTTGCCGAGTAGCTGGCGGTCTCAGCCTTTCTTGGCCCACCACTCGTCGAGCAGTTGATAGGCCTCTTCCGGATCGTACGGGCCGTGCTCGATGCGGTGCTCGGTGAGCAATTTCACTGCTTCGCCGACCTCGGGCCCGGGAGCAAGACCCAGGTGCCTCATAACGTCGTTGCCATCGATCGGTGGTCGCATCGCATCCAGGGCCTCCCTCTCGCGGAGTTCGGCGATTCTGACCTCCAACTCATCGATACGGCGCGAGATGGCGTTGGCTCGCTTCCGGTTGCGCGTCGTCACGTCACATCGAACCAGCTCATTGAGCAGCGGCAACAGGTCCCCGGCGTCGCGCACATACCGGCGGACTGCCGAGTCGGTCCAGCCCATCTTGAAGGTGTGAGGCCGCATGTGGAGAAAGACCAGCTGCGAAACGTCCTTGACTACATCCTTCGGGTAACGAAGCGCGCGCATCCGCTGTCTCGCCATTCGCGCGCCCACGACTTCGTGATGGTGAAACGAGACACCGTGCTGGCCAAACTCGCGGGTTGCCGGTTTCCCGACATCGTGGAATAGAGCCGCCAAACGCAGCCTCTCATCCGGCGAGGTCTTGGCAACGACGGCAATCGTGTGCGCAAGAACATCCTTGTGGTGATGCATCGGGTCCTGTTCTAGATCCAACCCGGTGAGTTCCGGCAGAAACTCCTCGGCGAGCTGCGACTTCACGAGGCCCTGCAGCCCCTCTGCGACATGTTCACCGACGATCAGCTTGCTCAGCTCGTCCCTGATTCGCTCCGAGGAAACAATCGACAGCCGGTCTCTCATCGCATGCACAGCATCCTCTGCGGCCCGATCTGCGGTGAACCCTAGCGTGGCTACAAACCGGTAGAGACGCAGCATGCGTAGCGGATCGTCACCGAACGAGACTTCGGGTTCCATCGGTGTCCGCAGCCGCTGGGCAGCGAGATCCACCAGCCCATGGAACGGGTCAACCATCTCGGGAGCCCCAGCCCCGGTCAGACGCATAGCCATAGCGTTGACGGTGAAGTCCCGGCGAGACAGGTCCGTCTCGATGTCATCCGAGAACTCGACGTGAGGTTTGCGGCTGTCAGCGCGGTAGACGTCGCTCCGGAAGGTCGTTATCTCATAGACCTCTCCCCCGCGAGTTGCCCCGATGGTGCCAAAGGCCTCGCCGACGGTGAAGATGCTGTCGGCCCAACCCTCGAGCAACGAGATGATCTCGGCGGGCCGGGCATCTGTGGCGAAGTCGAGGTCATTGATCGCGGCATCGAGAAACGCGTCGCGGACGCTCCCCCCGACGATGTAGATCTCGCGTCCCGCCTCGGCAAACCGGTCGCCCAACTGACGGGTTGGGGCATCGTGTGCAAGCAGCGGCGTCAGTCGTTGCGGAATCAAGAGGTGCGCCACTTCGAGGCGAGTTCGTCTGCATACTCGTTCCAACGAAAGCCAACATGGGCCTTGATCCACTGCAGAGTCACTTCCGGTCTTCTCTTGTAGCCAACGTAGACCTTCTTGACTAGATCTAGGTTCTCGACGGGCCCCGACTTTCGCTTCCACCCGCGCTTCTCCCAACCAGCCGCCCATTCCGTGATCGTCCGAATGGCGAGATTCGAATCCGAGTACACCGTCGTAGGTGTGCCCTCCGGAATCAGGTCCAGCGCTTCGAGTAGTGCCGTCAGCTCCATTCGGTTGTTCGTCGTGTCGGGGTCGTGGCCGTGTCTCTCGGCAATGATCTCATTGTCGATGACGTAGACGACACCCCACCCGCCCGGCCCCGGGTTCGGCACGGAGCTGCCATCGGTAAAGACCCCTGTATCCGGGTCGTCCGCAGGTTGTTGGGGTGTCGCGCTGTTGTGCGGCTTTGCCGTGCCCGTGGCGCCGCCGGGGTTGTCACGGCAGGAGCGACACTGCTTGGGGACCCACCCTGGGTACCTGTCCAGCACAGTTTGGGGTAGAGAAAAGGTGGTGCCGCAATCGCGGCATCTAAAGTCGGGCATGGACAGAGCGTAATGCCCCGAGCCTGGTGCCCTGGAAATGGACGCCGGATCTAGGACTCAGGAAAACCCTGCCGTTGCTTCCTGCTGAGCCCTAGATCCGGACATTCATGTCAGGCGGTGCGCAATCCGGTCTTCTGCGCAGCCATCCTGAAGTCTGATGGATGTGATGCGTTGTTCAATGCTTCTTCGAATGTGAGCGCTCCATCTCGGAACATCTGGAGCAGGCATTGATCGAAGGTTTTCATGCCGTAGTAGGCGCCCTCGCCCATTACCTCTTCGAGTTTCGGTGTGAGTTCCGGGTCCATGATGTAGTCGAATGTCCGATCGGTCTCCGTCAGTACTTCGACTGCGGGAATCCGTCCCGAGCCGTCTGCGGCAGCAACGAGACGCTGGCTCACTACGGCCTTGAGGTTTCGACCAAAGCGGAGCCGCATCTGATGATGGCGATGCGGCTCGAATACCTCGATCAGTCGGGTGACGGCCTCAGTGGCGTCGGTTGTGTACATGGCGGCCAATACCAGATGACCCGTTTCCGCTGCATAGAGCGCCGCCTCGATCGTCTCGGCGTCGCGCAGTTCGCTGACCATGATCACGTTGGGATCCTGGCGCAGAATGCGCCGCAAGCCATCGGGGAAGTTGGCGAGGTCGACCCCAACTTCGCGCTGGCTGACAATCGCCATCTTGTCGCGATGGAGCATCTCGATTGGGTCCTCGAGAGTCACAACGCTGACCCGGCGGGTCGAGTTGATCTCGTCAATCATTGCGTTGAGCGTGGTGGTCTTGCCTGATCCTGAAGATCCCGTGACAACCACCAGACCACGATCCTGCTTGCACACCCTGCCCACCGCTTCGGGGAGACCCAACTCAACAAACCCCTTGCTGCCGGCGACGACGGCCCGCACAACCAGTGCGATCGATCCGCGTTGGCGGTAGATGTTCACCCGGAACCGTCCCAGGCTGGGTGTTCCATACCCAAAATCGACCTCGCCATCCGCATCGAAGAGGTCCCGTGTCTTGTCGTCCATGAGGGTCTGCGACCACTCTTGAGTGTCAGACGGGTTGACCTTGGGAAGCTCTGAGAAGTGCAGATGTCCATCGATACGGTATGCCGGAGGCGAACCTACTTTGAGATGGAGATCGGACGCCCCGATCTCGGCCAGTTTGCCAAGAAGGGCATCAAGGGTCGGCAGTTGTTCCATCGTCATCCTCGGTAACTATCGGTAGCAGGTGTCGCCACCCTGCGTGGTTTCAACATGGATATCGGCCCTTACCGCCCGGCACTTGAACAAAGGTTCTTGCCAATTACTGGGGCGGCGGCTGGGGCCCCCAAGGGTGCGGTTAACGTGGTTCTTGAACCGCCACAGTGTGGGGCAATCGGCAGGCCAGAACCGATTGTGAGCAGGGACGAAACGATGGCGTTAGCCGATCAGCCAACAACAGTGACGCAGCGGGGGCATTGGCCGGGGAGAATCACTCTCCGCCGCGGCTGGGCTCGTGCCGAGGCCCGGCCCTGGAATGATGATGAACCCCAGGCTGCGCTCCGCCTCCTCCGTGGTGGAGCGTCATTCCTCGAAGCCTGTGCGTCTCGTTTGTTGGAACTCGGAACGACAGGCGTAATCTCTCCCCCGCTCCCCCTGTCGGCGCAGCGGGCGTGGAGCCAGGCTGGATTCAAGCCCTTCATCGACCTTGCCCTCATGCGGAAATCTCTCGATGCCCAAGAGCGCTCGCCAAGCCACCTCGTGGTCGAGCGCCCTGACGTCGACCTCGCCGACTTGCTCGCCATCGACGAGGCAGCCTTCTCTCCGTTCTGGCGCTTCAATCGTGGTGCGCTCGAAGAGGCGATCGGCGCCACCTCACGATCGACGACCCTCGTCATTCTGGGAAGCAGCGGCAACCCCATCGCATATGCCGTCGTTGGGTTCGGAAGCGCAATCGCCTACCTGCAGCGGGTTGCCGTCCAGCCGGAATGGCACGGCCACGGCATGGGCCGTTCGCTGGTCCGTGTTGTCGCCCGCAAGGCCCGCAGCTCAGGAGCCAAGGTTCTTCTTCTCAACACGCAGATGGACAACGAGTCTGCAATCGGCCTGTATGAAGATGAGGGTTTTGTGACTCTCCCCGAACCACTGTCCCTGCTCCGCGTCTGAGCGTCACAACCCCGAAGTCAATCCTCATAGTGAATTAGGCTCGGAGCCACTGTGGCACCACAACTCCCCGATCGATATCAAACCCAGGTGCGCCTCGGCCGTGACGGCGACATTGACGAGTGGCTGGCTACGGACACGGCCCTCGACAGGCCGGTACTGATACGCGTCCTCGATGCCGACGCCAGCCCGGCGCGAGTTGCGGAGTTCGTGACGACAACGCGGGCCGCGGCGACGGTCGAGCATGTGCATCTGGCTGGGGTGTACGAAGTCGCCGAGTCTTCGGCAGGCGGCGCACACGCAGCCATAGAGTGGAACGGTGGCGTCTCGATTGCGGATCGGCTGGCCGCGGGAGAGACCCTTCCGGTCTCGGAGTTTCTGCCCAACGCCGCCGGACTCGCCGAGGGTCTCGCCAAGCTGCACGGAGCCGGCATCGTCCACGGCGCAATCGACCCGGCAGCGATCGTGTTCTCGGCGGCACACCCGGCCAAGCTCAGTTCGTACGGCAGGCGCCGACTATCGCATCGCCCGACCAATGACACGGCCGCCCTGGCTAGAGCCCTGCGCATCGCCGTCACCGGATCGGCCAGTCCCGCAATCCGTCCGTCACACCTGGTCGAGGGTCTGCCTCCCTCGGTCGACGACGCGATCCAACGTGCCGAGTCCGGCGCCTACGACGCCAAGGCGCTCGGAACGGCCTTGCGCGCCATCCCTTCGACGCTGCCACCATCGCGTCGCTCCGGATGGTCTTGGCGTTGGGTGGTTCCAGCCGCCATGCTCCTGGTCAGCGCGACCGTACTCGCTGGAATCGGCCTGGCTATCGACGTTGACCCCGACTCCCCCTTCCTGTTCCCGGCGACACCGCCGGTGGATCGGGTGATCTCCACCACTACGACGGTGCCGGCCACAACCACCCTCCTCGAAGCCCTCCCCGGCACCATCGGGGCAGAACCCTCCGTCTACGACCCATTCGGCGATCAGTCCGAACGGGAAAGAGAGCTCCCCAATCTCGTTGACGGCGACTACTCCACAAGATGGCGCACCGAGCGATACTTCGATCCTTTGCCAGACTTGAAGGACGGGGTCGGGGTCACATTCCGGGTCAACGGCGCTCCCGGATCAGTGGAGCTCAGAGCCACATCCGACACGGCGTACTCGATACTCTGGGCCGAAACCGTGCCCCCGACATTCGCCGGGTGGGAGTCGATCGGATCCGGGATC
>CBDUNF010000048.1:0-19717 GCA_965368515.1 uncultured bacterium
GGTTGGCACGCTCATGACGGGTCTCCTCCTGCGAGCACCTTCTTGTCGATCTTGCCGATTGCGGTCTTGGGGATCTCAGGCATGATCACGAGTGTGCGAGGCAGCTTGTACTTTGCGAGGCGCTCCTCGAGGAATTCGAGGAACGCCTCTTCGCTGAAGTCGTGATCGTCTTCGAGGACCAATACGGCTTTTCCTACCTCACCCCAGACTTCGTGGGGGACACCGATGAGAGCCGCTTCGGCGACTCCGGGGAACGCCAGCATTACCGACTCGACCTCGGCCGGGTAGACGTTCTCGCCTCCCGAGATGAACATGTCTTTGGAACGCCCCTTGATCGTGAAGAAGCCCTCTTGGTCCTTCACTGCGAGGTCGCCGGTCCACAGCCATCCGTCCTTGATAGTTTCAGCAGTGGCCTCGGGGCGTCGCCAGTAGCCGGGCGTGACGTGGGGGCCACGGATCAACAGTTCACCGGCCGTGTCGGGGGCGACCTCGTTGCCGTCGTCGTCGACGATCTTCATGTCGATATGGAAGATGGGAAAACCAACGGACGTGGTTTTGTCACGCACCCGATCTTGCGGGAGCCAGAAGTTGTTGCCAGCGGCCTCAGTCAGCCCATATCCCATCTTGAAGTCGATTCCCCGATCCCAGAACTTCTGCATCACCGGTAGCGGACAAGGAGCTCCGCCCGAGATGACCAGGGCAAGACGCGAGAAGTCGGCTTCTTCCCAGCGGGGATGCGATTGGAGCATTTGATACATCGTCGGTACCGCTACGTAGTGCGTGATCCCGCCGTCCTCGATCAGGTCGAAGGATTCGTCGAGGTCGAAGCCCTCACAAAGGATGGTGGCTCCGCCGAGGTGAACCAGAGGGACCATGAAGATATTTGGCCCACCGATGTGGAAGAACGGCAACTGCAGCGGGGCCACATGGTCGGCGGTTAGGCCCCAGGACGTGATCGTGTTCACCGAGTTCCACGTGAGATTGCCGTGGGTGAGGATGGCCCCTTTGGGCAGACCGGTCGTTCCGCCTGTGTAGTAGATGCCCCAGATGTCATCCAGCTCCAACTCCGGCCTCTCATCGAGTTCGGTGGAGAACTCGTTGCGCTCGCTGAACCTGCGGTCCGTACCCGATGGCTCGCCAAATGCAACGACTTCACGAACCGTGGTGAAAGAAGGCCGCAGCTCTTCGACCTGGGACCGCCAGTCGTCGCTATAGAACAGGACGCCGGGTTCGGCATCGGCGACGATCCGCCGCAATTCGTGCACGGTCAGCCGCCAGTTCAGGTTGTGCAGCACGAAGCCAATCTTGCCAGCAGCCCAGAACAGATCGAGATACTCAGGGCAGTTCGATGCATAGACCGATACCCGGTCGCCTTTCTTGACGCCGAGCGAGCGTAGGTAGTTGGCGGTCTGGTTGACCCGGGCGTTCCATTGGCGGAACGTGATCTCCGCCCCGCCCAGACCTTCGATTAGGCCAACGACCTCGGGAGTCAGTTGGCTGCGCTTCTCGAGGAAGTCGGTGGCATAGTGTGATGTCTGGGCGTACGTCATTGGGGGGCTCCCCATTGCACGACACCGGCACCCCAGACATACCCGATCCCCGCTCCAACCATGACCATGAGGTCACCGGGTTTGAGCTTCCCGGAGCGTTCGCCCTCGATCATCGAGATGATCGTGTCCTGCTCGCCAATGTGCCCGATGTCGCCCAGATAGGCCGACTGGTCTTCGGTGAGACCGAGAAGATCGAGAATCTGCTTGTGGGCCGATGGCTTCACCAGCAACATGTTGAGGTAGCCGAGATCGGAGCGGGTGTAGGGCGTCCCGTCCGCCTTGGTTCCAGACTTCCGCAGAGCCTCGTCGACACAATGCATCCAGTTGCTGATGCTCACCTCACCCAGCCGAGCTTTCATCGCTTCCGGCTCGACCAGGTCGAATTTGAACTCACCGCCTGCCACAGCTTCATCGGTAGGGTGTTTGACCGTCCCGCTGGCGGGGACAATGACGTGGCGGCTCATGGAACCGTCCGACATGAGGTGCGTACCCAGCACGTGATTCTCGGGCCAGTCCCGTTTCACGATCATGGCGCCGGCTCCGGCCCCGATATTGAATAGGAACGAGGTACGCAAGTTGGTGTGGTCGATGAAGTCGCCGATCACATAGCCGCCGGCAATCATGACGGTGTTGATGCCGTCGTCCTCTCGCATCAGCGAGCGCGCCAGCTTGAGAGCAGCGATGGAGGTGGCGCACCGCATGTGCATGTCCATACCCCAAGCGTTGGTGGCGCCGATCTCATAGGCCAGATCGATGCCAGCCGTCCACAGGTTGTATTCCTTCCACTCCTCGGTCGTACACAGCAGAACGTCGATCTCTTTGGGGTCGATTCCTGCCTTGTCTATTGCCTGTTGGGCTGCGTGGACCGCCATCATGTTGGGATGAAGGCCCGGCTCGGGTATGTGCTTCTGTTTGATACCGAGCTTGTCTCTCACGACCCACAACGGCAGACCGCTCTCGTCTGCGATCTCCTCGGCCGTCATCACGCTTTCCGGCAGGTACATCCCTGTCGAGACGATGCCCATCGTGAAATCATCGGTCACTGGCTACTCCTCGGGGGACTCAGGGCGCATGAGATGAACGTCATGACCTCGTCGAGAACTTCTTCCGGCGGTGTTCTTCCTTCCCATTGCACATAACGGGCGCCGATCAGCTCGGCGATACCCATCAGTACCCATGCCATCGTTTCGGCGGAGACATGGGTTGCGATTTGGCCCTCGCCTTGCGCCTTGGCGAGGCCACGGATGTAGCTTTCGGCGATTGTCTCGTAGTGCCAGCGATGGGTCTCGGGATCGACGAACTCTGACTCTCGAACGACTCGGTACAGGGGACGGTGCTTGACGACGTATTCGAAGAAGGTGTGGAAGCCGATACGTTCGATTTCGAATCGGCTCTCCAATCCGGCGACTGCGGTGGCAATGGCGAGCCGTAGGTTGTGGTTGAGAACGTGGACCAGCTCGACAAACGCTGCCTTCTTGTCGGGGAAGTACACGTAGAAGGTGCCTTGGGCAACACCGGCGCGACGGGTGATCTCGGCGATGGAGGCTCGGTCGTAGCTGAGTTCGCCAAAAACCTCTTCTGCGGCGTCGAGGATGGCTCGCCGAGTGGCGCGCCCTTTGGCAGTCGGTGGTTCCTTCAGACCAGCAGCGACCGTGTCCGCCATCCCTCTCCCTCCAAGTTGTGACCGAGCCCGATCCCCTAAAACTGAATCCTGACTCAGTATTCAGTTTCGATAGTACGACGCCAAGTGGGGTGCAAGCAACTGGTAATTCGAACCTTCCATGTTTGTCCTGCCGTTGGCCGGCCACAGCGCCACCCCGGGGTACGGTGCGATCATGGGCAATACCAACGGTCATGTGCACACCACCCCGATCTTCCCGGTCGCCAGCATGTCTGCGGCGTCATCCTTCTATCAGGACCTTGGGTTCGAGGTCGAGGCATTTGACGATTCGTATGCATGGGTCAGATATGGCGGCCAGGAGATACTGCATCTGCGCAGAGTCGAAGGACTCGATCCGTTGCAGAACGAATCGGGTGCTCATGTGCACACACGGGATGCTGATCGGTGGCACCAGGCTTGGTCGAGTGCGGGTTGCACGGTGGGTGACTTCGCCGACCATCCATGGGGGATGCGCGAATTCTCTATGGCCGATCCATCGGGCAACGTCCTGCGCGTTGGACACAATCTGTAGGCGCCACAGCCCGGATTCTTGGCCGCCCCATCGATCCTCTGGCAAGTCCTCACTGTGATGGCGAGAAATGGTGCACGGATGGCTGATGTCGGTGGTAGACATAGCTGTTCGGGCGCACACCCGGTGCGCCCACGGGAGGGAGACCCTTTTGACTGCAAGAATTCGAGCTCTGCTGATTGTTGGCATAGCGATAGCGCTAATGGTTCCTGCCATGGCGTTCGCAAGCCATACTTTTACCGACGTCACCGACGCCAACATCTTTCACGATGACATTTCATGGCTCGCCGACGCCGGTGTAACGGCCGGATGCAACCCACCAACCAACGATCAATTCTGCCCGGGCGACAACGTGAGTCGTCAGCAAATGGCAGCCTTCATGCGTCGTTTTGCGAAGTACATTGACGCTGAGGACGGCACCCCCGGCCAGGCGGACAACGCCACCACGGCGGACAGCGCTACCACGGCGGACAGCGCTACCACCGCTGGGGACGCCGATACTGTCGACGGGATGGAAGCGGCTGAGCTGATGTCAACCGCAACCGGTACATTCCGCGATGGAGCCAACGGTACGGATGTGCTTACGCTCCTCTCTGGAACCCGGACTGAACTTGGCACGATCACCCTCGACGCAGCCAACGGCCCCTACGCCGTTGTGACTTTCAGCGTCTATGGCCTGGTGGCCGGCGACACCGGTGTATTCGTCTGGGTGCAGAGCGACAACGCAGTATGTAGCGAAGGTTCCGGATCCGTCCCCGGTGGGCGTGCGGTGTCGACCGTTGCGAGCGGCGAGTTCGGAAGCCTCTCGGCGTCGGTGATTGTGGACACATCAGCGAGCGCGGTCGTGAATCTGTGCATTCTCCCGCTCGACGCGGACATCGGAGTGCGAGATTTCCAGCTGAATGCTGTTCAGGTGAGCGCAGGATCAGCACCGGCCGAGGTCGACGCAGCTGGCTTGGCGACGGGAACAGATGACAGCGACGGCTAGGTTTGTGGCCGCATTGTGAGTGCTCGTCCTGATTGCTGAGCACAACGAGGGAGGTCCCCGGCTATTGGCGGGGACCTCCCTGTGTTTGGCCGGTAATCGTGCGTCGCCCTAGTCCACTATCGGCCATGTGTGGGCTAGCCCCTGCCGGTAGACGCTGAGTGGTCATTCCACCTACGGGGCGTGGTCGCTACAATGAAAGCGGCTTTTGAGGAAAAGAGGCGAAAATGCAGGAAGGCATCTACACCGCCACCGAGTACCGCGAACCAGCGCTGGAGCCTGGGATGGCATACCAGGGTCCGATTGAAACGCTCATCGGTAGCTATGCCGACGAGCGTGATGCGATCGGAGCTGCTCGTAACAGGTGGAAAGAGTTCAGATCGTCCGACTCGCGAGATGTTGCGTGGTGGATCGTTCGCAAACAGGGCGAGGGATTGGCGAGATGGATCGCCGAAAGCAGGAGCTCGGTCGAACGGGTCCTGGATCTCAGGACGAACGAACTGGTCGAGCTCGAGGCCTGATTCAATCAGCTCGAGGTTGACGTAGTCCAGCTTGAGCGCGCCCCGTTCAAGAACGAGCGGCTGCTTCCGGGGTGTCGGCCGTACTTTGCGGCAAACAGATTTCGTAGGCGCTGACCGGTCCCTTCTGGCTACAGTTGGTCTGGTAGAGGGCGTATAGGGAAGGGACCCACAAGTGCCGGTTGAGACAGTTCCGTTCAAGGTTCTCAAAAACGGGGATTTTCACGGGGACGACCCCGCCTACTACGAGCGAATTGGTGGCGCTTGGCAGGCGACTAGCTGGCGGACCTACGCCGATGAGGTAGCCGCGGCTGGCAAAGCGATGATCGCACTCGGGATCGAGCCGGGCGACGTCGTAACCATCCTTGGCTTCAACCAGCCATCGTGGGTGATCGCCGACGTTGCCGCCATGGCGATCGGTGCCGTCCCTGCCGGGATCTACACCACGAACTCGCCCCGCGAATGTCACTACATCCTGGACCACTCCGAATCACCACTGCTCGTGATCGAGGATGAAGGTCAATGGGAAAAGATCCAAGAGATCCGAGAGACTCTGCCCAATCTGCGGCGGGTTGTTGTGATGCGGGGCGGGCCGCAGATTGACGATCCCCTCGTCATGTCGTGGGAGGAGTTCAACGCTGCCGGGGCCGATGTTCCCAGCGAGCAGCTCGATGCCCGGCTGGCAGCGCTCGAGCCCAATCAGCTGGCAACCCTCATTTACACATCGGGTACGACGGGCCCGCCCAAGGGCGTAATGCTGACTCACGACAATCTGGTGTGGACGGCGAGCCAGGCGATTCATGCAGCCGGCATCGGCAAGAACGACACCAGCGTGTCGTACCTACCTCTCTCGCATATCGCCGAGCAGGTCTTCTCGGTGCACGGACCTGCAGCTTCGGGGTGGTCGGTCTACTACGCCGAGTCGATTGAGAAGTTGGCGGACAATTTGAAAGAAGTCCAGCCGACGGTGTTCTTTGCAGTGCCGCGGGTGTGGGAGAGATTCTATGCAGGTGTCACCGCCGAACTCGGCAAGGCCACCGGGGCAAAGGCGAAAATCGCCGCTTGGGCGATGGGCGTGGCATCCAAGGTGACGGACCTGCGCAATCACGGCAAAGAGCCAAGCGGGATGCTTGCCGCGCAATACAAGGTTGCCGACAAGCTGGTGCTCTCCAAGGTGAAGCACGCGCTCGGCCTGTCGCGGACGGTCATCAACATCACGTCGGCAGCCCCGATCTCGACTGAGCTTCTCGAGTTCTTTGGAACGCTGGATATCCGGATTCAAGAGGTCTACGGCCAGTCCGAGGACACGGGCCCTTCGACATTCAACCTCGCAGACGCCGTCCGATTCGGATCGGGCGGCCGGGCGTTCCCCGGCGCCGAAGTCAAGATCGCCGAGGATGGCGAAATCCTGGTCAAAGGGCGCAACGTGTTCGCCGGCTACTACAAGGAACCGGAGGAGACCGCAGCTACCTTGATCGACGGTTGGTTGCACTCCGGGGACCTCGGTGAGATCGATGACGAGGGATTCGTTTGGATCACCGGGCGCAAGAAGGACATCATCATCACCGCCGGTGGCAAGAACATTGCACCGAAGCCGCTCGAGGGCGGGCTCAAGAATCATGAGCTGATTTCTGAGGCAGTTGTGATTGGGGATCGACGCAAGTTCCTCTCGGTGCTGGTCACCCTTGATGAGGAAGCTGCCGAGCGATACATGCTCGAGAACAGTCTCAGCGGACCTGCGCATCTCAATCCCAAAATCAAGGCCGAGATTCAGGCAGCTGTCGACGAGCTGAACACTGGGTTTGCGCGGGTCGAGCAGCTGAAGAAGTTTGCGGTCTTGCCGCGACAGCTGTCGATCGAGGGCGGAGAACTGACCCCGACGCTCAAGGTGAAGCGGAACAAGGTCTCAGAGCACTTTGCCGAGGTCATCGACGGAATGTACGTCGACTAGCCGCAACAAAGCGTCAACGTCAGGCTTGCCGGCACGGGTCGGTAACATCCGTGCTCATATGGACTCATCAACAGTTGTAGAGATCACAGAACCAGCGCTCGACCAGATCCGAGCTTTGCGCGACCAGGAGTCGATTGACGACCTCCATCTTGGCTTGCGTATCGCCGGCGTTGGCGCCAATGGATTCATTTACGAGACGGCTTTTTTGCGCGGTGGGGACGTGGCCGAGGAAGACCACCTGGAGAATCATGGCGACCTTCCCGTAGTCATCGCCGCCGATAGCGTCGACAATCTACGCGGGGCCGTGCTCGATCTTGCCGGTGATCCGGAATCACCAGGGCTTGTCTTGCGCAATCCCAACCCTGCCACCCCGCCTATCACCGAGGGCGAGATTGATCTGTCAGGTTCCGTTGAGGAGCGCGTGCAGCAACTCATCGAGATGTACATCAACCCATCGATCGCTTCGCACGGCGGCTTTGTGACCTTGGCCGAGGTTGATGGGGATCGTGCCCTCGTCGAGCTCGGCGGAGGCTGTCAGGGCTGCGGACTGGCTGCTATGACCCTTCGCCAGGGTATCGAGTCGTCGATCAAGCATCACGTGCCGGAGATTCTCGAGGTAGTTGACGTTACCGATCACTCAGCGGGGGAGAACCCCTTCTTCGCCTGATCGACCGGCGGTCTTGGCCCGTCGACCGATTCGGTCCGATGTCCGCGCACATGTGATCATCCGGCCAGGACAAAAAGATGTGGGCGCCCCATTGCTGGGGCGCCCACTTGCCTGAAGGGAGTTGCGTGTGAGTAGCCAGGCGCGTGCGGGCCGCTGGCGTCACTCCCTCAGGCAGTCCGAACCGCGAGATCGTCACCCCCGGCGTCGCCGGAGTCGTCGGGCTCATGGGTCATATGGGCCCGCATCGCTGTTGCTGCGGCTAGGGCGCTGCGGCCGGCTTCTTCGCCGATTCGCGGGAGTTTTGCCGAGCGGCGGCCGGAGAACGATTCGCGAATCTTGGCGGCGCTTGGCGCAGCGCCTTCCTCATCGCGCTCTGTTTCGTTTTCGGCCAGCGGTGTATCTGCGGTTCTACCCTCGTTGGTAGGCGAGGGAAGCTCTGGGGCGGTGGGCGGTGGCGTCGGTGCGGCAGGCACCGACTTGCCCGTCGTTTTCGCCTCAACGTCATCGGCGATGGCGCGAAGCGTGTTGATGCGGTCGATCAAAGATGAGCTCTCGGACTCGTACTGTTCGCGAAGTTTGGCGAGTTCGGCATCTCGTTCGGCGATGAGGCGTGCCGTCTCGGACTCGACGTCGCTGATGATGCTCAGAGCTTCGTCACGAGCGGCCGCGATGATTGCCTTACCCTCGACGACCGAAGAGTCGGTGTCGGTTCGTGCCTCGGTCATGAGAACAAACGCCTCGCGACGCGCCTCGCTGAGAATCTCGTCCGCCTCGACTTTGGCCTGTTCGAGAAGCTCGGTAGCGGCTCGCTTGGCCATGACCATGGTGAGCTGCAGCGCCTCTTCGGCTTCTTTGGCGAGCGAAAGCTTGCCCTCGAGTTCGGTGATGCGGTTACGGGCAACCTCGGCCTCTTCGCGAAGTTGCAGCATCTGGGTCGCCAGGTACTGATCGACCTGATTTGGGTCGTACCCTTGTTCGACGAGGGGGAAATCTGTTGTCAAACCATCGCCCGACACTACGGCACCTTTGGTTGAGTCCAGCGCTACTCTCCAGCTACTCGGAGTGTATATCCAACCACTTTAGGAAGTCAACTAGTTTTTCTACGCGCGAATTGACTAGTCACGCAATAGACATTGAGCCGACAAAACTCAATATTGGTCAGGGTTGACGCAGGATCAGCGCATCCAGGTGTTCCACCGCATCACGCAACTCGGCGGCAAAAGCCTGCCGATCGGCAACGATCGTGGGTTTGCCTTCAAAGAGACCGCGATTATCGGCCAGGCTGAGCGCCGAGTCGAACAACACCTTGGAGACGGATGCCTGCTTTGCTACGAGACCCTGCAGTACGTATTGCTTGCCGAGATCGAGCGCCTTCGGGCGGATCATGTCCATGTCGACGGCATCCTCGTAGGCGTGCTGATCGATGATGTCGCCGACAACCCGGTATGCCTCGAAGAACGGTCGCAAGATCGCATCTGAAATGAAAGGACGGAAACTGGCCAAGATGGCCTCAGCATCGCCCTGCTTGAGATGAGCGCGCAGGTCGGGGTCATGGTCGGCGAGTTCGTTGCGGATTTCGTTTTCGAAGTCGTCGGTTGAGCTGAAGAAGAACTCGAACTTGAGCAGGTCGCGGAGTCGTAGCGTTTCGTTCAGGATTGCCCGCCGCAAGTTGCCCTCGTACCCGTGATCGACGATGTGGACCAGGGCCATTTCGGTGATGGCGCGGTTCACAAAGAAATGGATGATCGTGTTCCGGTAGTAGGCGGCGGCGAGGTGTTGCTTCTGTCGTATTCGGTAGACGACATTGGTTGTTCCCTCGAAACGCTCGACGACCGTCGCTGCGACCAGTTCCTCGAGCGTTGCCTCGATCTGGTCGGTTTGATCGAGGAGCAGCTTTTCAGACATGGGCAGATCCCGCCTCGTGACAAAGTCCAGATACGGCGCCATCACGTCGGCCGTCTGGGCCACAGTCATGCCGCGATCGTCGGCGCTGAGTAGGGCGAGCGCAACGAGCGATGTCGGAGTCACCGGCGTCACCTCGTTGAGACGGACCGCAATTTCGAATGCGAGTTTTGGTATCGCCGGGTTGCGTTCGTCGTCGGGATCGTCGGGAAGATCATCTTCGAGAGCGAGGAATGCCTTGACCGAGATCGGAGCACCGAAGCGCACATGAATCCCACCGAAACGGTTGCGCACTCCTCGCACCGTCGAGACCAACCACTTGAACGACTCGCTCTCCTTGGCTTCGCCGGCTTGCTCGGCGGCGTACGATCCCACGTCTTGAATCTGGTCGTATGCGATCGACACCGGGATCATGACTACGTCCTCAGATGATCCGCGCAGGAACGAATCGACAACATAGGCAAGCATCCCGTAGCGGGGTGGTCGAAGCTTGCCGGATCGGGACCTCCCGCCCTCGATGTACCACTCCATCGGGAACCGCTTCTCGAGGAGATAGTCGACGTAGCGACGGAGGACGAACTTGTACGGTTCGTTGTCGCGGAATTCGCGGCGAATGAAGAACACCCCGCTGCGGCGGATGAAAGGTCCCACCGGGAAGAAGTTCATGTTGATGCCACCAGCGGTGTGATTCGGTGGCAGCCCGTTCTGGTACAGGACGTACTGGAGTACTAGGTGGTCGAAGTTCGATTTGTGCGACGGCAGGAACACAAGGGGGTGACTCTGACCGATCTCATAAAGGGCTGCCAGCTCATCTTTGTCGTAGTAGAGATCGGTGTAGGCCCGCTTGATCAGCCAGCGGATCGCGCCTGTGACAAGATCGATGACAAACGGGCTGTGGGTTGCCGCGATCTCTTTGACATAGCGACGAGTCCGAAGCGCCATCGACTCGTACGACGTGTCCGCCTCCTGGGCAAGTTGGGCAACACCGGCGGTGAAGGTAGGTGATTCGATGAGCGATTCCCGCGGGAACTTGGGGACCTTGTAGCGGTTGCCCCGGAGCTTGCGTTCCGCTCGCTCGAGTTCGATCCACGCCTGGCCGGCGGTGAATAGAGCCAGACTGATGCCGGAGCTGCGGCCGCGGCCACTTGGGTCGTCCCATCGGTCGCGGATTGCGGACGCCCGGCTCGGCTGCCCGATCACGATCCGACACCGGTCGGGCCGCCACTTGTATATGGCGTATTGGCGTATCGGGTCGGGATCGCGAGGGTCGCCAAAGCTCAGAACATCACGCCATCCGACTTTGCGCCTTCCGCCGCGCTTGGCGGGGAGCCATGACACCCGGAGCGGGATGAGCAGCGGGTCGGTGCCGGACTGGAGGAAGGCTTCGATCCGGGGGTCGAGACGACGTCGTCGATTCTTGCGCCGGCTGCGAGGGAGTAGAGCAACCTGAACATCACCGCGCTGTGAGTCTGATGGCTTGTTGCGTCGGATCCAGCCCTGCAGAAGACGACGCTCCAAAGGTCCGCTGGTTTCGAGCAGAACCAGGTACGGGCCCTTCTTGATCGGCCAGCGCGGCTCGTAAGCGAGCTCCTTCTCGGCGTATCCGTTTCCTCCCATTGCCGAATTGTAGGCGTGACGCCTTGGCCGATACGGGGGAGTTGGTGGGCGGGCTGCCTTTCCGGCCGATCGGGAGTGGCGGTCTCCGCAGTGAAAGAGGTGAGGCGATCATTGTTGTCGGGAGCGGCACCGGACCTCTCCGGCAGAGTGGTCAGGAGGTTGGAACACAGAAGGGCCCCGGAGCGATTCCGGGGCCCTTCAGATGATCGTGGGTTGTGGCTACTTGTCGCCGCCGAGGAGGCCGCCGAGACCACCCAGGGCGTCCTTGGCCTTGTCCATGAGGCCGCCATCATCTCCGTCATCGGCGTTGGCGTCGTCGTCGCCACCGAGGAAGTTCTTGACCTGATCACCAATCGGGCCGGGGAGCTTGTCCGCTACAAACCCGACGACTGTTTCGATGACGTCCTGCGCCTTGTCGACGGGCAGCCCGGTCTTTTCCTGAATTGTCTTGATGAGATCGTCCATTGGATCCTCCTCGAGTGATCGTTACGCGTGCTTGGACACGCTAGCGCGCAAGATAGTTCTGGAGAGGTTCCGAGGAGATCTGCTTGTAGCGATGGGGTTGGACTCAGCGGCGGTTTGGGGGAGCGACTGTCCGCGCCGACCTAGTGGGAGGGTGTGTCGACGCGGACAGCAGCTCGCTCAGCGTGATACCGGGGGCGAGATCGTGTCTGCACTGCTGCTGTTCGCAGCGGCGGTAGGGGTCTCGGGGACCTTCGGTATGGGGCTTCCCGGCCATACAGATATTGTCGGCGGCTTTGGGCGGGTGCTGAGGGGTTTGTCAGCCCCAGCCGATCTCATGGAGGCGCTCGTCGCTCAGGCCGAGGTGGTGGCCGATCTCGTGGAGGACCGTCTTGCGGATCTGCTTGCGGAGCCGGGTGGGGGAGAGCCGCATGCGGAGGTGGGGTTGGCGGTAGATGGTGATCTTGTCCGGCATGGCTGCGAAGTAGTGCTCGCCACGGTCGGCCAGCATCACGCCCTCGTAGAGGCCGAGGAGATTGCCGTGCTCTCTGATCTGGTCGGGGCGCGGGCGCTCCTCGACGACGACATGCAGGTTGTCGATACGATCGACAACCCATTGCGGGAGCTCGGCGAGCACCTCGTCGACAACCTGTTCAAACTCGATCAAGTCCATGGCTAGATGCTACGACTGTATTGCTACACTCCGAGCCGTTCCGGTTTGGCTCGGGAACCCGAAGCTAATCCGGGCGAGTCCGAAGTCATCTTTGGGCGCTTAGCTCAGCGGGAGAGCGCTGCCTTCACACGGCAGAGGTCACTGGTTCGATCCCAGTAGCGCCCACCACACATTCAGAGCCCGACCAACTGACTACTCGATTCGGTCCTGTGTTCGCCTCTCCGCGCAGTGTCGGACTGCTACTGCGCAGCACATCGCATTGCCCCGGTAGTGTCAAGCCTGAGCTCTAGGAGTGCCATGAGGTCCGATGATCTGAAACACCTTCGGCGGTGTGTGGAATTGGCAGCGGAAGCAGCAGAGCGAGGCGACGATCCGTTCGGCTCGGTGCTGGTCTCGGGAAACGGCGGTGTTCTCGCCGAGCGCAGCAACACGATCGTGACAGCGAGCGATGTGACGGCTCACCCCGAGCTGCACCTCGCATTGTGGACGTCGGTGCATCTGAGTTCTGCACAACGACGCAACGCAACGATGTACACAAGTGGTGAGCACTGTCCCATGTGTGCGGCCGCTCATATCTGGGTGGGGATTGGACGCCTCGTCTACGTCCTTTCTGCGCAGCAGATCAAAGAGGTGTCGTCGGAGCCGAAGATTGACCTGACTGTGCGTGAGATGGTCGATCGTTCCAGCGCGGACATCGTTGTCGAGGGTCCGTGCGACGAGCTTGTTGACGAGGCGCAAGCCCTTTTTGGCTGACTGTCCCGGTGGAAACAGAGGGCTGGCGGCGGCGCATGACGGCCATCCGAACAGGAGCGAGTAGCTGACTGTATGGGCGCTAGCTCGTGGCGAGCGAGCCGGGGACCCGATATGTGTACGAGAACCCGTCACCTTCGACCACAACCTCCAGGCGATCTTTGTCGAAGCCAACCCGGTCCCAACGCCCTCCCATCTCATGAAGCGGCATGAATGAGGACGAAGTCCCGTCGCGGCTGAGAGAAAGGCCCGTTCCTGCGGCTGGGGCCGCAAAGGAGACTTGATCATCCGTGGTCTTGATATCGCCGAATTGCCCGAGTAGCGAGCTGAAGGCCATGACGACTTCAGGCCATTGGTCTCTCGAGATGGATTCAACGGGCATGGCTGGCTGCTCTCTCGAGGCGTGCGATCATCTGTGGAGCCGTCTTGACGTACATCTGCTTTTGGTTAGTCATATTGGGGACCCTAGAAGCCTGACGGTGGAAACCGAAAGGGCTTGGTTGCAAGTCGCCGGCGCTTTCATATTGGCATCCTGCGGGGGAGTCCAATACGGACTTCGACGCCCTCTGAGTAGTGCACGATCGGTTCCACATCGGGGACCTCGTAGCCGGCTGCCGATACCAGGTCATCTTTCAGATACTCGAGTACGGCCTGCTGCAAGGGCCACGGCTCGTGCTCGACTGGCGCATAAGCCAACCGTGATCCCAGGTTGGTGTACAGACCCCAACGTGACGTCAGAAAGCGTTCTAAGTCACTGGGACGGGTAATAGGTTCGAGCGGTCGGACCGCCATCTCGCTAGCGGCCTGGTCCGAACGTGGCCAGCGCCGTGTCGCTCGGTAGATCACCTTGTTCGCGTCCTCCACAATCGACATCTTCGCCCACATGTAGGGAAGGTGATAGCTAGTCCTGGCGACCACAACAGGGAGCAACCTGGTGACGTCCAGAGAGTCGAACCAGACACCTTGCCGCCCATTCTGGTCGCGGACGTAGGTTCGGACGTTTGTCTCGGGGAACGTACCGAAGTAGGGAATGGCGGGTGTCCTGGGGATCCGAATCCGTTGCATGTGGAACGCCACAAGACCCACCCAAGCAGACCCGGCGAAAGTATCGGCGATTAGTCCGTCGGGCAAGCGTGCCTGGACCTGATCCGGTTCGACCGGCCAGTGGGCGTAGGCGATCTTCTTCCATCCCTGCAACATGACGGGATTGGCGACGTGGTGCGGAGGACTTGCTGGGTTCAGTTCAGTAGTCATCAACAGGTGTTCGTTGTCGTCGGGGCGAACGGGCTAACCCAAATGTCCGATAGCCAGCGTATTACGGTGCGGGTGGTGTACTAGTGCTCGCCATCGAGTACCGGTGGCTGGGCTAGAGGAAGGAGCGTTCCTGTGGATACGGTGTGGATACTGGGCGATCAACTAAACCGCACGGTTGCGAGCCTGTCTGGACGTACCCCTGCCAACACTCGGATCCTCATGGTCGAAAGCCAGGCGAAGATAGACTCCAAGGCTTATCACCGACAGCGCCTTCACCTCGTGTTGACGGCTATGCGTCGCTTTGCTGGAGAGCTGGAAACCGAAGGTTTTGAAGTCGACTACGTAGAAGCGTCAGACTTTGTGGCCGGTCTCCTCGATCATCGTGCCAAGTATCGGCCCGATCAGGTGATCGTCATGGAGCCGATGTCGTATTGGATGCTGCGCAAGCTGGAGCAACTTGACATCACAATCGTTCGTTCGAACCAGTTTCTATGCCACTACGACGATTTCAGGCAATGGGCGCAGGGCCGCAAGAGGCTAGTGATGGAGGATTTCTATCGCGAGCAACGTCGCCGGCTCGGCTACCTCATGGACGACGATGAACCGGCAGGCGGGGCGTGGAATTTCGACGCGGACAACCGTGAACCACCCCCGCGCGACGGCCGTCAGTGGCCACAACCCCAGCGCAGCAGACTTGATGAGATCGACGAGAAGGTGATCGCACAACTGTCTTCAGTCGCAGTGGGCGAAATGCCGGACGGGACCTGGGCCACCTCGCGACGAGCGGCGTTGGCCAGACTCCGGTACTTCGTAGAACACGTCCTTCCCATCTTTGGACCTCACGAGGATGCCATGCTCACCGGCCAGTGGTCGATGGCCCACTCCACCCTCAGCCCTTACCTGAACCTGGGTTTGTTGCATCCTGCAGAGGTTTGTGACGCCGCAGAAGCGGCGTTTCGAGCGGGGAAGATTCCCATTCAGTCGGCGGAGGGTTTCATCCGACAGATCATCGGCTGGCGTGAATACGTTTGGGGGGTCTACTGGCTGTGGATGCCCGAGTATGCCGACGTGAATGCTCTAGCAGCGAACCGTCCGCTGCCCCCCTTGTTTGCGACGGGCACAACGGAGATGCGATGTGTTGCCGAAACCATGAGCAGCGTGAGCGATCACGGCTATGCGCACCACATCCAACGCTTGATGGTTCTCGGCAACTTGGGGCTGTTGAGCGGTGTGGTCCCAAGCGAGATGGTTGAGTGGATGTCCGCATCGTTTGTTGACGGCGCCGAGTGGGTCATGCTTCCCAATGTGCTTGGCATGTCGCTACATGCCGACGGCGGGCAGATGGCCACCAAGCCGTACGCTGCGGGGGGAAACTACATCAACCGAATGAGCGACTACTGCCGGGGATGCAGGTTCGATCCAACGCGGAGAACAGGCCCCGACGCGTGTCCGTTCACCACCCTCTACTGGGACTTCCTCGACAGGGCGCGCCCCCAGCTCGCGGGGAACCATCGGATGGGTCGACAACTTGCCGCTGCCTCCAAGCTGGCAGATCTGCCGGAGGTCCGAATCCGAGCCAGCGAGGTATTGAGCCTGCTCGACTCAGGAGCTCTGTGAGCAAGGAGGCGATCCAACTAGCTGGCTTGCCGCTGTCATCTCAGCAACCCAGGTGCGCGACAATCGGGTGATGCCTAGGTATGACGTCATCGTGGTTGGCGCTGGCCCTAACGGGCTGGCTGCCGCTGCTCATCTCACCCGCGCCGGTAAGCGAGTCCTTGTGGTTGAAGGAGCAGATGAGATCGGTGGGGGGACTCGAACCAAAGAGTTGACGCTGCCCGGCTTCTTGCACGACGTCTGTTCTGCGATACATCCGCTGGGTGCTGGTTCTCCGGTCTTCCGTAACCTCGGTGCTGATATCGACTGGATCCACCCCGAGGTTCCGGTTGCCCATCCGCTAGGAAACGGCCGTTCGGCTGGGCTCGTTCGCGACTTGGACGAGAGTGCCAGAGGATTCGGCCCCGATGAAGCCCGCTATCGCAGGCTCATGGCTCCGCTGGTCGCGAACGCTGATGAGATCGTCGAGGATTTTCTCAGGCCGGTCCGGATGCTGCCTCATCATCCCGGCTCATTCATGCGCTTCGCATCGCGAGCGATTCTCCCTGCGTCGCGAGTCATCGGCAGGTTTGAGACCGATGAAGCGCGCGCTGTCTTTGCGGGTATGGCCGCTCACGCAATCGCCCCCTTGAACTCGTTGTTCACCGGGGGAGTGGCGCTTATGTTTGCTGCAACTGTCCACGCATTTGGTTGGCCGATGGCAAAGGGAGGCTCGCAACAGATCTCCGCGGCCCTCGCCCGCGTCATAATCGACGGTGGAGGCTCTATCGAGACCGGCCACATGGTCGATACTCTCGACGAGTTTGATAACGCGAGCCTGTTCCTGCTCGACGTGATGCCAAACGCTGCTATTGAGCTGGCTGGCGACCGGTTGGCGTCGGGTGTCGAGCGGCGACTAGCTAGAAGAAGGTACGGTCCGGGCTCCTTCAAGGTGGACTGGGCGCTCAGCGACCCGATCCCCTGGATGGACGAGTTGAGCCGACGTGCCGGAACGGTCCATGTGGGCGGAAGGTTCGAAGAGGTCATGGCCGCCGAGCAACAGGTGAGTGCCGGGACGCATCCCAGACAGCCCTTTGTGCTCGTTGCGCAGCAGACCCTGTCTGACCCAACCCGCGCGCCGGAGGGCAAACACACTGCATGGGGATACTGCCATGTACCAGGTGGCTCCACACGTGACATGACCGATGCGATCGAGTCCCAGATCGAGCGATTTGCCCCGGGATTCCGCGACGTCATCCTTGGACGCAACACCATGAACACGGCCGACCTTGAGGACCACAATCCGAACTGCGTAGGTGGCGACATTGCAGGAGGGGCCTTCGGGGTGAAGAAGCTCCTGCAATTCGGCAGCAGGCGTCCTTACAGAATCGGCGACAAGGTCTTCATGTGTTCGTCAGCCACTCCACCGGGCGGGGGAGTGCACGGCCTGTGCGGCCACTACGCAGCCGAAGCGGCGCTGTCGTCACTCGCAACACGATGAACGCAATCGCTGGGATGACCGTCGGGCACCGCGAGTGAAGCCTCAGGTTCGTTCGACTATTACCCGCACCTCAAAGCTGAAGACTGCTCAGCCGCTGGCGCACCAAACCAGCTGACTGAGATCAGCCGCCGTCGCGTGGCGGGCGATCACCGTCTCTCGGTGGAGCGGTTGTCGTGGTCGTGTCTCGCGGCGGGCGATCGGTTTCCGGCGGAGCGGTTGTCGTAGTGATGCGATCTGCGTCGGCTTCACCGGGAGGGGCCGACGTAGTTGTGGGGGTTTCGTCGGGTTCACTGGATGTCGTCGGGCGATCTGATGGTTCATCATCTCGCTGTCCGGTGTCGGCTTCGCCGGGCTCAGGAGGCGTTTCGAGGTCTCGATCGCCTTCTCCAACCCGATCCCGGGCGGCGTTGAGGCGGTCGGTCAGCCCTACCGGAATATCCCGATCTCGCACTGCATCCTCAGCCGCGGAGAGACGACTCTCGATTTCAACCGCAGGAGCATCACGCTCGATCACGGCCTCGAGTTCTTCAATTCGGTGTTCGGCCTCCAGGTTCGGGTCCACGACCGATAGGACGAACTCGACGGCGCGCTTCACCGGATACAGCAAATCGCCGGGGACAGCGGCCTCTGCCGCAAGCGCGGTGGCAGGCAACGCCACCAAGACAGCTGCCGTCGCCAGCGCTGCGATGCGGACCCGACGGCGGGCAGGGCGCTGCAGAGGCTGCGGCTTGCGCAGCTCATCCGAAATCGCATCCAGGTGTTGCCGTGCGATCTCATCGCCAATCGTGATGTTGAGCGTCGCTAGGCGGCTCTTGAGATCCTGCCTCATGATCCGTTCCGATCTGGTCCACGATCTTCTAACTGTTGAGACGCCGGTGATGGCCCGGATTCGACGACAGACAACTCCTTACGAAGACGCCGTTCCGCTCGGGCCGACGCTGCGTAGATTGCAGTCCGGTTGGACTCGAGGATTCTGGCCACTTCGTCTACCGAATAGCCGATCACATGCCGGAGAACGAGGATGGCGCGGTGACGTTCCCCCAGACGCTGCAACGCCTCGTGCACGATTGGGTCACCTTCGGTCGAGTCAGTTTCGATCTCGCCCTCTGGGACGTCTGCGGTCGGCTGCTCGGGTCGGCGCTTGCGGCGACGAATCTCATCGAGACAAGAGAACCGAACGCTCCTGAACAACCAGGCGCGGAGTGAGTTGCCGTCTCCCTTGATTGTCGGTGCGGCCCTAGCGAGCTCGAGGAAGGCCTGTTGCACAGCATCCTCCGCAGCCCCACGATCACGCAACATGCCGTTGGCGAAGGAAAGGAGCTCCGACGCGACAAGCTGGTAGACGGTAGAGAACGCCTCATCTGAGCGTTCCCTCACCCCGTCCACCAACGAGTCGTCCAGACTTCGGGGGTGGCTCAAACGAACCACCCCCACAGTTCTCTACACAGGGTTGTTGTGATTCCAGGCGATGCGATGGCACACGTGCCACCACCAACGGAGACTGCGTCGAATGACGAGGTCGGTGTGGCTCTGCACATGCTCCATACACCGGGCCAGTGCTGGTCGGATCTCGACATCGTCTGGCCGGCAGTCGTGAACGCGGTCCGTCCGCGGGTCCGGGTCGCACTCAGGGCGGCGGACGTCACGTGCTCTGTCGTCGTCACCCTCTTGGTCTCTGACCTGGTCGCGGACTTGGTCGCTAGTTCGCTCAGGCGCAACGTCCGCGGACCGGGCTGCCTCGTCGGTCGCAGGCGCCTCGGCAATGTCGACGACGGGCGAGTCGACCACTTGTTGCTCCCTGGTTCGATCTCCTGGCGCGTCACCGCGTCTATCACCTTCGTCTGCGAACGCCGATACAGCTCCTGGCCCGATCAACAACGCCGTTGTGGTCAGGACCAGCGTGGCCGCTCTCCATAGTTTGGTCATGAGATCTCCTCATTGGGTGCAGTACCTCTAGAGACGCCAACCGCAGGCTGGATTCGACGGTCAACCCCAGATGCTGCACCGGCCGCGTAGGCTCGAATTCCTGCAGGCCGCTCGATGGCGGCCGAGAGGGAGGGAGAATCACGATGAGAGCCTTCACGAGACGGTTCCGCCTTGCGCTC
>CBDUNF010000049.1:0-19595 GCA_965368515.1 uncultured bacterium
ACCCGGATATGGAGGGGAAGTACTACGGGTATGACGGTCCCTGTCCGCCATGGAACGACAGCCTCATCCATCATTATGTGTTCACCGTGTTTGCGCTGGACACGCCGGATCTAGGGCTGCCTGGTGACTTCACCGGGCACGATCTTCGGGAAGCGATTGAGGGACATGTCCTGGCTCAGGCCTCGATCGTCGGCACGTATACATTGAATTCCCGTCTTTCTCCCTGATTGCACCAGCTAAGGTCCGGCGACTAATGGATCAAACCCGTCTGCAACAACTGCCCAAGGTAGAACTGCACAACCATCTCGACGGTGGGTTGCGGGTCGAAACCGTGCTCGAAATGGCGGACGCTATCGGCTACGACGGGTTGCCCACGACCGATCCCGACGGACTTGCCGCCTTTTTCTATCAAGGTGAATCAGGATCTCTAGAGAACTACTTGGCGGGGTTTGAACACACCATCGCTGTCATGCAGAGTGTCGATGCGATCGAACGAGTTGCGTACGAGTCTGGACTGGACATCCACGCCGACGGCGTGATCTATGGTGAGATCCGTTTTGCACCCGTTTTGAACACGCACAGAGGACTCATGCGTGAAGACGTGATTGAAGCCGCTCTGGCGGGACTCAAGAGGGCTGAGGCAGACACAGGAACGGTCATCAATCTCGTTGTGGATGCGATGCGCAACCTCCCAGATTCGGTTGCCGACGCCAAAGCGGCGTCGCGCTTTGCGGGACGGGGAGTTGTCGGCTTCGATCTCGCCGGCCCCGAGGCAGGATTCCCAGCCTCGGCCCATCGGGAAGCGTGCGAAATCGCCCGTGACTACGGACTCAGGATCACAATCCACGCCGGCGAGGCCGATGGTCCCCACAGTATCTACGACGCCATCACGTCCTGCGGCGCCGAGCGGATCGGCCACGGCATCCGGATTGTTGATGACATCGATACCGATGACGCCGGCAATCCGATCATGGGGGATGTTGCCCGTCTGGTCTACGAGCGACAGATTCCTCTCGAGGTCTGCCCCACATCCAACTTGCACACGCTCGGGATTCAGCCGGCGCAGCATCCGCTTGGCTTCCTCGTGCGGTCGGGATTCAACGTGACCCTGAGCACCGACAACCGGCTCATGAGCCGAGTGACGCTCACGGACGAATTCGCCCTCGCCATCGAGCATCATGGCCTGGAAGAGACCGATCTCCGCGACATTACGCAGCGGAGCGCAGCTGCAGCGTTCACGGATGCCGCAACAATCAGCCGGCTCGAAGCAAAGATCGCTGCCGGCTACGCCAGTTGACGGTCCAGCCAGTCGGCAACGAACGCCAGCACGTCGTTCTGCTCCGGCTCGTTGTGAGTTTCGTGACGCAATCCAGCGAATAGCTTTCGCTCCACATTGTCGAGCGCGGCTAGCGGCGCCGATGCGTGCGGAGGAACCAGTTCGTCATCCGCACCGTGAATTACAAGGGTGGGGCGTGTCAGTCGGCTGTAGTCATCACGGATGGCACCCATCTGCCCGAGCAGCGCCGCTCCAAAACGAGCGGTCGCCTTGGTCTCAACCAGCGGATCCGCGAAGTACTTCTTCCCCACTTCCGGGTCACGAGAGAGTTGCGCCCCCTTGATGGAGTTCGCCAACCGCAGGCTCGGCCGCACCTTGCTCAGCACCTTCGACGCGAGCCGCAAGGCTGCAGGAACCTCGGCCTGCAGAGCGGGAGCGGACAGGACGAATAGGTCGGGCTGCGGCCGGTTACTCATACCGTAGGACGCTGCAATCAGCCCACCCATGGAGTGACCGTACATGATCACAGGGAGGTCGCTTCCCATGTCACCGAAGACAAGCTCCACATCGTCGAGGTACTCGGCGAATGATTCCAGATCGACTCGATCACCACCCGAGGCACCGTGTCCGCGCAGGTCTAGGGCAGTTATTGAGTAGCCGCGACCGGTGAGAAACGCGCCGACATGCTCATATCGACCAGAGTGCTCCCCGAGGCCGTGCACAAGCAGTAGGCGCGCCCTCGGTTCGTCCGCTTCCCAGTGTCGGATCAGCAGACCCAAACCGTCGTTTGCCATCATCTGCGAGGTTGTACTGCTCATGAGCTACCTCCAGTAGCGAGCGCCGCCCCAATTATCCCAGCGCGGTTGCGAAATCGGGCTGGACGTATGGTTGCGTCAGTGTGAAGCAAGTCTGAGTAGTTGTCGAAGTTCTTCGAGATGCCACCACCAAGCAAGAAGTGGTCAGGAGCCAAGAGGTCTTCGACATAGTTCAGGTACTCGTTGAGACGTAGCGCCCACTCTCGCTGCGTCAGCCCCTGATCTACCACTCGCGCCGCCGCGTACAACTCGGCGTCTTGGCCCTTGAATTCGAGGTGGCCCAGCTCTGTGTTGGGAACGAGATGACCGTTGGTGAACAGTGCACTGCCTATGCCCGTGCCCAGGGTAAGCAGGAGCACCGTACCGCCCAGGTCGCGGGCGGCACCGAAGCTGTTCTCGGCGATACCGGCCGCATCGGCGTCATTGAGAATCGTCACCGGAACTCCGTAGCGCTCTCGGAGATCCGATCCGGTGTCGCGGCCGATCCAACCGTCGTCGATGTTGGCTGCCGTGTAGACGACTCCAGATCGAACTACCGAGGGCACCGCACACCCGATCGGCCCCGACCAGTCGAAGTGGGCGACCAGTTGATCAAAGACCGCATACACAGCTTCGGGCGTCGAAGGCTGTGGCGTCGGTATTCGTTTCCGTTTGGTCAGGCGCTTGCCCGTTTCGAGGTCTACGGGCGCAGCTTTGATCCCGCTCCCCCCAACGTCAATCCCTAGCGCCTCCATGTGGTCCTTCCCTGATGTGGAATGGCCGCGTCTACTGCGGCCATTGTGCTCGTTCCACGGTAACCGCAAAGCTGGCGCGTCCTTGAATTCCGACTCCGCAGGAGCATGTCACCGCTCTATGAAAGGCGGCGAGACACGTTCGACGGCTTGCCAGCTTCCGCGAATTTCGATCTCCATTGTGGCGGTCGCAGCTATCGGTGGCGACAAATACCCCATACCAATCCCGACCTCGAGCACCGGGCTGTAGTTGCCCGAAGCCACTTCACCAATCGACTCCCCGGATCGAATGCGGTAGCCGTGGCGGAGGGGACGCCGATCCGCACCCTGGAATGCGACCAGCTCCTTGGCCAGCCCGGCGGTGCGTTGCTCTTCCAGTGCCGCCTTGCCGACAAACTCGTGATCCCATGCGACCACCCAGCCCAGCCCGGCCTCCAGTGGGCTGGTTGACTCATCGAGGTCTTGCCCCCACAGCGGGTACCCCATCTCGAGCCGAAGGGTGTCGCGAGCACCAAGCCCGCATACCGTCGCACCTGCCGCGACGAGAGAGGCAAGAAGCGCCGCACCGTTCTCGTTCGGAACCGCGACCTCGGCACCGCGCTCCCCCGTGTAGCCAGTTCCCGCCGTCCACATCGGCCCACCGTTGAACGTCCCGGTCTCGACTCTGAATCGACCGGGCACAATGCCGACGGCGGCCTCGAGGACCGCTGCGCTGTCCGGCCCTTGAACTGCAAGAAGAACGGTGTCCTGGCGGACGGCCTCAGCCACAGCGCCGGGCGCGTCTTCGAAGCGAGCGAGGAGGTCGTCGAAGTTGACCCCGTTCGGCATCACCCAGTAATCATCTTCCTTGAATCGCCACACGATGATGTCGTCGACCACGCCGCCGCGCTCGTTGAGAGCCATCGTGTACTGGGCGCGGCCCGGCTTTGTCTTGTTGATGTTGTTGCACAGCGCTCGTTCAATGGCTGCGGTTGCCCCCGGACCCGACAACCGGAATCGACCAAGGTGAGTTACATCGAACACACCGACACCTTTGCGAACCGCCATGTGCTCAGCCACCACACCTTCGTACTGCAGTGGCATTTCCCAACCACCGAAGTCGGTGAAGCGGGCTCCGAGTTCCTCATGCGCCGTGCGCAAGGGAGTTTCCGGCATGACTGAACCCTCCATGTTGATTCGGAATCACACTAACTGAGAGGGGGCCGGCTACCCCGCGGCTAGCGACGTGTCTTCGCCGAGGTCCTCGATCCGTGGCGGACCGGGGAGACGGGAGGGAGCCGCGGGAAGATCCTGATCGGGTGGTTCTTCCAAACCGTACTTGACCAAGAGACTGAGATAGTCCCGCTGGTAGAACACCTTGCACTCAACACCCGGATGAAGCTCACGTAGCAGCCGAGCCTTGCGGTTCTTCTTAGTCACGAGCTTCTGACTCATCGTCGTGATCTCGATATACAGGTCGTCACCCGGCAAATAGAAGTCCGGACGGAAGAAGCTGATGGGTTCGCCATCCTCGTCGAAGCCGATCGCAAACTCGCGGGGTTCGTACTCCCACTCGACTTCATAGAAATCTAGGAGTCGCGCGAACTGCCGTTCGCTCTCATGAGCAAAATCGACAGCGTCAGCCGGTTGGGCTTCGTCGAGGTATTCCGTACTCAGTTGGCCTGCGCCTCCGTGATACTGGCGACAACCGCTTCCTCGGCAGGGAAGAGCTTGTGGATCTCGCCCTCGAGCTCTCGCTGTACCGGACCGACCGCAATCCCGAAGACGCCTTGGCCCTTCTGGAACACGTCCACTACCTCGTCTGCGCTGTGGGCAGCAAAGATGGTGGCGCCATCCGACAGCAGAGTCACGTCAGTGAGCGGATTGCTGCTGGCTAGCTGTTCGCGCAGGATCGACATTGCGCTGCGGATCTTCTTCAGGCTCATGCCTGCGTCGAGGAGGCGCTTGACCACCTTGAGCTGCACGATGTCCGCAAATGCGTAACGGCGTTGTGTCCCCGATCCCTGAGCGGTTTGAACCGAGGGTTCGATCAGACCGGTGCGCGCCCAATAGTCGAGCTGGCGATAAGTAATGCCAACCAAACTGCACACCTGCGGGGCGCGATAACCGATGTCCTGCTCTTTCACAGCAAGCCTCCTTATGGCCTGTAGCTTACATCGACGTAATTCCGCCCGCCGAACTACGCCTGTGAAGTTACGAAACCAATCACCACTTGTCAACAACCCCTGTGGATAACATACCCAGGTCCTCCCCCGTTCCTGCGTAACTCGGGCAACACATGGGACGCGCTTACGCAACAACAGACAGGGACCCGGACCCAATGGTTCTTGCGTAGATAGGTGCGGAATAGTGGACGTGGCGTACGCAAGAACCGGGGAAGGAGGGCGGCGGTTACGAGTCGTGCGAGTGGCCGGAACCAAAATCCTCGGGGGTGATGTCTTCGAGGAATTCGCGGAAGCGCTCGATCTCATCCTCCTGCCCGTCTTCCTCGATCTCGACTCCAGCTTCATCGAGAAGCGCGCGATCGGCAAAGAGCGGGGCTTCGGTGCGGGCCGCGACCGCCACGGCATCCGACGGTCTAGCCGAGATGGTGGTGTCGGTTCCTTGCCGGTTGAGTATCAGATTCGCAAAGAAGGTTCCGCCGACCAGCTCTGTCACGTCAACCCGCACGACTTCGGCATCCAGCGCGTCGATCACCAGCTTGAGGAGGTCGTGGGTCATCGGCCGCTGTGGCTCGACTCCTTGCAGAGCAAGGGCAATCGCCGTTGCCTCATTTGGTCCAATCCAGATGGGTAGGTACCTCGAACCGTCGCGTTCGCGCAACAGCAGGATCGGCACGTTGGACGGCAATTCAATCCTGATTCCGACCAATTCCATAGGTACAGGGTCCATAGAGCCAGCCTATCACCGGGTGGGCGATCAACCGTCGCCTTCGGCGAACGCGACCTGCGGGAAGGTCTCGTGTAAGTCCTGAAGACGCTCCATCTCCATTACCGCCCACAGTCCTGGCAAGTTGCGATAACGTCCCTCCCAATCGAGGCCGTAGCCGAGGAGGAACTCGTCGCCGATCTCAAAGCCTCTGTACTTCAAAGGGACATCGACGATCCGGCGCGGCACCTTGTCGAGCAGCGCTACGGTTTCGAGCGTTGCCGGGCTCCGAACTTCGAGGTTGCGCAGCAGGGTGCTCAGCGTCAAGCCCGTGTCGACAATGTCCTCGACCAGAATCACGTGTCTGTCCGCAAGCGAGATGGCCGTATCCATAGCGACTGCGACACGACCCTTGCTACCAAAACGGGTGAGCAGCAAGAAGTCGACCTCATGGGATTCATCGATACAGCGGATCAAGTCGGCCATGAAGGGCAGACAACCCTTCATCACCCCAACTAGAACGGGATTGAGTCCTGCATAGTCGGTGGAAATCGTGGCGCCCAGCTCGCTGATGCGCTTCTGCAAAGCATCCGGATCGACAACTTCGAGGTAGTGGCTGCTCAAGCCGTACCACCGAGAATGGTCGGAATCATGTCGCGCACCATGTCTTCGACGCGTTGGGAACCTGGCGTCTCACCCCATCCCGACACGGATTCGCGACCGTCGAGCAACTGCTGGCGGGTCTTGACAAAGCGCTGAGTGTCGAGATCGAGTGCGGATGCCTGTCCACCACCACCCTCCTGCTCCGCAAGTGGCAGGAGCAGACGATCCCGAATCGAGAGGCGCTGGGTCACATAGTCGAGCAACGCTGCAGTGTCGGCGAAGTGGTCTTCGCTGCCCATCACAACCGCGGTGAACATCTGACCTTCAGCTTCAAAGGCGGAAACCAGAACTCGGCCGGCTTTGCCGGTGAACCCGGTCTTCAGGCCGACGACCCCCGGATAGCGGTTGAGAAGGCGGTTGGTGTTCCGTGCGATACGGTCGGTGCCGTCTGGAGCAGGTTTGAACCGGATGATTCCGGTGCGGGTGAACTGAGCCAACACGTCGTCTTCCAACACCGCCTGCGCGATCACGCTGAGATCGTATGCCGACGTGTAATGACCGTCAGCATCGAGACCGTGCGGGTTGATGAAGTGCGAGTGCTGCAGGCCCAATTCTGCTGCCATCTCATTCATCAGATCGGCGAAGCCCGGAAGATCACCGCCAACGTGTTCGGCCAATGCGTACGCCGCGTCGTTGCCGGACCGGACCAACACGGCTGCCAGCAGATCGCGGACGCTCCAAACTTCGCCTGCCACCAGACCGACTTCCGCTTCGCCGACGTCGGCGGCGCTCTGGCTCACCCGGACGCGACTGTCGAGGTCGGCGTGGCGACGAACGACTAGTGCGGTCATGAGCTTGGTAACAGAAGCCATCGGTCGTTCCTCATCAGCGTTGTGCTCAACGAGTACGGTCTCGCTCGCAACGTCCACGACGATCCAGGCTGCGGCTTCTAGCACCGGCTCGTCGGGCACCGCCGGGACGCGGATAGGTGACGCGAGCAGTGTCAGCGCGGCAAGGGCAGCCATCGGCGAATAGAGCCTTTGCATCATCCCTCGAGGAGCTTGCGCAGGCGGGCTCTGACCAGGTTCTCCTGCAACTGCGCCCCGGCACTGGCGCCGTCGGCGAGAACCTCAGCAGCCCTTCGCCGATTCTTTGGGTTTCGATGGCGCAGCAGCGGGTTCACCAGCTGGGACAACAGATCCACCTCACGGTCGGCCGCTAGCCGAAGCGATCTGATGTGACGACCCTCAAAGCCGCGAGAGAACAACCGGTAGGCCGACCGCGCAATAGCGAGGTCCTCATCTCTGAAGATTTGACGCCCATCGGGCATGTCCATCGGTTCGAGAACCCGTTGGGTGATGAGTTCATCGATCTGGTCTCGGGTCAGACCGCTGGACCGACCGAGTTCATCCACGGCCATCGACACGCCGGCGCTGCCGAAGTAGGCCTCGGGAGCAGGCCCGCTGTCGCGTGGCGTCTCCATTTCCTCACCGCGGTCCCATGAGGTCAGCTTGGACTTGATGACCTTGAGTGGCAGGAAGTGATCGCGCTGCTCGCTCAGTACGTAGCGCAGCCTGTCGACGTCATCCTCAGAGAACATCCGATACCCCGAAGGGCTGCGGGTTGGATTGATGAGACCCTGCGCCTCGAGAAACCGAACCTTCGACACTGTCAGGTCCGGGAATTCAGGACGAAGACCGTTGATGACCTCGCCGATTGACTGGGTCTGTCGGTCGGCGATCTGTGCGGGTGCGGCCGCTTCCTCAGCCATGGCCGCCCGCCACGACCAGGTGGAACTTCCCGATGATCACCTCGTCGCCGGGCTGCAGACGCGCTTTGTCGTGGCGCTCTGCATTCACATACGTTCCATTGGTCGAGCGGAGATCCTCGACTGTCAGACCCTCTGGGTCCACGGTGAATCGGGCATGGTGACGTGACACGGTGACGTCACCCAGGAAGATGGCAACATCGTCGGATCGACCCGCAAGGGTCTCTCCGTCGCCCAGGACATACGTCAGTCCGGCGCGGGGGCCACGCTCGACGACGAGGGCGTAGCGGAATGCCCCTTCGATCCTGCCGACGACCTCGCCGACGTCGGCGGTGCCAGCATCGGGATCGTAGAAGATCGTCTCTTCGCTATCCGGAAACTCTTCAGGCGCGTTGTACTTGTCGGCCATACGACCATGGTAGTCGGAAAGCCTCGACTAGAGGTTGAGGCTTCTAGCTTCTGGCTACTCGCAGTACGCAGCGTAAGCAGCAGAGTCCATGAATTCGGCGACTGGGCCGACATCACCTTCGATCTCGACAAACCAGGCTTCACCGTAAGGGTCGCTGTTGATCGTCTCGGGGGTATCCGCCAGAACCGCGTTCACCGCTGATACGGTGCCCGAGATCGGTGCGTAGACGTCGGCGACCGACTTGGTTGATTCGATCTCCGCAAACGGCTCTCCCGCGGTGACCTCAGCTCCAACCTCGGGGAGATCAACAAACACGACGTCGCCGAGTGCATCCTGGGCGTAGTCGGTGATGCCAACTTTGACCCTGGCGTCACCGACGGCCAGCCATTCGTGGTTTTCGGTGTAGCGGAGTCCCTCTGGAATCTGCACGGTCTCTCCTGTTGTCGATCGTTGTGGAGCTTAATCCGTTGTCTGTGATCGGTCGCGAGTACGAATCGCGACAGCCGCATCTCCTGCGTATTGCACTGCTACTACGTAGTAGAGGACCAAGCCGGGGACACCGGCGAGCCAGCCGATGACATTGCCGGGCGCCCATTCCGATCCGATGAAGAACCATGCCACAGCCACGTAGAGCAGGAGGGTCGCCAACTTGCCCATGTCTCTAACTGCAAGGCTGGTGTGGCCACGCAACGCAACATAGAGTGCGCCTACGCCGACCAGCGCCTCGCGCACGATCAGCGCCCAGGCAAACCAACTGGGCAGGTCGCCGGTGATCAGTCCGGCAATGACCGCAGTGGCAACGGCAAGACGGTCGGCTAGTGGGTCGAGGATCTTGCCTACTTCGGAGACCTGGTTGAGTCGCCGTGCCAAATAGCCGTCGACCCAATCGGTCGAGCCGATTACGCCTAGTAACAAACCGGCACCAATCGGGTTCTCTCGGCCGACGAGCAACCACAGGAATACGGGAATCAGTCCGAGGCGGACCAGCGAGATGAGGTTGGGAATCGTAAGCACGGGCCTACGGTATCAGCCGACCCTCACAACTCGGAAGCGGATCCGGTCGAGTTCTTGATCTTCGAACGTCACTACGAACGCATAGCCCTTCGCATCGGGGAACTCGATTCCGTGGAAAGGGCTGACAATGGGAACAATGCTCGATGAGCCGGGTGGCAGGTTTGGAGGGGCACCCACTCGAAGCTTGCCCTTTGCCTCGACCCCCATATCGATGCCGTCCTCGTCGATGAGACGCAACGCAATCTCCAGATCGCGATGGCGCTCATCCGGCTCGATCTCTGCGACAAGCGCCACGGTAAGGCTGCGATGAATCACCGGCAGTTTGCGTGCGCTGATGGTGTCGAAGCCGCCGCCTAGCACGAACAGCTTCCCGCCTTGGACTTGCGCTGCATCGGCAAGCATCGCCGTCGTCAATCGCACCGTTGTCTCCTCATCTAGCGGGCAGGGCCACAATACCGTTCGGCCCACCGCTTCGGTTCACCTTCTGCTTCCCCCCTGTATCGGTCGATGACGGCTGCTACTCAACCACTGATTCTGAGTAATCGGGACCCGCTTTTTGGGCACATTGTCATGCTTCGCTACGAGCCGGTCGTATGCTCCGTCGATGCCGCTGCGAATCCTGACGATCAATCTGTACAACGGGCGCGCCACCGCTGACTCGTTCGCCACAGCCCTGGCGCAGACACAACCCGACCTTGTTGCCACCCAGGAGCTAACCGCACCGGCCGCGGATGTCATGGCTGACTGGGGATCTGCCCACCTTCTGGATCCACGAGACGACACAACCGGGATGGGGGTGGCCGCTCGATTCCCTGCGGAATTCGAGCGTCTCGACTTTCCGCACCGCGACCCGATTCGGGCTCGCTTCGACGGAATACGTTGGGGATTTCGTGAAGTGGAGGTCGTCGACTCCCACGTGGTCAACCCCATCTCCCGACCTTTGCTGCAGTCCAAACGCCTGCGGGAACTCGAGCTCGCTGCCCTCGAGCAACTCCTAGCCGAGCCGGTCGCGAGTCGGATCCTTGTCGGGGATATGAATTCCTCACCGGCGTGGCCGCTGTACCGGCGACTGGCTGCGCTGGCTACCGACGGTGCTCTCGCCGCGGGTACTGCCCGTCGCACCTGGGGATACTGGCCCAGATCGCCGCGGATGTTGCGGATTGATCACGCGTTCCTGCAGGGAGCCACATGCGTCAGGACCAGCCTTGTCCAAGTCGCGGGTGGCGACCATCGGGGATTGCTTGTCGAGGTGGAACCGGATTAACGACGGGCCATCCACCAGCCGTAGGCGATTCGCCATAGGACCAGTGCAAACCCATTGACGCCGATCGTGACGAGTACAAAGACCCACGGTATGTCCCGATCGAGGGCCGCACCACGGAGGAACGTAGCCATCGGCGCAGCGAGCATCCACGCCCAGGCGACCCTCCAGATCGAACGCGGGTTGGAGATGACGTCCTCGCCATAGACCCCCATGAATGGGGCAACGGCGCCCCAGGCCAGCAGGGAACCCACCAGCGTGATGATCATCCGCCCGAATGCGTCAAGCGTCAGATGCGTCGCAAAACCGGCGACTGTCAGCAGAACGAGCACAGCGACGTCGCCAACGATGACCGTCTTCTGGCGTTTGGTGAAATGCGGCATACGGACGATGACCTTAGCGATGCTGGGGCCACCGGCCGTCGCCGCCTACGGGTCGATCTTCTCCAGAGGCATTAGCACGGTTTTCGCCGTCTTCCCGGCGAGCGCAGCCTTGAGGGCGACAATGTGTTGCGCCTCATCGTGCGCTACCCAGTCTCGGTGGGTAGCCCAGGTCTCGTAGAAGACAAACCGTCCCTGATGGGCCGGATCGATGTGCAGATCGTATTGGATGCACCCCTGCTCTGCCTGTGTTTCCTTCACGACGCCGGCCAGAGCGTCCTGGACGGCTCCCTCGTGCCCCGGTAACGACTCGATGGTCACCACCAGGGTCAACGGGGATGTCATCCTTGCTTGGCCTTCTTGGCAGCACGCTTCTCTTTGAGGCTCTTTGCAGCGGGTTTCTTGGCGGCTCTGCCGCCCTTATCCTTAGATGCCACGATGGACTCCAATCCGGCCGACAACGATGAGGGCCTGTTCCATTGTTCCATGAATGTGCGCTCAATGGTGCCACGGACTCACTCGACGGGCTGATCTGCCTGCAAACGCCGCAACAGCGCCTCGGTTGACTCCGTGTTCAGATCTCCGGCATCACCCAACATTCCCCTCTGAGTGAGCGTATAGAGAATGCCAAGCGACGGCACCGCAAGTACGGCCGCTGCCACAAACGCAACCAGCAGCGCAACCAATACAGGCGAGGATGCCGCGTATTCGTCGACTGTTGCGGTTGGCTCGAGGATGTAGGGGTATTGACCCGCTCCCCAGCCCCACAGGACAGTCGCGGTGGCAACAACAGCGGCAAGACGTGCCCTCACGTATTGGCGTTGCCGCAACGACACCAGCGCGGCGATCCCACCCAAGGCAGAGCCGATCATCAGAGGGATTCCGCGCCATGAAGTCAGGCCATCGAACAGCTCCGGTGCATCGACCGCCAGCACGGCGACACCTGCTGCCGCAACCAGGCCCATCGCCGCCCCGGTGTAGATTCCGCGGATCCGGAAGTAGTCGGCGAGATCTTCCGATCCCTCCGCAATGGCGTCCCGACCGGCGAGAACCGCGGCTAGGAATGCGGTGGCTCCGATAGCGAGAAGGCCGCCGAGGACAGAAGTCGGATTGAGCCAAGCCGTGACGGGATCGCCAGCGGCGTTGCCGAGCGGCACCCTTCCCGACGCTACTCCCCCGGCCACCGTACCCAAGAAGAACGGTGTGAGGATGGACGACACTGCGAAGGTCGCCCCGAGAGCCCGCTGCCGGCCCAGGGTCGCCGCCCACTTGCGGAACGCAAAAGCAGAACCCCGCAGAATGATCCCGATCGCTGCGATTGTGAGCGGGATGTACATGGTTGTTGCAATCGCAACGAAAGGGCGAGGGAACGCCGTCCATAGGTACACAAGGACGAAGATCAGCCACACATGGTTGGCTTCCCACACCGGCCCTATGGTCCGTTCGAGGAATCCCCGGACTCGCGCTCCCTTCTTGGCGTCGCCGGCCATCAGGTCCCAGAAACCGGCCCCGAAGTCGGCACCGCCAAAGATGCCGTATGCGGTTACCCCTAGCCAGATGATCACCAGAAGCACATCGGCAAGTGTCATGATGTCACCGCTGGATTCGGGCCATACGGGGCCGGGGCTTCCTCGCCGGCGGCAAACCGCTTGGCGATACGGCGCAGCACCGCGATGGTGATGATGCCGAGCCCGAGATAGACCAAGCTGATGATTGTTGCGAAGACGGCGATCCCGTTGGCATTAGTCACCGCGTCGGTAGTGCGCACAATGCCATAGACGATCCACGGTTGCCGGCCGACCTCTGTGGTAATCCATCCCATCTCCATGGCGACGATGGCCGCGATCCCGGCACCCGCAGCCAGCCTCCAAAACCAGATCGACCGGGGCAGCCGCTTCTTACGCCACCAGGCAACGGCAAACCACATCGCCAAGCCCAGCAGGCCGGTGCCTAGCCCGACCATGATCTGGAACGCCAGATGCACCACATTTACCGGTGGCTGTTCATCGACCGGGACCGAATCTAGACCGGGTACTTCGCCGTTGAAATCCCGCGTTCCCAGGAACGATGCAATGTTGGGAATCTCGATAGCGCCGACGACTTCACCATCGATGAGGAAACCACCAAGAGTCAACGGTGCCCCCTCCATCGTCTCGGGGAGGAGCTCCATCGCAGCAAATTTGGCCGGCTGCGCGTCGATCAGACGCCGTGTTGCGATGTCACCTACAACGATCTGCAGCGGTGCCGCAATAGCAGCTAGGGCGAACGGAATGATGAACCCCAGTTGGTGGAGGCGGTCTCGCCGTCCCTTCATCCAGCCAACGGCGTACACGCTGGCCACCATGAAACCGGACACCATGTAGGCAGCCAGCAGCATGTGCGTGTACTGGACCCCGACGGCCGGATTGAACATCGCAGCGAGCGGGTTGACGTCAGTGATCGAGCCGTCAGCGGCAATGGTGAAACCCGCCGGCGAGTTCATCCATGCGTTGGCCGAGAGAATGAAGAACGACCCTGCGATGCCGGCGGCCACGATGGGGAAGAGCGTCAGGTAGTGCACCCGTGCGGACAGGCGTTTCCACCCGTAGAGATAGATTCCAATGAAGATCGCCTCGAGGAAGAACGACACACCTTCGAGGGCGAAGGGAAGTCCAATGACATCGCCATATGGCCCCATCAGCCCGGGCCAGAGCATGCCCATCTCAAAGCTCAGGATGGTGCCCGAGACTGCACCGACGGCAAAGAGAACGGCCATCACCTTTGACCACCGTTTAGCGAGTTGGAGGGCAGCGGCATCGCCGCGCTTGAGACCGCGCCGATGGGCGATGAGGGTGATGACGGGGAACCCGATGCCGAGTGCGGCAAAGATGATGTGGAAGCCCAGGCTGATGGCCATCTGGTAGCGGGCCGCGGCGAGATTCGTATCGGCAAGCACACCGACAATCCCCAAAAGCATTCGTTGCCTCCGATTGATCGACCAAGGAGGGTCGTTTGATCAATCTATCGAGCGGGTAGGGATAGTTTGACGCCAGAGGTCCCAATCCCGACCGCGGAGGTCCTTTTTGCCGTTAGCGCTACTGAGCCGCGGCGGCCTCGAGCTCGTCGCCACCTTCGAGGCGGACTATCCAGAGGCCGCTGTTCATGTCGCTCAAGTAGATGAGGCCGTTGTCGACCTTGACGCTCCACACCATGGGGAAGCTCTCGCCGCGCCCTTGACCTACGAAATGGCGCTGCGGATCAGGAGTAGGCGGTGGCACAAATGAGGCGACCTCTTGGGGTTGCTGGGGGTCCGAGACGTCAACGACACGGAGCCCATCTGAGTACCAGGACAGATACTCGATGTCGCCAACGAGGACGATTTCGTGGGCGCTGAAGTACCCAGCGCCGGCCGGCTTGTCATCACTCAGGTCAGACCCCGGCGAGGCGTAGCTACCGATCTCGACGATGTTGCCGGGGTCCGACGCATCGAACAGCGTCTGGCCTCCCCATGCGATCTCTTCGGAACCCTCCCCAGGACGCCAGTCGAGGTCTTCATCATTGCGGATGAGCATCCCGGATCCTGGGTCAAAAGCCACGCTATGACTGTTTCCCTCAGCACCGGCGGGCACAGGAACGTGGGCAATCTCGACCGGTTCTGTGGGCGTTGTTAGGTCAAGAGCCACCAGCCCGCCGTCCCAAACCGGCAGCCATACGGATGACCCGTCTGCCGATAGCCAAGACGTGTGGGTGTGCAGGTTCACGTTCCGGCGTTCCTTGTCGTCCTCGGCAAACCGCTCCCGGAAGTCCCAATCGGCCAGTTCTACGGGCGCCGTCGGGTCGCTGGCATCGATGAGACGCCAATCGCCCACTGCATACTCGGTGTGAACGAAGGATTGCATGACGGCGGCGCTGATCAATGCTGAGCCATCGTCGCGAACCACCGCGGTGACATCGTTCACACCTTGGGTGTTCTCGCCGGAGTGCACCGAGCTGAGCAAAGTCGGCTCTGCCGGATCCGTAACGTCGTAGATGGCGAGACCGCGGAACGAATCGCTCCGGCGGTTCCGCTCGCTCGTGTCGCAAAGACGCACCGACACTACGGCGATGTCGCCGCTAAACGACTCGGTGTCGACGGTTCCGGCCCACACACCGTCGGTACTGGTATCGGGATACTCCGCGGCGCCCGCCAGGGCGGTGAGGACGGTGGGTGCGGCGGGGTCGCTGACGTCAATGACGCGCACTCCTGAGTTCGGGCAGGCGTTGGGTCGACCCCAAGTCCCCATGTAGGCGACGCCGTTGTTGACAGCCAACCCGGCACCAAAGCCACCGCCGGGGTCGATATGGCCGACCATTTCCGTGCCTTCGGCCTCATATGTCACGAAGGCCGCAGCCGGCGCCGTAGCTACGGACGCGGCGTCGATGGGTTCGCCGGTCTGCGCCGAGCGGAGATGTGGGGTGGGGTTTATGGCTGTGCCATCAGGTTGGTGGAGCTCAAAATGCAGATGCGGCGGGGTTTCTTCGGCGTTCCCGCTGTCTCCCACGAAGTCGATGACGTCGCCGGCTTCTACCCGCACCCCAACCTTGATGCCGGCGGCGGGTGCACCCCCGAGGCCGTCGTCGGTGCCCGGCGTGTCGTTGTCGAGGTGGAGGTAGTACGACTTCCAGCCATCGTCGTGCTTGATGATGATGTAGCGCCCGGCTCGCTTACCGACTGCGACCCTGGTGACGACACCATCTGCCACCGCGACCACGGGTGTGCCCTTATCGGCGAAGATGTCGGCACCCCTGTGAAGTCGATCCTCTGAGCGGGGTGCACCCCAGGTATCGGTATAGGTGTTGGATCCAGCAACGGGGAAAAGCATCGGATATGCGCCATCCGCAGCTTGCACGGATGCGCCGGCAGCAGACAGCATCGCGGCGACAAGCGAAACAGCCGCGATGATACGTCCTAGCCCATTGCGGGGACGAGCCCCATTCCCCATTGCCTCACCTCCCCACATTCCCACAGCCAAACCTAGCCGCACGATCCTGGTTTTGGCTACGGTTTAATGATTCGGTAATCAGTTGTGAGATACACGAAATCTCCACTCCTGGCGACCCACACCGCAGGCGCCGAGAAGACTGCGCCGGATCAGGGCCCAATCCGGGAATGGGCCGGGGACCGAACAGCGTTGATACAGGTAGGCGCAGTTTCCGAGCATGGAGGCAAGCTGTGGACGCAAAACAGATCGGTTCCTTCCGAGGCATTCCCATCCAACTCCACTGGGGAGCCGTTGCTGTAGCGGCAGTTCTCGGAGTTCTCGTTGCCAACGGGGTTCTTCCGCAGCTGGCTCCTGGGCTGTCCGATGGTGCGTATTTGCTCGGCGGTCTAGTTGCCGGGGCAGCCCTCCTTGGGTCGATCTTCGCCCATGAGGCGTCGCATGCGGTCGTCGCTCAGCACTATGGCGTAACCGTGTCTTCGATCACGCTGTGGTTCTTAGGCGGCGTTGCCCAGCTCGAGGAGGAGGCGCCGAGTCCGCGGGCCGAAGCCCGCATCGCAGGTGCCGGCCCTGCCTCGAGCTTCTTGATCGCAGCAGTCATGTTTGTGATCGGAGGGATCCTCGCCATCACCGATGTCGCACCGCTGCTCGCCGCCACCGTGCTTTGGATTGGCGGTTTGAACGCTGTCCTCGCGGTGTTCAACCTGCTCCCGGGAGCTCCGCTAGATGGTGGGAGGCTGCTGCACGCGTGGCTGTGGAGGAGACATGGCGATCGCTCTCGGGCGACCGCCGGAGCCTCCCGATCGGGTCGCGTCCTCGGGGTCTTGATTGCCGCGGTTGGCGTCGCCGAGTTCGTCGTGGGAAACCCTGGTGGATTGTGGACTGCATTCGTGGGTTGGTTCCTCTACGCGGCCGCAGGACAGGAGGCGACAACAGGCCGGCTGTCTGCGGTGTTGAGCGGGCGCAGGCTCGCAGACGTCATGGCCCCCATTCCGCCGTCGATCGCCAACTGGACCTTCTTACGAGACGTGCTCTCACGGCCGATGCCAAGCGATCGCATCGTTGCGGTCGACTTCGGTGGCGCGGTGACTTTGATCACATCGCGCACCGAGGTGGTCAGAGCGACCGCACGAGCGGCGCAACGGAAAGCAGTGCCCGAACGCTTGAGAGACCTTCCGTTCCTCGAGCCGGTCCAGGTGGACGAGAGAGAGCCGGCGTCGGCGATCCTTCGCCACCCCGGGCGCCCCATCCTCGTCACTCGGGACTCGCGCCCGGTAGGGATCATCACATCAGTCGATGTGGACAGGATCGTTGCGATTCATCATCTCACCGCTGAAAGCGAACACGCAGCGGCGTAAGCCTATGTCGCCGCCGCCAGCTCCGGATGCGAGCGCTCATGTCTGTCGAGCAGGATCTGCCAGCGTTCTTCGACATTGCCCCGAACCAGTTCCAGCATCTCGGGATCTTTCATAAGCGACTTGAAGCGACCCTGGATCGACAGGTAGTCCTCGAGCGGAAGCTCTTTGGGCTGCTTTGTAATGGTGTACTCACGACCATCGCGGATCTCGTAGAGAGGAAACACCCTGCTGCGTACTGCACGCCGCATCACTTCGATGGCCTGGTAGGCCTCCATCTTCCACCCGGGCGGGCAGACCGACAGGAGGTGGAGGAAACGCATACCGCCCTTGGTCTCCACGGCCGTCTTGACCTTGCGTTCGAGGTCTTCCGGATAGGCCGCAGTCGCCGTCGCCGCATATGGGATGCGGTGTGCTGCGATGATCCCCATGATGTCCTTCTTGGGGCGCGCCTCGGGTCGCTGATCGGGTGTCGTCGTCGTCCAGGTACCAGTGGGTGTCGATGATGACCGCTGGATACCCGTGTTCATGTAGGCCTCGTTGTCGTAGCAGATGAACAAGATGTCCTCGTTACGCTCTGCGGCTCCCGACAGCGCCTGCAGGCCGATGTCAAAGGTTCCACCGTCACCGGCCCAGGCAATAACGGTGGTGTCCTTGCCCTGCTGTGTCTTAGCTGCCTTGACCCCGGTGGCGACAACCGCGGCGGTCTCGAACGCCGTGTGCAGAACCGGGATATCAAGGGCGTGAGTCGGCCACGGCCCATCAATAATCGACCAGCAGCACGCCGGAATGACACCAACAGCGTCTTGCCCGACTTCCTTGAGAACGAGACGCATCGATAGCGCTCCGCCGCAGCCCTGGCACCCGAGTGTTCCTTCTGCCATGTGCTCGGCTTCTGGGACAACCCACCTCATCGTGCCACCTCCAGCGGTTCAAGGTCTTGGATCTTGTGCCCGGTACGCACCGGTCCGATTGGTAGTCCTTTCACGCCGACGAAGAGTGCCATCTCGGGCTCGTCGCGAGTCAGAAGATCTTGAAGGATCTCCTCGCCGGTTTCGACACGCACATCTCGACCACCGATCCCGACTATGTAGTCGTAGATTGGTGGTGCGTCGGATTGACCAAACAGAGCAGACCGGATTTCTGCTGCAAAGATGCCCGAATGGCCGGCTCCCATGTTGCGGTCAAGCACGGCGACCTTCTTACGACCGCACAACGCCTGCCGGACTCCCTCAAACGGGAATGGTCGGAACGCAATGATGCGCAGTAGGCCCGCCTTGATGCCCCGCTCGCGCATGTCTCGCACAGATTGGCGGATGTTCGAAGTCATCGCTCCTGCTGATACGAACACGTATTCAGCGTCTTCGAGCATGAAACCTTCGAGTGGCGTGTACTTGTGGCCGAGGACCTCCCCAAACTCCTCACCGGTCTCGACAAGCAGCCTGCCGGCCTGTTCCATCGCTTCATAGATCTTGTAGCGAATCTCGAAGTAGTGATCACGGTTGACCAAGCCACCGTAGGCTCGCGGCTCAGCGGGGTCGAGATCGTAGATCGGCTGGAACTTCGGCAGATATGCGTCAACGGCGGCCTGGTCATGGACGATCAAGGGCTCCGCGGTGTGCGAGAGGATGAACGCATCCATCCCAACCATTCCGGGTAGGAACACCTCCTCGGCCACCTTGTACATCCAGATAACGAGGTCCTGAGCCTCCTGCACGCTCTCGGCAAACAGCATCATCCAGCCAACGTCTCGCTGGGAGAGGATGTCGCTCTGGTCGCTCCAGATAGACCACCCCGGCGCCATCGCACGACTGACATTTGTGAGGACGATCGGCAGTCGAGCCCCGACCGCCCAGTGCAGCATCTCGTGCATGAGTGCAAGCCCTTGGCCTGCCGTTGCGGTGTAGGTGCGGGCCCCGGCAGATGAGGCGCCAACGACGGCGGCCATTGCCGAGTGCTCTGATTCAACGTTGATGAACCGGGCGTCGAGCCGACCGGATGCCGTCATTTCCGACAGGAGCTCGACGATCATTGTCTGTGGAGTGATCGGATAGGCCGAGATGACCTCAGCTCGTGACAGCATCGCTCCGTAGGCGGCTGCGTGGTTTCCGGTGAGAAGAAGTCGCTCAGACATTGCTCACCTCCCGCTCACTGACG
>CBDUNF010000050.1:0-19545 GCA_965368515.1 uncultured bacterium
AGGGTGGCTTCTCGAAGCCAGGATTCCCTGGCAGGTGTTGGGTCTGAGTGCGCCGCCGGGCCAGTCCGAGCCCGCGGCGCTATTTGCCGTCTTCGACAACGATGGTGAGTTGAATGATGGTCGGTCGGTCCAAGCGGCGATCCAAGCTCACGTGCCACTGGCCTTCTTCCAGCAGCCGCGAACGTGGGGCACGTTCCTCACCCCGTGACTTCTATTCGGCAGGAGCGGCCAGCACCAGGTCCGTAGCTGTTGCAGTGGCGCCGGCAACCGTAACCCGATAGATGCCCGGGTCTAGCGGTGGCGTTTCGGCAAGATGCCACTCCACATCCTCTGCCAGCGGGCCGGACCAGGCGGTGGTTCCGGTGTCGACGTTGACAACCGTGGCCGTGAGGGCGCTGTCCCGACCGCCAGTGGCGCGGCCGGCGATGCGCAGTCCTTCACCGGCTCCAACAATGTCGGGTAGGTCAACGCTGACCCCTGCGTGTCGGTCCCGGAAGGCACTCAAATCGATGTCCGCACCAGTGATGATTCCGGTGACTTGGGTGATCACCGAGTCGGTGTTCTGGAGCGAGCTGTGTACTGCGGGCGAGAAGAGGCCGCCGGCGGCATCTGTCATCTCGATCGGCATGGCGGAGACCCGGGGCACCGTCCCATCGCCACCTAGGTCGCGACCACCGAGGCTCCGCAGCATCTTGACCTTGCCGTTTTCGAGGCGAGCGCTCTGGAGCGTTGGCTGACCGATGCCGACGACCGGATGGAGGGCGTAGCCACGGTCGGGGCGCTGCTCGACCCCGGACTCGATCGAACGATGGAACTCGAGGGCAGCGGTCGCTCGGGCTGCGTCGACGCCTTCGATGGTGGTTTCAGCGACCCGGACTGTGGCGCCGTCTGGCGTCACAACGGATGGGTAGATCGGGAGCAACTGATAGACCGAGGTCAGCGAGCGCAGGAAGTCGGTGAGGTCGAGACCAACCGGCCCAATGCCTTTCCGCATCCCGTGGTTGAGGAAGCTGAGAGCGTTGAGCGAACCACGGTACGGAGTGCCGAACGTGATGAGAGCCCGGGTGTCCTTCCATCCGTCGAACAGTTCGAGAAAGGCACGAGAGACGAGCCCACCCATGGAATGGGCGAGGAGGATCAGCTTGGCATCGGAGTTGCCGCTCGATGTCCGCCAGGCGGCAAGCCAGTCGTGGGCGTGGCGAGCGAGCCGACGGCCGTGGACCCGGTTGTCACGCCGCCAGTCATATGGGAACTCGAAGTAGTTCTGCCCGTCGATGAGTTCGAACTGGTCTCGCATTGCTTTGGCGATCGCTCCGTAGCCATCGATCTTCCACAGACCCGGGACTAGGTGGAGGTCGGGAAGTAGGCGAGTAGCAATAACACCGTCCCCGAGATCGTCGGCGTCGGGGTCGTCCCCATCGAGTGCAAGCCCCTTGATCGAGCCGCCAAGCGATAGCAGCGCACGGAAGGCGGCTCCGGGCGACATCGCCCACATGTCCTTGCCGTCCTTTTCCAGCACCGAGCCGAGGATCCCCGGCAAGAGCACAACAACGTCATCCATGGGTTGCTTGGTCATGATCCCTCCTCGAGGTCGAGCCTACGCGCGAGCAGGCGCCGATGGAGCCGGCACCGAAGCCTCGCAGTGATGACGTCGTTGGACCGTTTCGTGCGCAAGTGGGGCCGACCGAAGGCCGACCCCACTTGCTTTCCCCCCCTGGATTTTCGACTAGAAGCCGGGAGCTTTCATCCCGACGACTTCGTCGTGCACCTTGCGACTGCCCGCCGGCGTTACACCGTTGGTGGTGCGGTCCTGGATCCTCAGCTCGAAGCTGAAGGCGCAGAACTCTTCGTCACCGAGCCAGCCTCCGACGCTCGGGGCGACCTCGAGGGTGACGTACCCGTCGCTGTCGGCTCCCGTACGTTCGGCCGTCCCTACGTAGAGGTCGTCAACGACCTCCCCGGGGAAAGCCCCTCCTGGTGCCGCCGACGTGGCTCCGTCGATGAGCCCAACACCCTGGTTGGATCCCTTCACGGCAGTGAGCGACCAGCTGTTGAGGAACCCGTCGGGGTCGAGGGCCCGCAACTTCACCTGGAGCGGTGATGTGTCGGACGGCAACTGGATGAGCGCACACTCGTCGAATTCGGTATCACCGGGAACGAGTATCGAGGCGATATCGCCGGTTGCAGGCGCCTCGTCAACCCGCAGGTCGATGCGGTCCCAGGTGCCCGGCACGAAGTTGCCGGCGGCGTCGTACCCGCGAATGCGGAAGGAGACGTCGGCGAGCTTGCGCGGCAGCGACACCGTGTTGAGCAGATCGAGCAATCTGACCCGCGCTTTGCGGTGCTCGACCTCGGTCGACCAGTTGGGCTCGTCCTCGATGTTGCGATAGGCCGGTTTGGCGGCTCCAAAGACCGAATTGTCGGGCCCATAGGATTCGAGCACAAAGAGCCCGTTGCCCTGCTGGCGGAGACCGCTGGCGTCAACGTTGAGGTACTCCCACCCGCCGCCGGCGACGCGGTATTGGATGGTGTAGTGAGTCACCGGTGTCTGCGCAGTCTCGAAGCAGCCGAAAATGTCGATGGTGCCGTGCCAGGCGGCCCGTTCGACATCCGGCCCCGACCCGGACAGCGACTTGGTGTTGCTGACCGTGCCGTCCGAGTGCAGCGTTGAACCGGGATTGGGCACCACGGGGATGTCCCCGACGTACTGCAGAACCCGACCGCCCTGGCAAGCCTTCGGTGCCAACAGGTCCTTGCGAATGCACAGGTCGATCCGGCGGACATTCGGAATGTCGTAGTACGGGGCCGTTTCGTAACCGATGACCCCGTCCTCGTCGGGGAATTGGATGAGCAGATCCGGGTTGGCCGAAACCACAGGGTCGCCACCGCCGGGTGTGTCGTCGGCGCTCTCGGTGATGAGATCGGCGACGCTTCTGGCGAACGAGAAAACGTAGTTGCCGAACTCGTCGGTCGCGGACAACCCGAGAACCTCGCGATCGCCAAAGCCCGTGTAGGCGGCGCCGCCCAACTCGGCATCGGTGCGGTCGTACTCGGCGAACCGCATCATCGTGTTGCCGAGGGTCTCGACGTTGCACGGCCAGATTGGCACGAGCTTGTCGATGATGGCGGCGTCGGCGAGCGTCAGGTTTGCGGGATGTTCGAACCGGTCGGCAGCACTGATCGAGGCCGCGGCAATGGTCTCGAGTGTGGCGTTCTTGGCTTTGCCCTTCTTCTTCATCTCGACATTGGTTGCGCCCCGCACCTTGTACCCGGCGCCGGCTGAACCGCCCCGGGACAGCATCATTGGCTTGAAGTCGTCGCTGTCGACGAGCGAAGCGACGTTAGGCCCGTAGTTGCGCTCGAGGATGGCCCGCATGTCGTCGTAGCGGAGTAGCCGTTCCAGCTGGAGTGGAGTGTCAATGACAATCCACGGGTACGGGAAGCACGGGTTGAACAGACAGAGTCCGCTGTATGTCTTGGCCGTGCCGTAGACGATCCATTCGCTGGCGTTGAGCGGCTTCGATGCAGTGAGAACGAGGTCGTTGAAGTCCTCGTCACCGGGGAAGCCGCCCCCGTCGTCCGACTCGATGTCGACCTTGAAGAAGGCGCCGTCGACGCGGAAGTTTGCCAGCTTGGCCCGTGACGGACGCCAGCTTATGGGCCCGGTCGGGTTGTTCTCGATGGTGACACCCCACTGCTCGCCGGTGACGAGAACGTCTGGTGTGGATGTGACTCCGGAATAGGTGCCGTCGCTGGAATCCGATCCTGCGATGACAAAACGTTGTGCCCATGAGGCATCTTTTGACTTGACGGACACACTCCATGTGCCCTGAAGACCGATAGTCATGAGGTCCCCCCTCTGTATGGTCCTACCTGTAGCGACGCCACCTGCGCCGACTGTTACTAGAGGGGGTTCGGGCCGATCTGATACGTGTGGTTCCGGATCACTCCGCCAATGAGGAGGGATCCAGGCTCACCTCGGCGAGATCAACGTCGAGCGTGACAACGGTGCCGCTATCGCTCGGTGACACGAATTCGATCAGCGCTTCTCGGCCGAACCTCGTGATGCCTCGACGGTGTAGCGGGCTTCGTTGGCAACCATCTTGTCGCGCACGGCCGTGCCCAGATCGATCCCCAGCACGTCGGCCAATCGAACCAGGTAGATGGCAACATCGGCAAGCTCGTCGCTCGTGCGACGAAGCTCATCGGGGCCGAGCGAAGACGACTCGTCGGCAGTGAGCCATTGGAATATCTCGACCAGTTCACCGACTTCGCCCGACAGCGCCATCGCCAGGTTCTTTGGAGTGTGGAATTGCTCCCACTCGCGATCGGCCGAGAACCGGCGGAGGTAGGCAGCCAGGTCTTCCAGGTCCAGCGACTGGCTCATCCCTTGCCTCGGGGCAGACGGGCCTTGATCTCCTTGCACGTTGGGCACACCGGGTATCGCTCGGGATCGCGGTTGGGAATCCACTTCTTCCCGCACAGGGCCACAACCGGAACGCCCTCGACGTTGCTGCGCACGATGTCGGACTTGCGCACGTAATGGGAGAAACGATCGTGGTCGCCGTCGCCCTCGTCGATCTTGAGGTCTTCCTTCTCGTCGATGACGATGGCAGGTCTGATCTCGACTTCGGCGGTGAAATGCGGTGGCCTCATGGGATGGAGTATTGCCGATCATCAGTCTGCATGAAGCCCATGCTATCGAGGGCATCAGTTTCCTGCCCATCCCGGGGGTTTGGCTGCTTGTGGCGTGGGTCGCGACGACTACTCAGTTCGGGGTAGTGCAAATAGTGCAGTGAGTTACTGCCAGTTAGGCTCGCTCGAGTTCTTCGAGAACAGGTCTCGTTCCCAACAGGTCCGAATCGAAAGTGGGGGTTCGCATGCACGTGTGGTTGGTTGGTCCTGGCTCTGGAGCGAGGAGAATCCTCGCGGTTCTGGCGGCGCTCACAACTCTTGCGGTCATGCTGGCCGTGGTCTCGCCTCCAGGAGCAAACGCCGTTTCGGGCGGGGCGGAACCGGGCGACGATGTCGCCATTCCAGCGCCGATCCAGGCAGTGGCCGTGGTCGACACCGCCGCTACCGAGTCAGGCGATCTGTCTGCAGCGCTCGCAGCGCCGATTCCGGCAGGAGGCCGATTCTTCGACGATGACGGCAACGTCCACGAGGGGGGAATCGAGGCGATCGCTGCGGTGGGTATCACCCTCGGCTGCAACCCCCCTTACAACACCTCCTATTGCCCGTTGGAGCCGGTCACCCGGGGCCAGATGGCGGCCTTCCTGGTCCGTGCCCTGGGACTCACCGACAACGGTGGCGGCAACAACTTCATCGATGACGATGGGTTGATCTTCGAGGACCACATCGCACGTCTCGCCGCTGCCGGCATTACCAAGGGATGTAATCCGCCGGCCAATGACAGGTTCTGTCCTCACGCATTTGTCACCAGGGGTCAGATGGCAGCCTTCTTGGTCCGTGCCCTCGGTCTCACCGACAGCGGTGCTGGCGACTTCTTTGTTGACGATGATGGCACGGTCTTCGAGCCGAGCATTGATCGGCTGGCTGTCGCCGGAGTGACCGCCGGCTGTAACCCTCCCGCCAATGACCGGTATTGCCCGGACAGCCTCGTGACCCGGGATCAGATGGCAACGTTCTTGGCTCGCGCGCTGAATCTGGCTCGCAGCGCCGTTCCCGAACGACCGATCAAATCGGATGGCCAGTACCTCAATGTGTTCGCCGACGCCGGCAACCGTGGCTGCGACTATCACCCGGATGAGCGCTGCTACCTCATCTATAACGTCTCGGGAGAGTTCTTCATCGGCACCGGCTGGTATGTGGCTGATTGGTCGCAGCTGTCATCTGCAGTTCAGCAGAGCTTCCGTAGCGACGCCGTGCGGGTGGAGGCGAGGTTCGACAACGTTCCGCTCGACCTGCACGACTGGGGGTTCGAGGTCGACAGCGATGACGTTGCCAGCAAGTGGTGGACGTTTGTCTTCCCGGACTGGCTGGATGGGACCCATGACCTCGAGGTCTACCTGATCGACGACGACTACGACTATCTGTGGACGGCGGTGGTCAGCATCCGCGCCGACGGTGTCGCATCCGACGCCGCTGTCGCTTTGGAGGCAGGGTCGAGCGAAGTTGCGCCAATGCGGCTCTGGCCCGTATCCCGCTAGACAGGCGTTTCGAATCAGAGATCGGGGGCCCAGGCGGGCCCCCGATCTATTACGTCCGTCTTGTGACGTCGCGGCTACGCCTCGTTGAACCGGAACGTGAAACGGGCCAGGGCCAGGCCACCGACGATCCAGGCTCCGATGAGCAGCAGCTCCGACCCGATGTCTCCAATGCCGGCACCTTGGAGTGCAATGGCCCGCATCGAGTCAATCAACGGAGTTAACGGCAGTAGGTCGGCGGCAGGCTGCAGCCACCCCGGCATCGATTCGATGGGGAAGAAGCTTCCCGACAGGAACATCAACGGGGTGGTGGCCAGGCCCGCCATGTTGTTCGCCGCATCGACGCTGCCGGAGAGCCCGGCGATGGCGAAACCGAGTGACAGAAAGATCAAGTTGCCCAGCGTCGAGATGATGAAGAGCAGCGGCCACGAGGACCCAAGGCTCCCGCCGACCAGCAGCCCGACGATCATGATGATCCCCGTCTGCACGGCCGCCAGCACGAGACGAGCGCCGACCTGCCCGGTGATGAACCGTGACGTCGGCAGTGGCGTAACCACGATCCGCTTCAGGATCTTGAGTTCCCGATAGCGGGCGACCGAGGCTGCCGTCCCCACCATGGCGAAGTTCATGAGTCCGATCGCCAGCAGCGCCGGCAGCACATACTCGAAGTAGTCGACGCCCGAGATGGCGCCCTCGGCATCGAAGCTGACGTCGAAAACGGCGAATGCGAGCACGAACACGACCGGGAAGATGAGCGCCATCAGGAATGCGGTCTTGTCACGAACCAGCATCTTGATGGTTGAAGTGAAGAGTTGAGCTGTCTGTGTCATGAGTGTTGTTTCCTTTCGGGAATGGGTGGAAGTGGAGAACGGCACTCTCAGTCGCGCAGGCTGCGGCCGGTGACGTTGAGGAACACGTCCTCGAGCGTCGGAGCGTGGACGGTGAGAGCATCGACCTCGAACCTGCGCAGTGAGGCCATCTGGAACAGTGCCGGGACGGTCTCCTTCGGTGACCGGGTACCGAGCTCGTAGCTGTGGGCGCCGTTGACCCGCTCCCGTACCTCGGTGACGGCGGGCAGGCTTGCCAGGGCGTGGTTCTCGAGTGCTCGCTCGGAGCTGAAGACGACCGAGTGGTCTGCCGCCAGCGCACCGATGAGGCCGACTGGTGTGTCGATTGCCTGGATACGGCCGGCGTCGATGATGGCAACCCGATGGCTCAGTTCTTCTGCCTCTTCCATGTAGTGCGTCGTGAGGACGACCGTCTTGCGGTCCTGCTCGTTGATGGCCCGGATGAGGTCCCACAGGTTGCGTCGCGCTTGCGGGTCGAGCCCGGTGGTGGGCTCGTCGAGGAACACGATGTCGGGGTCATTGACCATCGCCGCGACGATCGAGAACCGCTGTGCTTGACCGCCGGACAGTTGGCCGACAAGCGCCTTGCGTTTGCCGAGCAGCCCAACCTTGTCGAGAAGCTCGTGAGCCGGAACCGTCTTGGGGTAGAAGGAGCCGAACAGGTTGAGTAGCTCTTCGAGGGTCAAATACTCGAAGTAGGACGACGCCTGCAACTGCACCCCGATCCGGGTCTTCATTGCGGCGTTGTCGACCTGGGAGTCCAGGCCGAGTACCGAGGTAGAACCGCTGGTAGGCGTTTGCAGTCCTTCGATGATCTCGAGCGTGGTGCTCTTGCCGGCGCCGTTTGGTCCGAGAATGCCGAGCACTTCGCCGACACCGACCTCAAAGGAGAGGCCGTCGACGGCGTTGAATTCGCCACCGTCGGGATGCGGGTAGGTCTTGACGAGGTTGGTGACACGCACAGCCGGGGTGTGCGGTTCCAGCCTCGGGGGCTGGGGGACGGTTGCTGTCTGTGTGGTCATGAGTCCTGCTCCTTGGTTGCTGACCACAGCAGAATGCATGGCGGTGCTTGGGGAGTTCTGACTCGCTGCTGACAGCGTGGTGCAGGATTGTCAGTGGTCGGACAGTGACGCTCTCGGCTCGTCGGCGTCGTCGGAGCTCTCGGGCCAGAGCTTCTCGATTTCGGCGTTGAGTTCGGCGCCGATGAGCAGGGCCACCGACGTTAGGTAGATCCACAGCAAGAGCACCAGGGGTGTCCCGAAGTAGCTGTACGCCGAGTCGGTTTCGACGAAGTTGGTCGCATAGACCCGCAGACCAAAGCTTCCGATGAACCAGATAAGGAACGCCAGCAATGCCCCCGGGACATCTCGTCGCCACCGGGTGGAGTGAGGCGGAACCACGTGATACACCCAAGCCAGCACTGAGATTCCCATGGTGATGACCACCGGGAAGTAGAGCACTCGCCACAGCGTGTCAACGAGCTGCCCGAGACCGAAGTTTTCGGCAAGAGCAGCTCCGGCGGTGGGGCCCACGATCAGAAGCGGGAGAATGATCGCAAGCATGAGCACTCCGGCAACCGTGAGTCCGAGACCGAGCAAGCGGTGTTGCCACCAGGTTCGACGGTCCTCGAGGTCGTAGGCAATGGTGACAGCCTGGGTGATCACCCGCAGCGCCCGTGACCCCGACCACAGGGCCAGAACGGCGCCGATTGACAGGATATCGGCCCGGCCCTGCGCCAGGAGCCCGTCGACGGCCGGCCGGATGACGTCGTTGATGGTGGCTTCGGTGAGCACGCCGGAGGCGACATCGATGATCTCGTTGCGCACCCCGGCGGCGGCATCCGCACCGAACAGGTCGCCGGTGTATCCAACGACACCAAGGCCGACCAGGAGCAGCGGTGGTAGTGACAGGAGCAGGTAGAACGACACCTCTGCGGCCAGTCCGGGGAGGCGATCGTCGATCGAATCGCGCGATGTCCGATAGAGCAGGGTCCATGCGGTCCGCAATGGATCGCGCCGGTGCGGCATGGTGTCTTCGGTACTCACGTGCCCACGGTAGAAGCCTGACGTTCTCTGGCGAACGCCATTGATTCGTCGGGTATCAATGTGATATCATCGTGATATAGCTTCTCGATACACCTACTGGAGGTGAACCTCATGCTCACTGAGTCATCGGGCCGCACGATGGCCGGTATCCCGTGGTTGGTATTGGACGTCGTCCTCATTCTGTTGAACATTGCGATGTACGTCTTTGGAGCGATCTGGGAGAACATCCCGCTGATCGTCGGAGCTGTCGTACTGACCCTTGTTGTAGCTGCGCTGAGCGTCAGCTTCTACATGATCCAGCCCAATCAGGCTGCGGTGCTGACACTGTTTGGCGACTACAAGGGGAGCGACCGGACCCCCGGTCTGCGTTTCGCCAACCCGCTCTATCTCAAGAAGAAGGTCTCGCTGCGGGTTCGCAACTTCACGACCGCTACGTCGAAAGTCAACGACGCCAACGGCAATCCGATCGATATCGCTGCCGTGGTGGTGTGGCGGGTGACGGACACCGCGCGAGCCAAGTTCGGCGTGGACGATTTCGTCAACTACGTGCACACCCAGTCGGAGTCGGCGGTGCGGCAACTGGCCCGCTCGTACCCTTACGACAACTTCGACGATGCCGAGGTCATCACACTGATCCACGACACCAGCGAGGTCAACGAGAACCTGTTGATCGAGTTGCAGGAGCGCGCCGACGCAGCTGGTGTCGAGGTGCTCGAGTCGCGGATCACCGACCTGGCATACGCCCCGGAGATCGCTGAGGCGATGCTGCGTAGACAGCAGGCGTCCGCAATCGTGGCGGCACGGGCAAAGATCGTCGAAGGTGCTGTGCTGATGGTGCGCGAAGCGATCGAGGCGTTGGAGGACGGGACGGATCAGCACGATGCAATCCCGCTCGACAACGATCGCAAGGCGACCTTTGCAGCCAACCTGATGACGGTGATCGCCAGCGACCAGCCCACAAACCCTGTCGTCAACGTCGGCACTCTCAGTCGGTAGGGACAGCGTATGGCCCGGCAGCGCAAACAGTATCTGTTGCGGATACCTCAGGACCTCTACGACGTGTATGAGGCCTGGGCCGCCGACGAGTTTCGGTCGGTGAACGCACAAATAGAGGCAATCATGATGGACAGCGCCCGCCGGGCCGGGCGCCTCCGTCGCGTCCAGCGTGCCGACGAATCGAGCGACGAAGACTGACCTCGACAGGGTCGGTCCTGACGGCTTCGTCAGCGATCCGTCAGCGATGGCGAAGTGTCGGACGAGACCATCCGGGATGATCGTTTTCATCCTCGACCTCGTCTGGCAGCGTATCGCCAAGTGGCTGCGGCTCCCGAGCAGCACGTTTTGAGCGCTCGCCAGGCGGTAGCAAGGTCTCGCAGCCGGTATCTTCCGGGTGTGGACATCCGCATTCTTGGACCCATCGTGGCGTACGCCGACGACACCGCCCTGAATCTGGGCGGGATGCGCGAGCGCGCCCTGCTGGCTCTGTTTGCCTTGTCACCAGCGGAGACCTTGAGCACCGACCGTCTGATCGACGAGCTGTGGGGTGAGGACCTGCCCGCCAACCCCGCAAACGCATTGCAGGCCCTGGTGTCCCGGTTGCGACGCTCGGTGGGTGCCGACCTGATCCTGACCCGCCCACCCGGCTACGTGCTCGATGTGGCGCCGGAGGCCGTTGATGCTGTACGTTTCCGGTCACTCGTGGAGTCTGGGAAGTTCCGTGAGGCGTTGGATTTGTGGCGCGACACGCCACTTGCGGATTTCCCCTTCGCGGAGTTCGCGCTCCGGGAGCGGTCGGCCCTCGAAGAGCTCTATTTGCTGGCTGTTGAAGGCCGCATTGCCTCCGACCTGGAGCAGGGCGGTGGTGCCGAGCTCGTCCCAGAGCTCGAGGAGCTAGTCGCAGCACACCCCCTCCGGGAAAGTCTCCGTGCCAGCCAGATGCTTGCCCTGTATCGGTCGGGTCGCCAGGCAGAAGCGCTGCGGGCTTACACCGCGGCCCGTGAGGTCCTGGGTGAGGAGCTTGGCATCGAACCGGGTCCGAAGCTCAAAGCGATGGAAGAAGCGATCCTGATGCAGGATCCCAAACTGGGCGGAGCGTCGCCAACACGTCGATCGATGCTGCCCGCCCGCCTTGCCAGCTTTGTCGGCCGAGACCAAGAGATGATCGATGTTGCGAAGTCATTCGAGACAAGCCGCCTGGTGACGTTGACCGGTGCCGGTGGCGCCGGCAAGACCAGTCTCGCCATCGAAGTGGGTCGCACCCTGGAATCGGATTATCCCGAGGGTGTCTGGCTGATCGAGTTGGCTCCCGTAGTCGACCCGACCCTGGTGGCCGATGCCGTCGTAACCGCGCTACAGATCGAACAGGTTGCCAGCCTCGGCGGCGGCGGGTCGGAAGGTATTGACGCGACAGAGCTGGTCGTGGAATACCTGCGGGGCCGCCGGGCACTGCTCATCATGGACAATTGCGAACACGTTATCGAGGCATCCGCGGCATTGGCAGAGACCGTGTTGCTGGCCTGCCCATCCGTCGAGGTGATGGCCACCAGCCGGGATCGTCTCGGCATTCCCGGCGAGCTGCTGTGGAGAGTCCCGTCGCTCGACTCGTCCTCGGTTGCCGTCGACCTGTTCATCGATCGTGCCCAGGCCGTCAATCCGGCATTCTCGCCCGACCCCGACGACATGGCCGTGATCGCCGAGATCTGCGCCAGGATCGACGGGATGCCGCTGGCCATCGAGCTGGCGGCTGCGCGGGTGCGGTCCCTACCGGTCGCAGAGATCAACCGCAGGCTGGAGAGCGACATCGGGGTACTGAGCGGTGGACCGCGCAGTGCGACCCATCGCCAGCAGACGTTGCGGGGAACCATCGATTGGAGCTACCAACTGCTGGATGCACAGGAGGCTGATCTGTTTGCGTCGCTCTCGCTCTTTCACGGCAGCTTTGCGCTCGGCGCTGCTGAGGCGGTGGCGTCGGACAAGGTGGATGACGTCCTCGGGTCGCTTGAGCGGCTGATCGACTCGTCGATGGTGGCTCCGGTGGCGGCGGGCCGCTATCGGATGCTGGAGACACTCCGGGTCTATGCCGGAGAGAAGCTGGCCGACGCTAATGCGGGCATGAGGCGGTTGCTCAACTTCTTCATTGCGGCTTCGGACGGTGCTGAGGAAGGGCTGCAGGGACCCGAGCAATTGGATTGGCTGGATCGGATCGAGGCGGACCACGACACCATGAGGGCGACCTTGGACTGGTCGGTAGAGCATGCACCCGCTCGTGGGTTGGCGCTGGCCGCAAGGCTGGGCTGGTTCTGGTTCCTGAGGGGGAATGCGGCCGAAGCTCGTGACCGGTTGGAGGTGTTGTTACCTGCGGCAGGGGGCGACGCGGCAGCCAAGGACCGTGGTGATGGCTCGTTCTTCATGGCGCTGTGCGCGTCAGAGGGAGAACATCGGCCCGCCGACTTTGCGGCTGCCCGAGATGCGTATGCGGAGGCTGGCGACGTGCGGGGCCTGGTGAACACAACGGCGATGCTTGCGGCGTGGGACACCGACGCGAGTAAGACCGTCGGCCTGATTGAAGAAGCGACAGAATTGGCGGTTGAGGCTGGCTACGACTGGGGGCTGGGGCTAATTCTGTTCCTACGTGCCGGGTATGCGACGGTGATCAACGACTATGCCGCGACGGTGGAGCTGGCCGGTGCGGCGGCGAAGACCTTTGCCAAACTGGGGGATCGGTGGGGCCAGGGATACAGCTTCTACTCGTTGGGAACGGCGCTGCGCGCGTTGGGTGAGTATGACCGGGCGGTCGATGCGCTCACGCAATCGTTGGAGTATGCCCGCCCGATGCGACTGCGCCGAGAGATGGCCCCGGTGATGAGCGAGCTGGGCAGCATCGCAACGATGCGGGGCGACTACGAGGGAGCGGAGCGCTGGCTGACCGAAGCGCAGCGCTACGCCGACGAGGTGCCGTTTGCGGGTTCGCAGGGCATGGTGCGCAACGCCCGCGGCAAGCTTGCGCGGATACGAGGGGATCTGGACGAGGCTCGCAGATCTCATGAGGAGGCGCTGATGTTGTACGAGCACGGTCACGCCCACAGCGGCCTGGCCTACACGTACTCCTGTCTCGGTTTCACCGCAGAGATGGCCGGCGATCTCGATGCGGCCAAAGCGCACCATGCGGCGGCGATGGAATATGCCGAGGCGACCGACGACTTGTTCGCCGTGGCCCTGGCACTGGAGGGTATGGGCGCCACGCTGATTGCTGCGAGCGATACGGAGCGCGGAGTCGAGATGATCCATGTGGGACTCTCGATTCGTGATGGGGCTGCTGTGCCGCTGCCTCCGGGTGAGCGGTTCGATGTGGATCGCGCCCTGGAGGCGGCTGCTGCCGATCTCAGCGATGTGGTGATGGCTCGGGCGCAGGCGACGGGTGCGGCAATGGACCTGCAAACGGCAATCGGAGTCCTCCGCAAGGACGTGCGTGCCTAGGCCCGATGGAGCCTGCTGGTGATGCTATTGACGAGGGCTGACGTCTGGCTCAGGAGTCGGCCAGGAACACAGACTTCAGCTCGCTGTAGTGCTCGAGGGCGACCATTCCCTGCTCGCGGCCGATGCCGCTGCCCTTTACCCCACCGAATGGTGCCTCGATGTGGACACTGGATGATGAGTTGACGGAGATCATCCCGGTTTCGAACGAGCGAACCACCCGCAGCGCACGGGCGATATCCCGCGTCCACACCGAACCGGATAAGCCGTAGCCGCTGTCGTTGGCCAGACGGATGCCCGCCTCCTCGTCATCGAACGGCATGATTGCGACAACAGGGCCAAAGACCTCTTCTTGCATCAGCCGCATACCGCTGTCGACATCTACAAAGACCGCGGGAGTCAGGTAGGAGCCAGCGGCGAGAACCCCGCCGGGTTGCTCGCCACCGCAGACACGGGTAGCGCCCTCGGCCTCGGCGCTATCGACATGCCCGGTGACTGTGGCGAGGTGTTCGGGTGTGATCAACGGTCCCATCTCGGTGGCTTCGTCGGCCGGGTCGCCTACGTTCATCCCCTCGGCTCTTGCCGCAAACCGCGCCACGAACTCCTCGAAGATCGGCCGCTGCACCAGAATCCTGCTGCGGGCGCAGCAGTCCTGACCGGCATTGTCGTATACGGCAAACAGCGAGGACTCGACGCAGTCTTCGATATCGGTGTCGGCAAAGACGACGCTGGCAGACTTGCCGCCCAACTCGAGAGATACGTTCTTGATCCCGGCTGCGGCCGCCTGCATGACGCCGCTTCCAACCTCGGTCGAGCCGGTGAACGAGACCTTGCGCACCAGCGGATGACGAACCAGCGCATCGCCGGCGACGGACCCCGGACCCGGAACCACGTTGAGGACGCCGGGGGGAAGCCCGGCCTCGACGGCGAGGTCGGCGAGCGCCAGCGCCGACAGCGGGGTGACGCCGGCAGGCTTCGCAACAACCGAGTTGCCCATGGCCAGGGCTGGGGCCACCTTCCAAGCCAGGATGAGCATGGGACAATTCCAAGGGACCACAAGGCCACAGACCCCAACCGGCTCCCGGAACGTGAGCAGCGTCCCTTGCGCATGAGACGGAATCGTCTGACCGTGGATCTTGTCCACGGCCCCGGCGTAATAGTCAAACGTCGTGGCTACGGCCCCGATCTCGCCGCGGGCGGCTGCGATCGGCTTGCCCGCGTTCTGCGACTCCAACTGAGCCAGCTTCTCCTGGTCCCGTCGCACCAGATCGGCGATGCGGCGCAACACATCGCGACGCTCGCGCGGCGAAGTCTTTTGCCACACGCCTGTGTCGAATCGCTCGGCGGCAACCCGCACCGCTCGGTCGATATCGGACGTTGTGGCGGCGGCTACCTCTGCGATGACCTCGCCGGTCGCCGGGTTGTAAACGGAGGTCGTATCGCCACTATCGCTGTCGATTCGCTGCCCGTCTATCGCCAGGCCTTCGTGCAGGGTCATGGGTTCACTCCGGGGTTACATAGGCGGCGGTCAGGCCGCCGTCGACGAGAAAGTCGGTTCCGGTTACATATGACGAGTCGTCGGATGCGAGGAATAGCGCAGCTTGCGCCATCTCTCTGGCTTCACCAAAACGACCCATCGGGACGTGCACCAAGCGCCGCTGCTTCTTCTCGTCAGTATCGAGGAAACTCATCAGCAATTCGGTGCGCAACGGCCCGGGGCACAGCGCGTTGACCCGAACACCCTCGCGAGCGTGGACCACCGCAAGTTCGCGGGTGAGGGCGAGCACCGCGCCCTTGGAAGCGGTGTAGGCGAGTTGTGGAGTTGCCGCTCCGAGGACAGCGACGAAGGAAGCCGTGTTGATGACTGACCCGCCGCCCGATCGCAGCATTGCCGGGATCCCGTACTTGCAGCCGAGGTAGACGCCCTTGGCGTTAACCTCCATCGTTTTGTCCCAGACGTCTTCGTCGGTGCTGATGGCGTCACCGTCGGCCGGAAGCATGATTCCGGCATTGTTGAAGAGAACGTCGAGACCGCCGAACTCTTGCTCGGTTGTCGCGACCATCCGTTCACAACTCGCCGCGTCCGACACGTCGGCAGCGACGGCGATGGCGCGGCCACCGGCGGTGTTGATCTCGGCAACGACCTCGGCGATTGCAGCCTCGTTCACGTCGACTGCACTGACCGCCGCACCCTCAGCCGCAAACAGCAAAGCCGTCTCTCGCCCGATGCCGTTGCCCGCTCCGGTAATCAGAGCGATCTTGTTGAAGAGCCGCATGGCCACCTTCCCTGTCTAGATCCGCTCGAAGTAGCGGCGTCGTTCCCAGTCGGTCACCGCATTGTCGTACGCCTTGAGCTCAGTCTCGAAAAAGTGCCGATAGTGCTCGTGCACATCGGCCCCGAACGCATCAACTGCGAACTCGCTGGCTGCAAAAAGGTCGAGTCCCTCCCGCAGGGTCTTGGGGACCTCGGGAAGCTCCGCGGCCGCATAGACGTCACCCTCGAATATCGGAGGAGGCTCGATCTTGTTCTCGATTCCATCGAGGCCGGCGGCAAGCATGGCGGCATACGCCAGATACGGGTTGACGTCGGCGCCAGGAACGCGGCACTCGATCCGCAGGCTCGGGCCGTGGCCGACGATCCGGAACCCGGCCGTCCGATTGTCATGGCTCCACGCAATCCGAGTCGGTGCCCATGAACCTGCCTGGAACCGCTTGTACGAGTTGATGGTGGGCGCAAAGAGGGGAATCAGCTCTGCCATCTTGTCCATCCAGCCCCCGAGAAACCACCGGAACTCATCGGAAACCTGGAGCGGTGGGAAGGAAACATTGCCGGGGAACGCGTTGGTCTCGCCGTCCCAGAGGCTGATGTGAATGTGACAGCTAGACCCCGCCTCGGCTTCGTCCGGTTTTGCCATGAAGGTGACGGCCAGCCCCATCTCATCGGCGGTTTCCTTCATGCACTGTTTCAGTAGCACGTGACGGTCAGCCATCTCGAGAGTCTCGGCATATCGGATGTTCATCTCGTGCTGGCCCCGCCCCCACTCTCCCTTTGAGGTTTCGACAGGGATACCCGAGCGGGATAGGTGGCGGCGAATGGCGCCGTTATACGGCTCCTCACGGGTGCCTTGGAGGATGTTGTAATCCTCGATGTACCAGCCAACCGGACGCAGGTTTGCGTAGTCGGCCTCCGCCGCTGCCCGGTAGCTGTCTTCGAAGATGAAGTACTCGAGCTCCGATGCCGCTTTGGCCGAGAAGCCCATATCGGCGGCACGCTTCAGCTGCTTGCGCAGCATCGAACGGGGGGCCATCGGCACAAGCTCACCGGTCTGCTCATCGTGGATATCACAGAGAACAATGGCCGTGCCCGGGAGCCAATCGGCGCGCCGCAACGTCGCCAGGTCGGGAACCATGGGAAAGTCGCCGTACCCCGTCTCCCAGTTCGAGTAGGTGAAACCGGGCACCGGCTCCATCTCCATGTCGACGGTCAGCAGGTAGTCGCAGGCATGGGTCCCATCGGCATGGACGGCATCGAGGAAGAAATCGGCATCAAAGCGTTTTCCCTGGAGGCGGCCGTAGAGATCGGTGAAGGCAACGACGACGGTGTCCACCTCGTCGACTTCAACCAGCGCTCGTAGGTCTTCGATAGTGATCAGTCCGCGCATTGGGGACCTCCCTCGTAACCCTCGCCCTATACAGCTTGATCGGTCCGTTACTTGCTCTGACCCACCGCAAACCCGCTCATGAAGGGCTTCTGCATGAGAACAAAGACGATCGCGGGAGGAATCGAGGCGATGATCGCGGCGAGCATAAGCGGCCCGTAGGTCAGCGCTCCGTCGACATTGGTGAGCGTCTGCAACGCAACCTGAACCACAGACCGGGACTCGTCGCGGATGATCAAGCTCGGCCACAGGAACATGTTCCATGTGTACACGTACTGGATGACGAACAGCGCCGCGATGACGTTCCACGACAGCGGAATCAACACCCGGGTGAGGAACTGGATTGGTGTCGCCCCATCTATCTGTGACGCCTCCAACAGCGATCCCGGAAGGTTGGCGAAGTGCTGCCGGAACAGGAATGCGCCCGTGGCTGAGGCGAGGAATGGAAGGACCAGTGCGGTCATCGTGTCCTGCCAGCCAAATCCGGAAACCATGCGGAACATCGCAAGGATCATCACCTCGGTCGGCATCATCAACGTGACGAGCACGAAGAAGAACACGACCCACTTGAACCGGAACTTGAAATACACAAACGCCAGTCCGGCCAGCAACGAAAGCACGGTCTTGCCGATCGTCACCCACAACGACATCTGCAACGAGTTCCACATCGCCCCGGCGAAGTCTCGCTTCACCCAGACTGCATCGAAGTTCGACTCCAAAGCGCTTCCCGGAGTGAACTTGAATGAGAAGATCTCCGGGTTGTTCTGGGTTGCGATCAGCGCCGCGTACAACAGGGGAAACGCAATGATCAGAGCTGTGGCGGTCAGGCCGAGGTGATAGGGCCAGCTGCGGCCACGTGCCCATCCTTTGCGCTGGACTCCTGGGCTGAGATTAGACATCAGGACCCCCCGTAGCTGACACGTTCGCCGCTAGTTCGGAACTGCCACAAAGTGACCGCGATGACGGCTATGAACAGCAAGACCGACTGGGCGGCACCGCGACCGAGATCGCCGTTGTTCACGCCGACCCGAATGATCTCGTAGATGGCGACAGAGGTTCTCCCGGCGGGAGCTCCCTTCGTCATGAAGTCGATGGTGGCATACACCTCGAAGAAGGCGTAGGTCAGATTGGTGACCAGCAGGAAGAATGTGATCGGTGATAGCGCTGGCAGGACGACCCGCTTGAAACGTTGCCAGCCCGAGGCGCCGTCGATTACAGCAGCCTCCACCAGTTCCATAGGCACCGTCTGCAGACCGGCGAGATAGAACAGGATGTTGTAGCCGAGGATCTTCCATGCGCTCGCCAGGATGATGGCGATCATGGCAAGGCCGGCACTCTCGCGGTAGTTGGGGACGTCGATTCCGAACCAGGAATCCATCACGTGGGTGAAGATCCCGGCCGTAGGGTCAAAGATCATGAAGAACAGGACGCCGGCCACTGCGGGGGAGATGGCGTATGGCCAGATGAGCAGAGTGCGGTAGATGGTGCCGCCTCTGATCTTGCGGAATGCGAGGTAAGCGATCGCCAGGCCGCCGATCATTCCCATGGCGACGATGCCAACGGAGATGATGACCGTGTTCACGTATACGGGCCGGTAGGCGACCTGCCCGCCGCCGCCGGGGGAAAACATGGCGTACAGCGCAACGAAGACGGACAGCATGGCGGCGACTGAGGCAATGTCGGCGCCCTTGCGGCTCATCGAGCCGGGACGAGAGCGGGTGACCCAGAGACGCGCGCCGTAGATGGCGGCGATTGCGATGAGCGGGTATGCGACCAGCTTGATGGGGTCGGTGATCAGCAGTTCGGTGAAGTTGCCAAAGCACACATCGACTGACTTTGGAGCGCCGAGGCGAGCCAGTTGCGTTGAGAGGGTGAACGTCCGTATTGCGGGGGTGTATAGGAAGACGATGAGGATGGCCAGAGTGGGCGACAGCAGAAGCCACGGCACCCACCAGCCCATGCGGTAGCCGCCGGTTTGAATCTCGCCGGTCATTTCCGTTGCTTTTCGGACGCGGCCGTCTGCTCGATCGAAGAGGGCGTGGAGGCCGATGAGGGCCAGCCAGGCTCCGCCGGTCATGAGACCGTAGGCGAGGAGATGGTCGACACCGCTGGTCTCAGCGGCAAAGCCGCATTGACCCATGCCAATCGGGGTAACCGCGGCGCCCAGGACGGCAACGGTGGATGCGACGCCGTACCTGGCGAGGGATGGGTTCTCGATCTTCCACCGGACATATAGAGGTCCGAGGATGGCAGCGACAACAAGTCCGAGAATCAGCATGAAGGTTCCGGTTTCACTATATGTTCACGCAGGTTGCGTGTGGGGGCGGGCGAGTGCCCGCCCCCACCGCGATAT
>CBDUNF010000051.1:0-19265 GCA_965368515.1 uncultured bacterium
TTCGATGTTGCGGGCCGCACCGAAGAAGCGCTTCGGGGGGTACAAAGCCGTGGAATCAACACCACCCGACAGAATTCGGCCTGAAGCCGGAGTTGCCAGGTTGTGCGCACGAGCGAGACGAGTGATCGAGTCGAGAAGAACCACAACGTCCTGGCCCATCTCAACGAGGCGCTTGGCCCGTTCGATAGCCAACTCAGATACCTGAGTGTGCTCTTCAGCGGGGCGGTCGAAGGTGGAGTAAATGACCTCACCCTTGACCGAGCGCTGCATGTCCGTGACTTCCTCAGGCCGCTCATCGACCAGAACGACCATCAAGTAGCACTCGGGGTTGTTCGAGGCGATCGAGTTGGCCAGTTCCTTGAGGACCGTCGTCTTGCCGGCCTTGGGCGGAGAGACGATCAGCCCACGCTGTCCCTTACCGATCGGAGCGATGAGGTCGACGATTCGGGTGAGGATGTTCTGATGCTGACCATTTACCTCGAGGGGGAGCCTCACGTCGGGAAACAGCGGGGTGAGGCTGGCGAACTTGGGACGGGCTTCCGCCTGCTCCGGGTCCATGTCGTTGATCTTGAGCGGTCGAACGAGCGCCGGGAACTTCTCCTGAGCCCGAGCTGGGCGAATTGGGCCCTCGCAGATGTCGCCCTTGCGCAGCTTGTTCTTGCGAATCTGATTCGCGGGAACGTAGACGTCTTGGTCGCTAGGCAGATAACCACCACAACGGAGGAACCCGTAGCCCTCAGGCAGGATGTCGAGAATGCCACTGCGCACCTCGAGTTCGGACTCGTCGATCGGCTCGGGCTGACGACGCTTGTTGCGGCGGCGCCGGTTACGGTTGCCGCCTCCCTCGTCCTGATTCTGTCCCTGGTTTTGGCCCTGGTTCTGCCGTTGGCCCTGGCGCCCGTCGCCGTTCTTGCTGCCGTCGGTCTTCTCGTCGCCCTTGGCCGGAGCTTCATCCGTCTTGGCTACCTCGGTCTTGACCGCTGCAACCTCTTCTTCAGGCTTTGGCTCGGGAAGCATCTTCACGTCGAACTTGTCTGAGCCGATGATGGCCGTAATGAGCTTGGTCTTTTGTAGACCGTCGTGCTCCACCTCAATGGAACCGGCCATTTCGCGTAGTGCTTCGAGGCCAAGTTCTTGGAGTCTGGCTCGGGTAGTCGTCATGGGCAGTTGTTTCCCTTCAACGAGGTCTTGGCATGGTTGTGCCTGTGATGTCTCCGTCCCGAACAAGCGGATGTCCCCTCAAGAGATTTGGAACACGCTTTCGGCGCAGCAAGCTGCACACGGGAGAAAGGTGGAAACGGATATCGATCCGGTCCTGAGTTTACCTCGACCTGGCAGGTTCGCAAGCGCCGTCGTTATTCGGCTCTACCAACCGAGCTGTTCGAGGACGGAATCGAGATTCGGTCGCACCGCTTTCAGGTCCTGAAACCCTTCGGCAGCTGTGTCCGGATCCTTGAGGCCATGTCCGGTCAGCGTGCACACGATCGGCCCCTCGGGCAACTCATCCCTGAACTTCAGGATTCCCGCTACCGAAGCGGCCGAAGCTGGTTCGCAGAACACTCCCTCACGTGAGGCAAGCATCCGGTAGGCACTTAGGATCTCCTCATCGGTCACTGCCTCGATCCGGCCATCCGACTCGTCGCGAGCGGCGATCGCACTGTCCCACGATGCCGGGTTGCCGATTCGGATCGCGGTCGCAATCGTCTCTGGATTGTCGAACATCTCACCGGTGACCAGCGGAGCGGCCCCCGCAGCTTGGAAACCCCACATGCGAGGGGCGTGACCTTCGGCGGTGTACCCAGCCCAATAGGCGGTGATGTTCCCGGCGTTTCCAACCGGTAGCGAGTGCACAGTCGGAGCATCGCCGAGCGCGGCGGTGATCTCCCATGCTGCCGACTGCTGGCCTTCGATTCGAAACGGATTGATTGAGTTGACGAGAGCGACATCGTGCGTTGATGTGAGCTCGAGGACCAACGAGAGGGCGTCGTCGAAATTGCCGTCGATTGCCACGATTTCTGCGCCGTGACTGACGGCCTGGGCGAGCTTGCCCCGTGCGATCTTCCCGGCGGGGAGGACCACGATTGCGCGCATGCCGGCGCGGGCTGCGTACGCGGCGGCCGAGGCCGATGTGTTCCCCGTTGAAGCGCACGCAACAGCCTTAGCACCAGACTCGAGCGCCTTGGAGACAGCCATTGTCATCCCCCGGTCCTTGAATGAACCCGTTGGATTGGCGCCGTCGTATTTGAGGTAGACCGGTCTGGCGACCATGTCCGAGATCGAGGTCGCCTCGATCAGCGGAGTATTGCCCTCCTGCAGGGACACCACGGGTGTCGCTGCCGAAACGGACAGGCGCTCGCGGTAGGTCTCGATGACGCCCGGCCAGCTCACGATTCCTCGCTCTCAACCCTGATTGCGGCGGCGACGGCATTGACACAATCCAGTTCCTTGACCGTGGCGAGCGCGTTCTGCTGGTCTGCTTCGGGCGCTCGGTGAGTCACGATCAGAAGCGTCGCTTCGTCGTGTGTCCCCTCCTGCCAGACAGACTTGATGCTGACATTGGCCTCGCCAAACGCAGCGGCAATCTGAGCGAGAACGCCGGGAAGATCAGCGACTTCCAGCCGGACGTACCACTTCGTTGGTACCAAGCCGAAGTCGGCCAGCGCAGACGGCGAGAACCGAATCCGAGGGGCAACCTGGGCGCCGGCGAGGATTTCCCTTGCCGCATCGATCACATCACCGAGAACTGCAGTCGCGGTTGGATCGCCACCTGCACCGGGGCCGGCGAACAGCAGCGTATCGATGGCCGGACCCTCGATGAAGATCGCATTGGTAGCACCACGAATCGCAGAGAGAGGGTGGTCGTGCGGCAGCAGAACCGGATGTACCCGTGCGGAGACGCCATCGGGGGTGTCTTCCGCGATCGCGAGCAGCTTGATCGTGTAGCCGAGGTCCCGTGCGTAGCGAATGTCGGTCGCAGTGATCTCAGTGATTCCGGTATGGGGGACACGATCGAGGCCGACCCATGTGCCAAACGCCAAGCTGGCGAGAATCGCCGCCTTTGCGGCTGCATCCGCTCCCCCAACGTCGGCCGTCGGATCCGGTTCTGCATACCCCAGATCCTGAGCCTGGGCGAGCGCATCGTCGTATGCGGCACCCTCCTCTGACATACGGGTGAGGATGTAATTGGTAGTCCCGTTGACGATTCCCATGACCCGGGTGAGACGTTCGCCGGCCAACGTCTCGGATAAGGGACGAATGATGGGAATGCCCCCACCAACCGCCGCCTCGAAAAGCAAAGCAACGCCGGAGTGCTCGGCAGCGGCGATCAGTTCGTCACCGCGCGCTGCAATCAACTCCTTGTTGGCGGTGACAACCGGCTTGCCCGCCTGTAGCGCCCGTAGCACCAGATCGCCGGCCGGGTCCTGGCCTCCCATCACCTCAACAACGAGATCGACACCGGGGTCGTCGATCATCGACTCGGGATCGGTGGTCAGCACCCCTTCGGGGATCTCGAAGCTGCGCGATTTCGAGGGGTCGCGCACGGCAACCTTTCGTATCTGCAGGTCGAGTCCAGTCTTTGCGGCGATCGCCGCGTGTTCAGTTACGAGTCGATGGATCAATGTCCCACCGACCGTTCCGGCTCCAAGTAGGCCTATCCCGATGGTATTCATGGGGCGACCATAGCCCTTCAATCCAGGCATATGTTCGGCACAGCCTGCTCCGCTGCGCGACGATCAGATGATGTCGCGGCGGGTGAGATCGGCATAGGACTCGCGGCGAACGACTAGCCGTGCTTCACCGTCGCTTACGAACACGACGGCGGGTCGCAACACCATGTTGTAGTTCGATCCCATCGAGTGGCCGTAGGCACCGGTTACCGGGGTGCACAAGATGTCGCCGACCTTTGTCCCGGCCGGTATCGCCGCCTCGCTAACGATGACATCGCCGGACTCGCAATGCTTCCCGACGATGCGAACGATCTTGTTGCGCGCCGCATCGGCTGAACGTGGAAGGAAGGCCTCATAGCCACTGCCATAGAGGACTGGCCGCGGATTGTCGCTCATCCCGCCATCTACCGCCAGGTAGGTGCGGATCGAATCGATTTCCTTGATCGTGCCCACCGTATAAAGCGTGACCGCGGCCTGGGCCACGATGGAGCGTCCGGGCTCTGCGCTGACGCGGGCAGTGATTCCGTGCTCTCGACACGCCGTCTTGACTGCAGCCGCCCAGTCGCTGATCGAGGGTGCGGATTCTCCAGTCACATAGGCCACGCCGAGACCCCCGCCGATCGACAGTTCCTCTAGATCATGCGCATGAAGGAAGGGCGCCAGCGTCCCAATGGCCTTCCCAAACGAATCTGCAACGAAGATCTGACTACCGATGTGGGCATGAACACCGACGAGATCCATTGCGGCCGACGAGGAGACTAGTTCGATGGCCCGGTCGGCGTCACCGGACGACACACCAAAGCCGAACTTGGAGTCGGCTACTCCGGTCTGCAGGTATTCATGGGTATGCACATCGATACCGGGGTTGAGCCGGACCAGAACTCGCGGACACGGCAGACCCCCGGCGACAAGCGCCTCGATGCGGTCTATCTCATCGAATGAATCCAGGACAATCCTGCCGACACCTTCGTGGAGCGCCATCTCGAGTTCGATCGTTGACTTGTTGTTGCCATGCATTACGAGACGATCCGCGGGGACACCGGAGGCAAGGGCAACATGCAGTTCGCCTCCGGTCGCCACGTCGAGGTGCATCCCTTCCTCCCAGGCCAACCGCGCCATTGCCTGCGAAAGGAATGCCTTGGTGGCGTATGCCACCCCGTCACCAAAGGCTGCGACGGCCTCGCGGCATCGTGCCCGCAGGTGATCTTCGTCGTAGACGAACAGTGGCGTGCCGTAGGTCTCCGCCAGCGCGATCAGATCCGCGCCGCCCACCGACATACGCCCCGCAACGACCGCAGCGGTTTCGGGCAGTAGGTATTCAGGGATCGGTCCGAGACTCACATCCGCTCCGGGACGTCAATACCGAGGAGATCCAGAAGGAGGCTCAACTCACCGAGCGTCGTTTCGACCAGATGGATCCACGATGCTTGCCGGGCACCATCAGCCTCATTGAGGATGTGACACGCTTCATAGAAGCGGCTGAAATCTGCCACGAGCTCATAGGCGTACTCGGCGATGTGGTTGGGAGCGCGGTGTTCAGCCGTGCGGGCTACCACTTCGGGAAGACGGGAAAGCTGGAGCATGAGATTCCGCGATTGGACGCGATCGGCGGCAACGACGGGACCGGCCTTCAACCTGCGACTCTTGGTTTCGCGCAAGATCGACTTCATCCGCACCGCTCCGTAGAGGAGGTAGGGGCCGGTCTTGCCGTCAAAAGAGGTGAACCGATCAACATCGAAGATGTAGTTCGAGGACCGGTGATTCTGGAGATCTCCGTATTTGAGGGCGGCGACACCAACGATCTCAGCGATGGCAGCCTTCTCGGCGTCGTCGAACTCGGCCGCCAGCGCATTCTCTTCGATTCGTTGGGCGGCGCGCTCAACCACCATGTCGATGAGCTCGCGCAGGGTCAACAAGCCGCCATCTCGGGTCCGGAACGGCTTGCCGTCCGGTCCGTTGACAGTGCCATTGCCGGAGTGATCGAGCACGGTGCCGGCGGGAGCTATCCCGGTCTTGAAGGCTGCTCGGAACACCTGCTCAAAATGTAGCGATTGCCTGACATCGACGATGTAGATCATTTCTTCGGCGTTGAGGTCCTGCACCCGGTCCTCGATCGTGGCCAGATCCCAGGTCGTGTAGAGCGAAGCACCATCGGACTTGAGCAGCAGGAATGGAGGAAGCTCTTTGGTGTCTTCGTCGGTCATCACCTCGATGATCAGCGCCCCGTCGCTTTCGTATGCGAAGCCCTCCTCGAATAGCCGCTTCACCATCGGTTCGAGACGATCGTTGATCGTGCTTTCCCCATGCCAGAGATCGAAATGGACATTGAGGCGGCTATAGACCTTCGCCATGGCTTCGATCGAGACGTTTCTCATGTGCTGCCACAAGGCCAGATACCCGGGACGGCCCGCTTGGAGTTCAACGACGGCCGCCCGGGCTCGGGCCGCAAACTCCTTATCCGCTTTGGCCCGCGCCGCGGCTTGGGGGTACATGACCTGCAGATCCTCAATTGAAACCGGAGCGGTCTCTGGATATCCATCCGTCTTCGCTTCATCGAAGTACGGCCAATCCGGATGCTGGTCGAAGAGTTCGGCGATCAACTGCCCGTATGGCATTCCCCAGTCGCCCAAATGCACATCACCGACAACGTCGTGACCGAGGAATCGCAAGACCCGCTTGACGCTCTCACCGATGATCGCCGGTCTCAGGTGGCCGACATGAAGCTCTTTAGCGACGTTGGGACCGCCGTAGTCGACCACTATCTTCCGCGCCGCTTGCTGGGTGCAGCCAAACGTCTCGTCGAGACCGCCGATATACCCGGCGAGGTACTCGTCGGTCAGGGTGATGTTGATGAACCCGGGACCGGCCAGTTCTAGTTTCTCGAAAGGCGAAGTATCGGTGACGGAATCGAGCACCGCCTGCGCGATCTCTCGTGGGTTCTTCCCCGCCCGCTTCGCCGCAGCCATCGACCCGTTGCATTGGAACTGAGCCAGGTCAGGTCGAGCCGAAACAACGACCTGTCCCAAGGCACGATCGAGCCCCTGGGATTCAAAGGCATCCCCAAAGATCTCGGACAAGGTGGCGGCAAGGGACATATGTTTCCTTGGTTTGGTGCGGCGCAAGGATAGGCCCATCTCCGATGGCGCCATCGTCTTGGTACACTCCGCACGTTGCGGCCATGCCGCAACGCCGCGCCCCAGTAGCTCAGGGGATAGAGCATCGGCCTCCGGAGCCGGGAGCGTAGGTTCGAATCCTACCTGGGGCACTGCGGACTCGGCCTTGCCGAGTCCGCTGGAGTTTGCGTAGCAAACTCCAAGGTCAGTCCCCCCTTAGCGGGGAAGGTACCGCCGGCAGTCGCCCCGCAACAACAGGCAACCGACAACACCGCGGAGACCTAGAACACGTTTCCCAATGCCCCGACGCGCCACAGGACCAGCAGGTCCATCGTGATCGCGACGCCGACGTGGAGGAAGATGCCGGGTACAAAACTCTTCGACCTAAGCGCCAGATATCCGAGCGCCAGTCCGGCGATGATGGCGGCAAAGGCCTCCGGGGCGGGCTTGCCGAAGTGGATCATTGTGTAAGGAATGGTCATGATCGCGATCCCCAGAAGGCCAAACCGTCGCGCCAACCCAAAGGTGAGAAAGCCCCTGAAGAACGCCTCGATCCCAACAAACTGGAACGCATACCCCAACTCATAGAGCCAGAAGGCCCGTCCCCCCTCAGCCGCCCTGTCGTAGAACGGGTAATAGGTTGCAAAGCTATCGAAGCTCGAAACCCACACCAGGATTGGCAGCATCACGAGATACATCAGGCCATAGACCGGGAAGTGCTTCGCAGTACCGCGAACGCGATAGCCCCAATCACGGGGCGAGTCCTTGACCAACCACACAATCACTGCAGCGGGGACGAGGGTTCGCAGCACCAAAGAAGTCGAACCCCAATAGAGGTAGGCGCCAACTCCCGGATGCTCTTCGAGCGTTCCACCGAGGTTGGCCGAAACCCAGTCGATCAACCCCGAGCGTATGAAGTAGTCGGGTCGGCCCCAGTAGTGAAACACGTACAGCAGCAGGGTCCCGGCGATGATGACGATGAAAGCGTCTCTATCGGCTCTGGCGTCGTCGCGGACGTCGAGATCGGGCGGCGACAACAGATTGGCAAACACACGAGTCCTTCCCAGAGGTGGGACGAGTGTACGCCGCCGCTCCCATTCGCATGGTCCAAAAAACCCGTAGCCCGACCGTCGATCGCCCAGCTAGTGTTTTCGCGTACTGGAGGTAACACATGCGCCCCATTTGGAAAGGTGCCATATCGTTCGGGCTGGTAACGATCCCGGTTGGGCTGTACTCAGCGACCGAGAGCAAACGTCCCAGCTTCCGGCAACTACGCGATTCCGATCACTCGCGCATTCGGTACAAGAAGGTTGCCGAAGCGGACGGTGAGGAAGTGCCCAGCGAGAACATCGTCAAGGGTTACGAGATCGACAAAGAGCGCTACGTGGTGTTCACCTCTTCGGAACTCCAGGACATCATGAAGGGCGTTACCGGCGGCACCGTCGACGTGGTCCAGTTCGTGGATCGCTCCGAGATCGACCCGATCTACTTCCGCAGCTCGTATTACCTCGCTCCTGAGAAAACCGGAATCAAGGCCTACCGCATCCTGCTTGCCGGTCTCGAGGAGAAGGGGATGGTTGGCATTGCCAAGGTTGCTATCCGGGAGCGGGAGTACCTGGCGACGCTCCGCGCCGAAGAGGGCGTGATCATCATGGAGACGATGTACTGGCCCGACGAGATCCGGGAACCCCACTTCGAAACTCTCGAAGAAGAGATCGAGATTCGCAAAGACGAGATGGCAATGGCGACGATGATCATTGACAACCTCGCCGGCACATTCGACCCGTCGGCCTGGAGTGACGAATCACGTGAGGCGGTTGAGGCCGCAGCTGCAATCAAAGTCGAAGGTCAGGAAATTGTTGCTCCCGACATCCCAGAGGCAACCGGAGTTGTCGACCTGATGGAGGCGCTGCGCGCCAGCGTCGAAGCGACGAAAGAAAAGAAGGCCGTCTAGCCACCCGAGGTCGTCTTTCGAGCTGCCCTATTCCCGGTCGAACGACTCGATCTCGCTCGTGAGACGTGTTGCCATCAGGACCAGGGAGACCGTGGCTGCTGTGACGATGGCTTGGAGTGCGACCATGCTTTTCATATCGCCGGATGCCGCGCCATCCTTAATCCCCGGTTTTCGCGTTCTCGGCTTCCGGGTCGCTCGACCTACGGCCCCTCGGCTAACCACGTCACCTCTTCGGCCGGATCATCTGTGAATCCTTTGAAAGACGGCGCCCTCACCCTTCCCGCCGCCGTCCACTGTTTGTAGCGAACCATCGCCACGAGATGCGGCTGCACCCAGGTGCACCCTGCCGGCAGGGGACCGCCATCTCGTCGAGGGCTTGTCTGATCGCAGTCAGCGACCGATCGTTGAAGCCCGACCCGACCGCCCCAATCCAGCGCAGCCGTTCTCCATCCCAGAGCCCCAGAAGCAGCGATCCGAACGTGCTCGTCCGACCCCCGGTCCCGTTCGTGAACCCGCCGACCACAGCCCGAAGCTGCTTGAAGTGCCCGATCTTGCGCCAGTCGGGAGAACGGGTTCCGGGCGAATACCGACTGCCGAGCCGCTTTGCAACGATTCCTTCGAGATCGTTCTCCTCTACAAAGCGCCATACAGACCCGGACTCGCCACGGAATCGATCGCCAACAACGATCGGCGCCGGCAGCTCCAGATCGAGCAATCGATGAAACCGCCCCTCGAGCGGTGTTCGTAGCAGCGACTCCCCACTACGCAGAAGGTCAAAAACCACATATGTGACCGGAACCGGCCGCAAACCGGCTTCTGGGACGCGGTTCATCCGACCTTGAAGCAACTCGAACGAAGGATGCCCGGCGCTATCCAGCGCCACAATCTCGCCGTCGAGCACAAGGCCGTCCGCCAACCGGATGCCGGTTAGCTCGGGGTAACGAGCGGTCATGTTGTTGCCCGCCCTGGACTCGAGCCGTGTCTCGCCGTCTTGCGTAATCAGCATGCAACGCACGCCGTCCCATTTGAGCTCGAATACCCAGTCTGCGTCGTCGAACGGAGACGCCCACGGCGTCACCAACATCGGGCTGTAGTGGGAGGCTATGCGCCTAGCTCCTCGCGCACGATCCGGTTCACTAGCCCTCCATCGAGTTCCGCCCCGGACTTCATAATGTGTCCCATGACCCGGCCGACCATCTTCGGGTCATCTACACCGAGCTCTGAAATCGCACTCTTGACGATCTGCCTGGTTTCATCTTCACCGGGTAGTTGAGGAGTCCAGCGAGACAAATACTCGACCTCATACGCAAGCTTGGCGGCTTGGTCCGCACCACGCTCCCCCATTTCCTCATACTCGTTGCGAGCCTTTTCCATCTTCTTGACGTAGGAGACGATGGTTGCCTTGTACAAAGCGTCGTCCGCGTCGCCTTTGAAACCGGGAGCAGCCTTGGCAACTGCAACCTCTGTCTCAATCTGACGGATGACATTGGTGCGCGCCTTGTCTCGGGACTTCATCGCGTCCTTCAACTCGGCGACGAGTTCCTCATGTATTCCCATTGAATGCTCTCCTGTGCTCAGTGATAAACAGTAGCGAGCCGTCATTCCGAGCCCGTCTTTTGCCTAGTTGATAGACGGTCCCGCCCATAGTCCCAAAAGACGGGGGCCGAAATACCCCTTGAATCGCTGTTGCCCACAGTCTTAAACTGCGCATTCCAGGTCACATATATGTGCCCTTCAGATGCAATACGCCTTGTGAATGAGTTCACAATCACAAGGAATATGAGGAGAACGAGACAGCATGCTCACTTTGACCGACTGGAGAGAACTCTCCGCTTGTAGAGATAGCGATCCGGAAGTCTTCTTCCCAATCGGAACAACCGGCCCCGCGGTCGGCCATATCGAAAAGGCTCGCGCCATCTGCAAGGCGTGCTCCGTGAGCGAAGAATGCTTGCAGTACGCGCTCGAGACCAACCAGGAATCTGGCGTCTGGGGCGGGTACCCAGAAGAAGATCGCCGTCGTCTCCGCAAGCGCTGGCTGGCTGAGCGTCGCCGCCGCCGCCAGGAAGCGGAGCGGCAAGCCTCCTAGGCTGCTTATTCGCTAGGAACGGAAGCCGACCGGCCGGTCGCTGCTCACCTCGACCTCAACAAACGCAAGGCGTCCGCCCACGATCCCGTGGCGGTCGCCTTTGCTGTCTGTGAGCCAGACCATCGATCCGTCGGTTAATCCTTGCTCCAGCGCCTTGACTGCCTCGTCGAGATCATCCACCGAGATCTCCAATTCCCGAGCGCCCTCAACACCGATCCGCATCTTCCCGCCATTGCTCATAGTCAATCCTGTCCCTCGAGTAAGAAAATCGTAGCGCTCAGTTGATCACCAGTTGCGGATGACTGCGCAACCGTGGTTTGCGGGATTCGATCGCAATAGCAAGAGCGGCGAAGGCCTCAGCGGCCTCACTCCCCGGTGCCGCGATCGCGATCGGTTGTCCGGCGTCGGCCGCGGAGCGAACGGCCGGCACGAGAGGTATCTGCCCCAGCAGCGGTACCTCCATCTCATCGGCCAGCACCTGTCCGCCACCTTCACCGAAGATCGGATAACGCTTGCCGTCATCACCGGTGAACCACGACATGTTCTCAACGACACCCAGAATCTCTTGGTTGACTTTGAGCGCCATGAGGCCGGCGCGCTTGGCCACTCGCTGTGCGGTCACCTGCGGGGTCGTGACGATCAGTGCTTGCGCCATCGGGAGGAACTGCGATAGAGAGATCGAGATGTCGCCGGTACCGGGCGGCATGTCTATCAGGAGATAGTCCGGATCATCCCAGTGCACGTCGGCAAGGAACTGCTCCATAGCCTTGTGGAGCATCGGTCCCCTCCAGATGACCGCCTGGTCATCCGGGACGAAGAAATCCATCGACATCGCCTTGACGCCGTGGATCTCTGGGGGAAAGAGCACCTCGTCGACGACGGTTGGCGGACGATCAACGCCGAGCATGCGCGGGATGGAGAAGCCCCAAACGTCAGCGTCCATGACTCCCACGGTCTTGCCGGTGGCGGCCAGGGCTACCGCCAGGTTCGTGGTGACGGATGACTTGCCGACGCCGCCCTTGCCGGAGGACACGGCGATAACCCGGGTCTTGTTGCCGGCCCGGGCGATTGGGATCTCCGCGGTCTCGTCGCCACGCAGACCTTTGGTGAGGGCGTTGCGCTCTTCATCGGTCATCGATGTGAATTGCACTGCTACATCGCCCACTCCGGCTACCGACTTTGCAGCCACAGTGACATCCTGGGTCAACTTGTCCTTGAGCGGACACCCGGGGATCGTCAAAGCAACGAGGACCCGCACCGAACCATCGTCGCTGACATCGACCTCGCGCAGCATGTTGAGTTCTTCAAGGGAGCGATGAATCTCCGGATCCTCGACCCGTCCGATCGCCGCACGTAATGCTGCCGCATCGATCACGTTGTACTTCTCCTATGGGCGTAGTAAATAGAAACTATAGTGAGTCCAGAACCCGTGAAATCGGGCCCATCGGGGAGCACGCAGTGGACGCAACACAACTGAGTCAGCAGATCGGCGACTTGGCGGCGACACTCGGTGACGCAACCCGGAGAGGCATCTACATCACCGTCCGGGAGTCGGTAGAACCAGTCACTGCGGGCCAGATCTCTGACCTCTTCGACATCCACGCCAATGTGGCTCGCCACCATCTCGATCGACTGGTCGCCGATGGGTATCTCCAAGTGAGCAGACGGCACCGATCGGAACGACGTGGCCCCGGCGCAGGAAGACCCGCCAAGTACTACGAGACGACGGGCAAGGAGATTTCTGTCCAGTTCCCGTTGCGTCGCTACGACCTTCTCGCCGAACTGCTGGCTCGGATGGTCGAGCGGGTGGCTCCAGACACGGCCGCGGAGCTTGCACTGGAAATCGGCCAGGAGTTTGGCCGAGAACTCGCCGCAGAAGTTGGTCTCGCCAAGGATGCAGGCTTTGAGACTGCCGTCAACGCGGTTGCCAAGGTAATGATGGGTGTGGGATTCGACACCGAAGCCAACACCGCCGATCGCGTGATCATTACAAGGTTCTGCCCGTTCGGCGAGGCCGCCTCAAATCATCCCGAGATCGTTTGTAAACTCGATCAGGGAATCGTCTCTGGTCTGCTCGAATCGGCCAACGCTGACGGGGTTCCGTTGGTTACCCCCCACCTCGTCGCTGAAGACGACTGTCTCACGGAGCTCTGAACGAAGCTCAACCGGCAGTGATCGCTGCCGATAAATCCTTGAATGCCAAACGATCCCGTGCGCGCTCCCAAGCTCATCCAACGCAGCCTGCTATCCACAGCCGCAGCTTGTGCGGTTGGCGGCCTGGTAGCCGCGATGATGGATGCACCGACTTCTCTTTTGATCGTGACGAATACCGTTGTCCTCGTTGCGACCGCTGCAGCGCTTGCGCTGACATCATCAAAGGACACCACCCAATCCGACCTGATCGCAGAGGTCTCCCACGAACTGCGGACGCCGCTGACCGGAATACTCGGGACCCTCGAGCTGCTTACCGATTCGACCGTCCCCCTCGAGCCTTCTGAAGCAGATGAGCTGCTGATCGCTGCGCACAGTGATGCAAATCATCTGTTGCACGTGGTCAGCAATCTGCATGCCCGATCGCGGCTGGATCGGGCCGTCCTTACGCCCGACGCCGTCCCCACCAACCTCCGCACGATCACCGGTCGGGCAATCGCCCGTGTTCCCCAGGTCTCAAACCGCAGCTACCTCTCCCCCGGCGATCAGGCTGTCGCCGTGGGTGATCCGCAGCTGATCATGCAGATCGTCACCAACCTGGTTCAAAACATCGGCCGATACGCGCCTGAGGGCGACGTCCGGGTGACGTTCTCCCGGGATAATCAAGTAATGAGCGCCTCGTTCGCCGACGCCGGACCGGGGGTCCCCGCACATCGGGCAGAGCGCATCTTCGATTCCGCCGCAAGTACCGAGGGATTGGGCCTTGGCCTCTCGTTGAGCCGACAGCTGGCCCAGGCGATGGGCGGCGACCTCACGCTGGACAATCCCGGCAAGCCCGGAGCCGTCTTCACGCTTCGTCTCCCGGCGAGTGATGAGCGGATCCCGTCTGGCGCGGACGAAGACATCATCCCGGGCGACCGATCGCAGGCGCATTCACCGCGGGCCCGCCTTCTGGTGGATCTCGCCGAAGCCTTGGCAGGGCAGTCACTGGACCAAGTGGTCGGTGGCATCCAGAAGATCTACCGTGAGTTGCTCGGCGCTACCGGATCGGTGCTGTTTGTGCAGCGAAAGGACGGTAGCTTCCACTCCGCCGGCCCCTACAGCAATGGTGCGGAGATCCCAACCGGCGGTGCTAGTCAACTCGAAGAAGTGGTGGATGCTGGAATAGCACTGCGAGTCGACGACACGACCGCGACCGCGTGGTGTTCGGATAACGACCTCGGCGGGAACGCTGCGATGTTGCTCCCCGTCCACGATGCGGAGCAGATAGTCGCCGTGCTTGCCGTCGGATGGAAGAGCGCGGAGCTACTCCCCTCCGGCTCCGCTGTCGCCGTGGCTGAGGCCCTCGCTGAACTCACCGCATCCGCCATCGCCCGAACCGCCCTGGCTCAGGACATCGTGTTTGAACGTCGTCTGCGCGCCGCGGTCATGGATGAGCTGCCGATCGCCGTGTCGGTGTTCGCAGGTGACCCACCCGCGGTTGTCGATTGGAACCGCAAGGAACGCGAACTGCTCGGCTACGACGACGACGCCATGAGACCCAGCGACCTGGCAGCCAGCCAGCACTTCTTCAATGTCCGTTTCGCTGACGGCACCCCGCTAACCGTCGAGAATGCCCCGGTCTCGAACGCGATTCGCACCGGCAAGGCCACGGGTCCGTTCATCCTCGTGATGACTCGCGTAGACGGCAGGCAGGTACACACCCGTACGTACTGCGCCCCGTTCTTTGATGGTGACGGCGTGGTGGCAGGTGCAGTCGTGACCTCCGAGCCGATGGATCTGGCCGTCTCGCCTCAGTTCTGATCAACCTTCTACGCTCTAGGGGATGCCACATGAGGAGCGGCGATGGCTTGGATCGACATCACCCCGGGCGATGACTGGGACGACCAACTCACCGCGTTGGTTGGCGAGCCGGGATCGGACGAGATAGACGCAATCATGGAAATCCACGCCCTAAACCCGCGTGGTCTCGCTGCCCACCATGCCGTCTACTCGTCGGCGATGTCGGGAACGGCTTCATTGCGGAAGGTCGACCGAGAACTCGTAGCTTTCGTCGTCTCTCAAGTGAACGACTGCCACTACTGAATTACCCACCATCGGCGCGGTCTGCGCCGCCTTCTGAGAGACGACGTGCTTCTCGCTCGCATCGAAGACGACTGGCGATCTGCCGATCTCGACCAGCGACGGGTGGCCATGTTGGATTACGCGGTCAAGCTGACGGCCATCCCCGGAGAGGTTGACAGATCCGATGTCGCGGCTCTGCGGACGGTGGGTTTGAGCGATCGCGATATCCTCGATCTCTGTGAGGTCGTCGCCTATTACGCGTACGTCAATCGTATTGCCGATGGCCTCGGCGTCGCCGTAGAGGACTGGTTCGACAATGAGTGACCATTACGCCGAAGAAGCGAAACGCATACACAAAAGCCTGCCGGTCATCGACGGCCACAACGACCTCCCGTATGCGATCCGCACCAAGGCACGAGGCTCGCTAGAGACTGCGGACCCATCTCAGCATCTCCCCGGGTACCACACGGATATTCCTCGGTTGCTGCGGGGTGGCGTAGGGGGCCAGTTCTGGTCGGTGTATGTCCCGGCCGGCAGTGAGAACGCCTTGCGGGATACGCTCGAACAGATCGATCTCGTCAAGCGGATTGTCAACGCAAACCCGGAACACCTGGCCGTCGCTACAACTGCAGCAGACGTGCGAAGCATAAGGTCGAATGGCCGGATCGCCTGCATGATGGGGGTTGAAGGCGGACACAGCATCGAGGACTCTCTGGGAGCAATGCGGATGCTGCGCGATCTCGGTGTCGGCTACATGACCCTCACCCACAATGACACACTCGAGTGGGCTGATGCTGCCGGCGACGAGCCGCGCTGGGGCGGTCTCAACGAGTTTGGGAGAGACGTGGTTCGCGAGATGAATCGGATCGGCATGATCGTCGACATCTCTCATGTGGCCGCCACCACGATGCGCGCCGCGCTCGATGTCACCCGGGCGCCGATCATCGCGTCTCACTCCAGCGCATATGCGCTTGCCGCCCATCCTCGCAACGTTCCGGATGATGTCCTAAGGCGCATGGAAGACAACGGCGGCGTTGTCATGGTCAACTTCTACCCAGGCTTTGTGGTGCCGGAGTTGACGGAGCGGGCGTCGGCGATGATGTCGGCGAGCCGGGTGCTGCTGGAGAGACTGGGCGATGACGAGGCAGTCGCCTCAGCATTGGCAGATCGCTTCCCGGTGCCGAGCGATACGGGACACGTCACGGTCGTCGTCGACCATATCGAACACATTGCCCGCGTCGCAGGGGTGGATCATGTCGGGCTTGGCTCCGACTTCGACGGTGTCGACATGCTCCCCACCGGCCTCGAAGACGTCACGTGCTACCCCAACATCACAGCCGAGTTGCTGCGAAGGGGCTGGAGCGAGATCGACGTGCGCAAGGTGCTGGGTGAGAATGTGTTGCGGGTGATGGAAGCCGTTGCGGAGGTCGCGGGATGATGATCGAAGAGGCGCTTACAGAGTCGACGCTTGACGAGGCCATCCAGTTCGTCAGGGAATGCAATCCGTTCGCACAGCAAACATGGGGCTGGGACACCGGGCGTTTCACCGACTGGCGTTGGGGGTCCAATATCCTGCGTGCGGCGGACAACCCCAACTGGTTCGGGGACGCCTGTCGCATCTTCCGGGATGGAGACAAGATCAGAGCTCTGGCGGTATCCGAGTACGGCGCGGCAGCACAGTGTGTGATCACACTCGAAGAGGACCGCGAAGCAGCGTCGTTGGTACTCGGTCTTCTGGTCGAGAGGCACCAGGAACGCGGGATAGGAATTGCAGTCGAGTTCTCCAACAGCGCCGAATGGCTGCGGGACATATGCCGCGATCTCGGTATGAACGAGGAGACGGAGACCGGTTGCGAGTGGGAGTACGACCTTGCATCAGTCGATACTGATTGCTCGCTCCCTGAGGGCTTCACCATTGACTCGCTCAGTGACAGCCCCGACGCGGACCGCGGCGCCCTCGCCGAGTGCATCGTATTGGCGTTCGACACGCCGCGCGATCTCGAAGGGGTCTTGCGCAACATTGAAGCCAACCCCCTTTTTCGCCCCGAATTGACGGTCTTTGCCCGCAGCCCTGAGGGCGTTGTGGCCGCATACTGCCGCGGCACCGTCGATCCCGTCAGCGGGGTCTGCGGGATCGACCCGATCTGCACGCATCCCGAGTACCAGAAGCTAGGTCTCGGCAAGGCCGCAGTGCGAACGATGTTTTCCAGGCAGCGCGCTCTCGGGGGCACTTTCTCGTATGTTGGCTCGGCGCCACCCCCCGCTCCAGAAACCTCCCTGTACCGGTCTTTGGGGCCGAACGGGATGTCGCTTGCATGTGAGTGGTCGACCAAACCGTAGGTGTCAGCCGCGTGCGAGGTCGGCTCTCGAACCAACACCTAATTCAGACGCGGGTCGTGCCACTTCCAGGAGCGACTCAGAAAAGCCAATGGAGCCGAATAGCGCCCCACGCGACGTGCCACAGCAGGTAATAGGCAAGACGAAACGCATACATCGACACGAAGCCAAAGCGGCGGAAGACGAAGAGCTGCACTAGTCCGAAGGCGAGCAGTTGCAGACCCGAGAAGACTGCGGTCGCCGCCGTGGTGGCCGTCGCCATCTGGAGGACGGCCTCGAGCATGGCAACCGGTATAGCCAGCAGCCAAAAGGTGCGATCGGGCACGATGTCAGATCGCACAAAGAGAGCGATCAGCAAGGCTAGGGGCATGGTGTGGAGGCCTACCTCGACCAGGAACCCGATTGCCGGGTAGAAGAAGAGGGCGTCGGGTGCCGTCACATTCATGTCTTGGGGATACCGAAGCAGCAGGTCTGCGCCGATGGCGGCCCCAGCAAACAGAGGTGCCGCTACCGCCGTGAACCGAAGACCCCCAAGCACACATTCTCGCCCGGCGATCTCGAACGAGCCGTGCGATCGAAGATAGCCAAGCGAGCCAAAGGCGACTACGGACGCCACGATCATGGCTGCCACGGGATTGATCGCGCCCAGGTACCGTTCGAACACCGATCGATCAAGGTGGGTCTGGACGACCGACAGCGCCACCGCCACCAAAGCGGTCGCACCCAGTACCGCGTACTGGACTCGAGCGATCATGCGCCGTCCAAATCGTCTGCCGGGAGCCCACGGCCCGAACCAGCCAAACGGCGCGTGACGCCCAACCGGGGCCAACCGCAGGCCGGTGTCGGCGACCTGTATTCCGCAGCCTACCCAGCTGTTCGGCTGCAGAGCCTCCCCGGCGGCTGCCAACACCAACAAGGACCGCCTGCCCGCAAACCCCACTTTCTCCTCTTGTCGCGTTTGCTGCGACCGTCTCGCAAGTCTCCATTAACCTGGCCGCATGGCGACACTCGTACTCACTGTGATCGGTGACGATCACGCAGGTCTGGTCCGGGCACTCTCCGGGGTCATCGCTGACCACGGCGGCAACTGGGAAACCAGCCGTATGGCTCATCTCGCCGGCAAATTCGCCGGCATCGTCATGGTGACGGTCGCCGACGAGGGGGCGGACGACCTCGTCTCCGACCTGGAACCTCTGGAAGCCCAGGGGCTGCTCGACATCACCGCGGAACTCACCTCGCCGGTCCAGCCTGCCGACACCGAAACACGGCTCACCCTGGAACTCGTCGGCATGGACCAACCGGGCATCGTCCGCGACATCTCCGACGCCCTCGCAAGCCGCAACGTCAACATCGAGGAACTCGAAACCGAAACCAGCAGCGCCCCGATGGATGGCAGCACCTTGTTCAGGGCTCGGGCAGTGTTGGTGCTACCAAGCGATGTCTCGGCCGATGACCTAACGGATGTCCTTGAGGAATTGGCAGTCCAACTGATGGTCGACATCGAGCTCGACGACGCAAACCCCGCCTGACCCCTGCCGCCGCTCTGGGTTGAACGACGGGATTGAGCGCGCTGCAAGCGAACGTTGAGCGCTCTCCCACATCATCTCCTCAGGCATAAGGCGCCGTCGAACCAAGCCATGCATCTGGAGGTGCAAGATGAAGAAGCCGATTCTCATATTGACCCTGTTGGCATCACTTCTCGCTCTACCGGCCCCGGCCGGAGCCCAGCAATCCAGCGGGTTCCTCATGGTCGGAACTGACGCCGCATATGCGGACTTCACTCACGGTGAGGACTGCAACGTCTTCGTCGGATACGTGTGGGCGGACATGGTCGTGTACTTCAGCCCGTTCCAGATCGTGCGTCCGCATTCCGACCTTGCGGTCACGCTCAC
>CBDUNF010000052.1:0-19070 GCA_965368515.1 uncultured bacterium
CACCGTAACGTTTGATCGCGCCTTTATCGATCAGCTGCTGTATGCGCGCGATCAATTGATCGCCTCGGTCTCGCATGAACTGCGCACCCCGCTCACCGCCGTGCTGGGCTATGCGAGTCTCCTCGCCGAGGGCGCATCCGGCCCCCCACCAGACGGCTACTCCGACATGGTCAAAGAAATCGTGGACCAGGGCAGCGATCTCGTCGGCATCATTGAGGACCTTCTCGTATTTGCGCAGTCAGACGCGGACACACTTGCGGTCAAGAAAACCCGGGTCGACCTCGCCGCCCAGGTCCGCCTCGTTCTCGAGTCGCTGAAGACTCAAGCAGCAGTCGACGGAATAGAGGTCTTCGACAACGGTGCGGAAGCCGTTGCCGATCCGCTGCGAGTTCGCCAGGTGCTGCGCAACTTGCTGTCGAACGCCAACCGATATGGCGGAGATGAAATCTCCGTCGAGTTGCGCGCCGACAGCTTTGATGTCGTCGTGGTCATCTCCGACAACGGTCGTGGCGTCCCCCCCGCCGACCGACAGCGCATATTCGAGCCGTATCAGCGTGCCAAACCCGAAGACGGTCTTACCGCAGCCATCGGAGTCGGCCTGACCGTGTCCCGTCGCCTTGCCCGGCTCATGGACGGCGACTTGATCTACGACTATCGCGACGATCGCAGCATATTCGAGCTGTCGCTACCGCGAGCCTGAAACGGCTCGTCTACAGCGCCCGCATCCGGTTGCCCCGCGCCTTGTGCTCCACCTCGGCCAGGCCGAGGGCTTCGAGCAGGGGAGGCAAGTAGTTGCCAAAGCGACCCCGCAAGCCCTTTTTGAGCCCGTACCACCCACCGACCGGATTGTCGGGGGACCGACCCCACGATTCGACAGTTCCGTCCTTGGCGGGCTTCTGCTCGTCGGCACTGCCGAGCGGCATCCAATCGCCGTGGTCCTTGAGCATCTGATGAAGATCATCGATCGCGCTGAGGTGGTAGCGAAGCTCGGTGCTGCCAACTGTGCACACCAATGCGGGCGGGTCGGCGTCTTCGGCGCGATACATCTCGAACCCGCCACGGAGCGATGGGGTCTGCAGGACCCAAGGGTCGGCAGCGGTGCCGGTTCCGCTGAAGTCTGCGGCTGTCATAAGTCTCCCTCCTGAGATCATGGTAACTATACCGTTACGGTAACTATTTTGTTACCATCATTGCACGATCCCGAGGAGGGCCCATGACCGAATACGCCGTAACCAGAACCATCAACGCACCGGCGGAGAAGCTGTGGGCGTTGCTCACGGACGCTACCGGCTACACGAGCTGGAACCCGACCATTGTCTCGCTCGAAGGCAACATAGCCGTGGGCGAGCGCATCAGCCTGGTATCGACGGTCAATCCAAAACGGGCCTTCAAGCTGAACGTCGTCGAGGTCTCGCCGCAGAAGATGGTGTGGTCCGACGGCATGCCGCTCGGATTGTTCAAGGGAGAGCGCACCTTCACCGTGACGCCAACCGACGGTGGCTCGGAGTTCTCGATGCGCGAGGTGTATACCGGGCTGCTGGCGCCGCTCATCACCAAGACCATCCCGGACATGACCGACTCATTCACCGAGTTTGCCGACGGTCTCAAGAAGGCCGCCGAAACCGCCGGATGAGTGGCCCCGCGCCCGCGGCCGGCGGCGATCCGTTCAGTGCCCTCGGCGATGCCAACCGGCGCACCATTGTCACGATGCTCCGCGGCGGCGAGCGATCGGTGAAGGAGATTGCCGATGAATTGCCCATCAGCCGTCCTGCGGTGTCGCGCCATCTGCGCCTACTCAAAGAAGCGGGAATTGTTGCGGAGCGGGTTGATGGCAACCGGCACCTGTGTCGACTGAGTGATCAAGGTCTCGAAGCCATCGTGAGGCATCTCGAAGAGATGTGGGGAGTTGCTGCAGCTCGATACCAGATAGCCACTGAGAACATCGGCGATCGAGAGGACGTCTAGTGGAGCCATTGATCGTTGAGTTCACCGTTGCCAAGCCGGTCGAGCACGCCTTTGACATGTGGGTGAACCGGCCATCGTTGTGGTGGCCCAAGAGCCACACGGTCAACAAGACCGACGACCTTGCCGTCGTCTTCGAAGCGCATTCGGGAGGTCGCATCTACGAGCGAACAGGCGACGGTCGTGAGGCCGACTGGGGCCTGGTCACGACCTGGGAGCCGCCGCATCGGGTCGCATACAGCTGGCATCTCTTTTTTGATCCCGCCGAAGCCACCAACGTCGAAGTGACCTTTGCGAAAACCGACGAGGGCACCCGGGTCCGTATCGAGCATGCCGGCTGGGAACGCCTTGGCGAGCCGACAGGAACACAGCGGCGCACCAACACATACCGCGCTTGGGGTGCGGTGACGCCCTTCTTCATCGAGGCATGCCAAGCCGACCCCCGCTAGAGAAGACACCCAATCGAGATGCCAGCTTCATGATTGGTACACAATCGTGTGACACCTTGGAGAGATAGATCCAAGGAGGCCGATATGACGATCGATACCAACGCCGGCAGGACATGGCCGCGGCGGCGGCTTCAAGTGCGTTCGGTGATATCGGCGACGCTGCCTTTTGGGTGGGTGTGGGCCGCCGTGACTGCCCTCATCCCGTACTTCTTGATCGGTCACGGGCCCGGAACCAGCACCGAGATGGTGTTGGGGGCGACCCGGGCGACGTGGATGAGTCTGCACGTTTGGTCGACCATAACGATGGGCCTCGTGACGATCGCCCATGTTGTCTTGAACCGCAAGGGCGTCACCCGCTCACTGCGTATCGTCACGGGCGGGCCGCACAAGGCAGTCGCGACCCGGCCGGGCGGACGCGGCTACGTCTGGGTTGGGGCGGCTCTACTGATAGCGCTCACCACGGTCGGCGGCTACTGGTTCGCATCGGTCGACGACACGCACCCGGCCGGGGACGGACGAGAAGTCATCGCCACCGACGCAGACGGCGTAACGGTCGGATCCGAGTCGTTCTCAGGTCGCCGCGGCGGAAGGTGATGATCCTCAGGCAGATGCACCGCTGTAGTACTTGAGTCCGAACTTCCAGATGAGCCGGGTGGCACCCGCCAACGCGATCGTGAACACCGAGGCGAGAACGAAGGTGCCGAGCGTGATCCGGCTGGTCAGCGATTCCGCAGGCACAGTCACTGCGAACGCCACGGGAATCAGGAAGGTGAGGCTCGACCGCATCCAGAACGGGTAAACACCGACCGGCCATCTTCCGGCCTGGTAGACGCCCTGAAACAGCTCGAGGATGTTCTCGACTCGGACCACCCGGAACGCCGTCGTGGTGAGGATCAGCCAGAAGCAATAGATCATCACAGCGCCGAGCACCAGCGCAATCGCAAAGCCGGCCGCATCGATCCAGCCAACGGTGCTCTCGAGCTGCGCCACAGAGACGCCAAGCACGATCGCTCCGGTGATGACATCCACGAAACTCCAGATCCGAATCTCCCGGATCGACACCAGTAGCTGTGAATCGGCGGGCTTGGTCAACGCATAGTCGAGCGTGCCCTGTCGGACATCGTCCATGAGCTTGGCCATGTTGGGCTGGATCACCATCTGGATGAGTCCGCCCATCGTGATGTGGACGCCCATGACGGCGAGCAGCTCTGCCGGAGCCCACCCCGCCAGATCGTCCGTCTGGTTGAAGACGAGCCACAGGCCGACCAGGCCGGTGATCAGCGCCAGCGCCGACTGGAAGAGCTGGACGAAGAAGTTCACCCGGTATTGCAGCTCGTTCATCGAACCGACCTTGAAGTGTGCCCAGGCGAGACGGAACAGGTTCATCTCAACCTCCCACCGCAGCGAAACGACGAATGCCGCGTTTCCACATCACCCCGGTGACGGCGAGCGCAATTCCGGTCCACAGCACCTGCATTCCGATGCCAAACCAAACCTCACCGGTCGTCAGTCTTCCGAGGAGGACGTCGATCGGGAACTGAAACGCCCATTGGAACGGCAGGAAGTCGGCCAGAGTCTGCGCCCAACCCGGCATCAGTGACAGCGGCACCATTCGGCCCGACAGCAACATCTCTGCCGTGAACCAAAGCTCAAACAGGGCCGAGACCCGGGTGGTCCACAGCGTCACCAAACCCAGTGCCCACAGGGCGAAGAACCGCACAAAGAACCCGCCCCATAGGGCGATGAAGAACAGGCCGATGTCGGCAACACCGGGGTCGAGCGCCGGTCGGAAGATCCAGGTCAGGACTACGGCGATCGGCAGCCACATGATGATGACGACGAACTTCCATCCGCCGAAGTACGCAAGGTCGCGGTGAATCGGGTGGATCGGCCGGATGAGGTCGACCGCAAGATCTCCTCGTTTGATGCGGTGCTCCCAGGCGAATGGGGTCAACACGATGTTCATGTTGCGGACCAGCGTCCATACGATGTAATACGCCGCAAAGTCGGCCGGCGTGAAACCACCGACCTGGCCGCCCTGCTGCTCGGCCACAGTTGACCACACCACCAGGTAAATCACCGGTTCGGCGACCATTCCGATCATGTAGAAGTAGTTGGCGACCCGGTACTGGAACTGCTCCAGGATGGCGATGCGGGCCCAGCCCCAATACAGGCGAGCCATTGCGGTCACAGAGTGACCTCAGCATCGTCGCCGGGATGAGCGAAGACTCGTTCGATGACTTCCTCGATGGGTGGGTCTTCGATGGTGAGGTCCGACACGTCGAAGTCGGCGAGAAGGCGGGCGGCCAAATTCGATGTCTCGGTTCGGGGTACTTCAAATGTGACGTTGTCGATCTCGCGGCCGATCTCGGGGCCGTACTGCGACAGATCGGCAGGAGGAGCGGGCATTGTGACGGTGATCGTCTTGTGTGCGGCGAAGCGTTCGCTGAGCCCCGACAGGTCACCGTCGTAGAGGATCTTGCCGTGATGGATGACGATGACCCGCTTGGCCAGCGCGACGACATCGGCCATGTAATGGCTGGTCAACATGACCGTTGCGCCATATCGCTTGTTGTATTCGGCTACGAACTCGCGCAGTTTCCGTTGCGCGGTCACATCAAGACCGATCGTCGGTTCGTCGAGAAACAGCACATCGGGTCGATGCAGCAGAGCACCGACGATCTCCATCTTCATCCGCTCGCCGAGGGAGAGGTTGCGGACGGGCTTGTCAACCAGCGAACCGAGGTCGAGCAGTTCGATGAACTCGTCACGAGCCTTTTCAAACGGCTTCGTCTCGAGCCGGTAGATCGACTTGTTGAGCTCGAATGAGTCGAGCGCCGGCAGATCCCATGACAGCTGCTGCCGGTTGCCCATAACCAGGGTGATGCGGCTGAGGAACTCGCGCTCCCGTCGTGATGGGATGTGCCCGAGCACCTCGCCGACGCCGCCATCGGGGTGTAGCAATCCGGAGAGCATCTTGAGCGTTGTGGTTTTCCCGGCGCCGTTGGGGCCGAGGAAACCGACGACCTCGCCGGGTTCGATATCGAACGAGATGCGGTCGACCGCAAGGACATCACGGTGGTTGCGTCGCACCAGGCTGCGGAGTGAAGCTCGCAGCCCCGATTCGCGAACCGGGACGCGATAGTTCTTCGTCAGGTTGTCGAGATGGATCGCAGGCACGGGAGGAGCGTAGCGGTGGCACGTGTTTGTATGCCGCGCCGCTGTCAGTCGGCGCTCTTGTCCTTACCCAGCGCTGCATCGATCTTCTCGCGGAGGCGATCCTTCAGGCCCGGTGGCAGTTCGATGGGTGGCAGTAGCGGTATCCGGGGCGGGTCGATGTCGGGAATCAGCAGTGATCGACAGGAGCAGGCGAACTCATCGGGGACCTCGGCAAGCTGGGTGTTCGCCAGATCGAGATCGCGTCCGGTGTGCTCGCCACCATCGAGCCACTGGTTGAAGTGCTCCCTGGCGTACGATCGCACCTCGACTGTCTCGCCACGCCGGAAGGCCGCCGCCTCGAACCAGTCAAGCTTCCATCCCGAAGCGATCGATTCCGACAGCAGCACGGCGAAGCCGTCCTCGGACTCACCGATTGCCGATGTCATGTTGTCGGCGAACTCGTTGAGCAAATCCTCGCGGTCCGAACCGCTTTCCGAATCCGACTCGTAGACGGCAACCGCGACCGAGATGAACCCGTAATTGCGCGGTACATCGACGGTGTACTCCCGATTGATGCTGCGGGTATCGCCGGAATCGACGTTTCGGTAGGGGCTCGTCTTCCACTTGATCAGACTGTTGCCTGCTCCATGGCCCATCACCAGCCCGAGCACGAACGGTTCGTCGGACCATGTGCCGCGATCCCAGTCCGACTCTTCGATGCAGTGCAACTCGTCGAAGTACACCTCATATCGGCGCAGCGGCACCCCGGTCGGTGAGACCGTTTCGGTGCCGGTAGCTTCGACCCACCCGTTGATCCGGTAGTCGCCTTCCGACCCTCCGTTGCAACGGATGGACCATTCGTGCCGGTCTCCCGGGTCTAGTGCTTCTAGGTCCGCCGCGGCGACGGCGGTGTGTCCTTCGTCGACGAAGTCGGCGTGATACCCGATCAGCGACAACAGGAAGTCGACCACGCTCTCGAATGCCCACACAACGGCATCCCACACTGCTTCTGCCGCAGCCACGATCAAGTCGCCAAAGGTAGGGGCATCGTTGAGGAGCTCGATGCGCTTGGGCGCCTGGTCGAGCGGTCCCACCATGTACGAACGGACGTCTCCTCGCTCATGGTCATCGATACCAAGCGCAGATCGGGCGACGCCACGCTCGGGGTCTTCACCGGGCTCTGGTCGTGGCGGCTGCGGGGCGTGATCGAGCGCCGGGAACCGCTTGCCGTCGATGATGGGCACGATGTCGGCATTGGTGCCGGCGTTCTTCTCATCTGCAGTGGCCACCGTCAGGCGCACGTACCACTTGTCGGTGTCGTCGACCTTTGGGGACGGTGGGTACGGCCCCGTGGAGATGAATCGGTAGGGGAGTTGGTTGAACTTCTCAAAGGGGTCGAGGTCGGTGAGATAGTCGTCCCTGGTGATGCCCTGGTTCTTCACGGCGTTCCACAGATCACCGTGACCGGCATCGTCCATGATGTGCTCGAGAAGGTGCAGCCATTGGCACGATGACTGATATGCCAGGTTGTATGCCGTGCGAAAGCCGTCAGCACCGTCGAAGCCTGATTCCAGGCCCCGTTCCCGCACGCCCATGGATGCTTGCCAGGAGCTGTCGACGTTGATACCCGGCTTCATCCACAACACGCCGTTCGCCGGGTTGAGCTCGAATCCGGCAATCTCGTCCGGATTGATGGGCTCGGCTTCCTGGCATTGCTTGAACCAGTCACAAACAGCGCTCTTGGAGAACGGAGACGCGGCATGGCACACCACCCGCATCATCGCCCGGCCCACCGAGCCAATCTGGTTGAGGACTGTGCAGGCAAACAGGTATTCGCCGTGGTGCTTGACTCCAAACCGTTCCGGCGTTTCATAGGCGCCGGTCCACAGTTCCGAGCTGCGACGGATCGAGTCCGGTGTCGCGAAGAAAGTGCGGTTCCTTCGGGCGGGGTCGTTTATCCAGTTCGAGTGGGAGTAGTAGTCCTGGACCGCATGCAGCGAAACGCCAACGATGTTGTGAGCCATCGACACTTTCTGCTCGGTGGCAACGTCCTCGTTGGCGATCCACAGCAGTCCCGCCACGGTCCCCGACAGGTATCTGCGCCATGTCGCCAGCACGCTCTCCGTATCGAACAGGTCGTCGAAGTGCACTTTCACGAGGTCGGCCTGCGATGACATCACCACCTTCAGCCGTTTCATCCCACCACCCTGGGCGAAGTTCAGCCACCAGAGCGGGTTGTACAGGTACGAGTCCACGTAGTCGGTGTGAAAAGCCAGGGCATTCTCCGCCTCGGGCGACCAACCCGACGCCTTGGCGGCCCGACGACTCAGCCCCTCATGATGCCAATTGTCGCCGTCGGGTGCCGTCCCCAGCGGGTCTTCACCACCAAATCTTGTCGAGGTCAGGCCGGCGGCGAGAGCCATCAAACCCAGCTTGCTGATCCCGTCGCTCCGTCCCCTGCGAGCCATACCTCGACCTCCCTACGCCCTTCCGTGAGTTCTGGAAGGAAACCTACGCGCGGTTTCCTCAAACTGGGGAACAGTCCGAAACTGGTTTTTCGTACCATGGGCTGGCGCAAGCGGTTACGTTGTGGGAAATAGGTTCTGGTCTAGCAGGGGGCTATACCGATGTCCGCAGTTTCACGTCGTCCGGTTTGGGGAGCGACCGTCGGCTTCTGTGCCGTCTTCGCCATGGCAATCGCGGTAATCGCCGCGTCACCCGCGTCGGGTGCGACCACATTCGTTGTCGATACCAACAACAACAACCCGGGTCTCAGTGCATGTACGTCTGCTCCATCCGACTGCAGCCTTCCCGGAGCGGTTGCAGCGGCGAACGCGACGATGGGTGACGACACCATCACGTTTGACATCCCGGCCGGGCAGTGCATCGATGGCGTGTGCCGGATCGATATCACCCAAGGTCCGATGATGATCACAGAGAGTGTCATCATCGACGGTTCCACCCAGCCGCAGAACGATGCGCCACTAGCAAACGTCTGTGCCACCGAGACATCCCCTTCGCATCCGCGAATTGAGGTGGTCACCAATCCCAACGAGGTCACCAACCCGGATCCCGGTGCGTTCATCATCAACCACGCCGCCGGGTCTTCAGCGATCCGCGGTCTCGCTATTGGCAGCGACGAGTCTCCCGGTGTCTTTGCTGCGATTCAGGTCGACAATGGCTCAGGTCATCACATCGCGTGCAACCATCTCGAACTCGATGCTGCCGGCTCGTCCGAGCTGGGCACATCCAATCTCTTCGCAAGCGTTCTGATACAGGGCGCCGCCGGTGGTGTGATCGTCGGGACTGACGGTGACGGTTTCGATGACGTCGGCGAACGCAACGTGTTCGGGCCCGGTGGATACGCCCTGTACATAAACGAGAACGATGCCAACACCGTGGCAGGCAATTACTTCGGCATCTCGGCGGATGGCACCGCCAAGGTTGGCTCTGGTCGCGTCTTCATCCGGCAATCGTCAAACAACAACGTCATCGGTACCAACGAGGATGGCACGTCCGATGGCTTGGAACGCAACTACTTCGGGGCGGGTGTCGGCGTTGACTTCAACGCCTCTCACTCGTTCTCGGACAACGTGGTGGTGGGAAACACGTTCGGTGTCACGCCGACTGGTGCCGCAGTGTCAATGAGCAACGGTGTCCTGGCGAACGAATTGAGCGCGACCGGGACCGGCATCGAGATTCGCAACAACACATTTGGGTCCGTTACAACCGCAATCGAGTTGCTCGGCGCTGAGCCGACGGCTTCGGTGTTGATCAGCGGCAACTACTTCGGTGTCACAGAAGGCGGCGTTCCCTTGCAGGGGAACTCGACAGCAATCGAGCTGGCCGGATCCGGGAACTACGTCGTTACCAGCAACTACATCGCCAACAGCAAAGCTCAAGGCCTCGGGCTATATGAGTTTGCCGGACTTGCCGGCGGATCCGTCGACAATTGTTTCGTTGGCAACGTGGCTGGACTGGTTGACACAACAACCTCCACGAACAACATCGAGAACAACTGGTGGGGGGCCACCGACGGACCAAGCGGAGCGGGGTCGGGTAGCGGCGACAGCGTGAGCCACGACGTCGATTTCACTCCCTGGTTGGAGTCGCCTCCGGCGATCTGCAACCAGCCACCGATGGTTGCGGACGCATCGTTCGAGGTCGACGAGGATGCTGCAATCGGAACGGTTGTCGGGACGGTCGTCGCCACCGACGAAGCGGCGATTGGCTTTGCCATAACCGGCGGTGACCCAGCGGGCCACTTTGCGATCGCTGATTCTGGTGAGATCACTGTTGCCGCCGGGTTGGATTTCGAAACCACTTCTGCCTACACCCTGACGGTCACCGTGAGCGATTCGTTGGTTAGCGCTGATGCCACTGTCACCATCGACGTGATCGATGTGTTCGAGGTGCCATCAGTTGCTACGTTCGGCGATGTTCCCCTCGGTCACAACTTCTTCGCCAACGTCGAGTGGTTGGCCGACGCCGGGATCACCCGTGGCTGCAACCCACCGGCCAACGACATGTTCTGCCCGGACCAGCCGGTCACAAGAGGTCAAATGGCCGCGTTCCTGCGGCGGGCTCTCGCTGACGACCTGACGCCCGGTGAACCGGTCGAGTTCACCGACGACGATGGATCGATCTTTGAAGACGACATCGAATGGCTCGCCGCGGTGCGCGTCACCAAGGGCTGCAACCCACCGGTCAACGACATGTTCTGCCCGGAGGATCCGGTGACCCGTGGCCAGATGGCTGCATTCCTAGCGAGGGCGTTCAAGTACCAGGAGGGTGCCGGCTCCGACCAGTTCACCGACGACGACGGTTCACCGTTTGAGGCCAACATCGAACGGCTCGCGTTCGTCGGAGTGACGAGGGGCTGTAACCCGCCGGTCAACGACATGTTCTGCCCGAATGCACCGGTGACCCGGGCGCAGATGGCGGCGTTCCTCAACCGCGCAATGGCACCGTAGTTCTGGACATGATCCGCCACGTGTCGCGGAGTTAGCCGCGCTCGGAGCGATCCCGACAGTCTCCATTTCCTGGGCACTAGCTGCTAACTTCTGGGATGTTCGACTTGGAGGGTGCGTGTGGTGATAGAGCGTCGACGTCTACGTGTGTTGGTGTTTGCGGTTCTCTGCTTGGCAGCGGCGTGCAGCTCGACTGATGAGCCCGCTCCCACGACGGCGCCCACATCAGCCCCAACCACCACAACAACCACGACGGAAGCCCCCCTCGATTTGCAGGCTCATGCGGAGGGAATCCTGGTTGGGGTTAGCGCAGAGGGGGACTTTCTCGAACTCGATGCGCCTGGGGTAGCTTCGATAGGCGAGGGCACCGGCGTGGTGGTCTCAGAAGACGGGCTCATACTGACAGCGGCAACGAGCGTGGTCGGGTCGGATCGTATCAATGTCTTCCTGCCCGGCGAAGAGTTTCCGTTGGTTGCGGAGCTTGACGCCGCCGCCGAATGCGTCAACCTTGCGCTGATCAGGGTTGACCACGCGTTCGAGAAGGTTGCTGAGTTGGGGGCAACCTCGTCGCCATCGGCAATCGCCACGGCTGTTGGGCCAGCGGTAGCCAGCTCTGCCACAACGGCGACGGCTGAAGGCGATACCTATGCGCTGCCGACTTCCTCCCGCTCGAACATCGGAGCGATCTTGCTGGATGCCGACGGACTCACTGCTGGTGTGATCACGTCGTACAACGACTCGGGTGCACCCATCGCTCTTCGCGGTGATGTCGCCGATCTCTGGGTTCGCCGAATGCGTTCTCGCGAGGTCGTTGAGCAGCTCGGCTTCTCCGCAGTCAACAACACAGAAGGCCAGGTTGTCGTCACAGCCGTGGCGCCGCAGGGAGCGGGATCAACATTCGGTCTCACCGTTGGCAACGTGATCACCAAGATCGACGAAGTGGAGATCACCGGTGGCCTTGATCAGCTCTGCGATGCCATCGATGGCGGAAGCACGATGCTCGAAGTGAACAAGGAGGGGCGTCGCCACGTCGGCTCGTTCCCGGACGATTCACTCGTGTTGGCATCGTCCCGCACCACCGAGCAAATCCGGCAGGCAGTCGTCGAGATCAGCACCGCCGCAGACTCCCGCGGCACCGGTTTCCTCGTATCGGCAGATGGTCTGGTCGTGACCAACTATCACGTTGCCGGGGGGTATTCAGACCTCTTTCTCCGGTTTGATGGTTCCGATCAGAAGATCCCCGCCCGGGTCATAGGCGGGTCCGGATGCGCGGATATCGCAGTGCTTCAAGCAGAAGGCGACGCTTTCCAATACCTCGAGTGGGCGCCGGAGGCGCCCACTCTCGAAGAACCGGTGCGTGTCGTCGGATTTCCCAACCGGACCGAAACTATTTCGTTCCAAGACGGTGCCGTCTCCAAAGAGGTCTCGGACGACATCGAATGGTTCGGCTTCTTGACGAACTTCGAGAGCTCGGCAAAGACAGATGGCGGCAACTCCGGGAGCCCGGTGGTCAATGCGTTGGGTGAGGTTCTCGGCGTTCACTATGCAAGTGAGCAAGGGGGGCGTAGCGCGATCCTGCTACCACGTCACCTTGTTGGAGTCGAAGCCCGCGAGATCGTCGACGCGATCGTGTCGGGAGCAATCATCGACCCTGGGTTCCAGCCGAACGGCTTGCTCGAGCGGAACTTCGATGGCGTGTCCGGTCTAACCATCGAGGTAGCTGACATCAGCCCGACCGGGGCCGGGACCTCCCTCGGTCTCGAGGCCCTCGACGAGATTGTTGTGTTTGGCGACATCCTTCCCCAACAGGATGTGAGCGGATTCCGCCTGATCTGCGATGCGTTGCAAGGCGAGCAAGCGACGCCGACGGACGTCGTCGTGTGGCGCTACACCGATCAGTCGCTCTATGACGGGCAGATGTTCGGAACGCCCCTGACCCGCCGGCCTGAGCCGTATCGGTTGGCCAGCGCCGACGGCACCATCTCAGCGATAATCCCCGGGAGGTGGGTTGACGAGGATCCCGTCGATGTCACCGGTACAGATTGGGTCGGATTCTTCGCAGCCGAAAGGCTTCGCGGCGGACCCGGCAGCTACTTCGATGACTTCGGGCGGGGCCCGGGTCTCCGACTCATGTGGTCGCACGAGAAGTCGATTACCCACACGACCCAGGCTCACCTCGAAGGACTCGGCTACGCATCATCGGCAACAGGGCCGATCCGGTCCTTCTCGGACTACGGACTGAGTGGTCACTTCCAGCGCTACGAGATCGGGGGCGGTGCGGCTGTTGAATACGCCGTTACGGTTGACGGGGACCCGGAAAGCCCATTGATCATGGTGTTCGTTGCCGACGCCGCGCATCGCATCGACGCCACCGTGAGCAGGCTTCTCGAGTCGCTGCGGCTCGACATACCGGTCTTCGTCGACGGCTGAACCGGAATGGACCACCGGAGCCGACCGAGCAGAGCGCGAAAAAACGGATAACCAACATTGAGTCATCGCGGGTAGACCTAGTCACGTGCCGGTAGGGGGGAGAGATCCCATGGCAGGTCGTGACGGACGACTAGGTGATTCATTAATCGTCGCGGGAGATCGGTTCAGCGCCGCCATTGGCCGGCTACCCGACTTCCCGATCATCGTTGCACCCCAACCCCGTGCTCCTGACTTGGTCGTCGACATCATCCGCCCTGCTGACCTTGTCGCCATGCGGGTTGAAGTATTCGGGCTCGACCTTCTGGCCCGTGAGGAACCGGTCCTCGTCGCCCGCAAAGATGGTGGCCATCTCATAGTCAACCTCAGCTTCCAGCACCTCGCCGAGCGGGCTATCTATGAAGCGAAGGTCGACCCGCCCGTCCCGGACGACCACTCCGACGAGGACCCGCCGGAGTCCGCCGTGTTCGTTCCCCCCGAGCAGGCGCGGCCGGCCAAGGGCAGCCGGATCGTCTTCACCGTTGCCGCCGGGGCCGAGATCCCGTTCACTACCGCCGGCATCCTCGAAGCCATTTCCCAGCTTCCGATGGCAGTGCACCCGCTGGCTGCCCCACGCCCGCTCCTGCGGGTCCCGCCGGTTGGCCCCATCTTCGGCATCGAGCCCGGTCTCGTTGCGATTGGCACAGACGCAGGCCTCGTCATCGCCGCAGAGACGAACCGCAGGCGCGGTCCCGACCCGGCAACCACCAGCGGCCTCAACCAACTCATGCGGGACCGGCGCATCGCTCGTGCTATCAATGCCCGTCTCGGTACCGTTGCCACGTCCGGCATCGCCGTCGATGGGGATGCAGCTGCGACGACAATCAGCGTTGGCGGACGCACGATCGACGTCACCGCACTGGTTGGGCGGGGTGGCATCATCACCAACCCGATCCGGGATCGAAGGACCCGACGTCCCAAGCTCAGCCGAGAGCCTCGCCAGTTCGAGACCGCAATCGAGGCGCCATACCGTCTCATCATCAGCCCGAGTCAACGGGGTGGCTGGACACACGCGACCGAACCGGTAGGCGCCGAGGACGCTGAGCATCGGGTCGAGCTATGGCATTCGCGCCTCGGTGTCCGACGAACCGGGCGCAACGACAAGGTCGTCATTGACGAGACGTCCAGCTTCCAGAGGATCATTCGTGCGATATGGGCTCGTGACCGGGAGGCCATGGCCGATTTCGCAAACGAGCTGACGCCGACTCATACCGACGACCCGTTCCGATCTTCGCTCGACGGTGCCGATCGGCACATGCTTGTACGGCAATCGAGCGAGACCTGGATCGGGCCGACCGACCTCCCGATCCGTCCCCAACCGGTTGAAGCCCGCGGTCTGTACCTTTCGTCGGTTGGCGCCTGGCTCAATTTCCACGGTGCTTGGGACACCGATCCGTACTCAGCTGCGGCGATGTCGTCGATCGAGTCGTGGGACCACGTTGCACCGATGGGCCGTGATCAGTTCGTCAAGGTTGTCTATCCCGGCTACCTGTGGCCGTTCGGGCATCGGGCCAGCTTGGTCAAGCTCACCGAACGCAAGATGAAGGACGCGGCCCCGTCCATCGCAGGTCTCTACCAGCGGATGTTCCTGGTTATCAAGGAGCCGGTGAAACGGTTCAACCAGCGCGACCTGCCGTTCACCGAGGTCCGGATCGTTCCCCTCGTCACGCCGACTCTCAATCCGCCGCCGGCCGGTGATGAGCCGAACGAGGCCTTTGTGCCGAAGGTCGACGGCGTACCGTTCACATTCACTCTCCACGCCCGCGACCACGAGGACCGACCGCTGCGGATAGCGACACCGCTCACCTGGGTCGCTGCCGCACACACTGATGCGGTCTCGATCCGCGCCCTGCACGCCCCGCACGCAACCGTCGACATCGCCGGTCAGAAGGTTGCGTTTGCGGCTGTTCGCAAGGGTGGCGACACCATCGCCCCGGCCGCCTCGATCACCTTCGACGCCGAACCCAAGGTCGGTGGGTCTACACCGACGATGAAGACTGCAGCGATCACGATTGACGTTGTTGAGCAACTGTCACCCGCGGGACCGACGACCATTGAGTACTTCGAGACCTACGTCGACGATGGGTTCGGCGGCGCTACCAACGCAGGAGAAGTGTGGGCCAGCCTCCCCAGCAAGATCGAGCTCGGCTTTGGCGCAGGCCAGTCGTCCGGAAGCGACAAGGCCGGTGGCTTCATCGAACCCAACCTGGAGATTGCCGGACTGTCCCGGCTCAACGGGACCGTCAACGATCTCGCCAAGGTTGCAACAGGCGAGTTCGATCCGGTCGACTTCCTTGGGGGCGCCCTGCCCAAGTTGTTCGGTCTGGTGGAGCTGACTGACATCCTCGAACTGCTCGGTCTCGACCTTGACGACGCTCCGGCCGTAGTGACAGAGACGCTCGACCGTATTGAGGCGTTCATCGATGACCTCAACCGGGCGAAGAAGATGGTGGAGGATGCCGTTGCCGAGGCCAATAAGCTGGTCGACCGTGCCACCGGCAAGGCCGCCGAGCTTCAGCAGCAGGCGCAGGACGCTCTGGCTGCCGCCCAGAACCTCGAGTCACTGATTACCGCGGCGGTGGACGACGTGGTCACCACGATCAGTTCGCTGATCGACGCCACCGAGGAGGCCGTTGAGCAGGCATTGAACGACCCGCTCGACGCGCTGCGGCAGGCCCTGGCGGAGATACCCACCGTCGCCCCGCTGCTGCCGCCTCTCATCCGCCACCAGCTGCAGAAGCTGGCCGAGATTCTGCAGACCATCGTGGACGCGATCGATCTGATTTCGGACATCGTTCGTTTCGTCAATGGACTCGGCTCGTCCAGCATGCAATTCAGCTACAGGTACGAGTGGAAGCCAAAGATGCAGTCGTGGCCGGTCGCCGACCCGATCCTCGAGCTGCAACAGGACAGCCTGGTTCTGGCCGTTGAGGGTCGCATCAATGGCAAAGGCGAGATGGGTGTCGAGGCGCTGGCCGAACTCAAGGACTTCTCCCTCAACCTCCTACCCGGTGCTGAGCTTGTCGAGTTTCGATTCGACCATCTCTCGTTCCGGGCTGGATCTGCCGGCAAGCCGGAGGTTGATGTTGTCCTCAACGACATCGAGTTCGTCGGTCTCCTTGGCTTCATCGAGGTTCTCAAGGAACTCATACCGTTTGACGGCTTTTCGGACCCACCGTTTCTCGACGTCACCGCCTCCGGGCTTACCGCCGGTTTCACCCAGGACCTGCCCAACGTCGCTATCGGTGTGTTCAACCTGTCGAACCTATCTCTCGGCGCCGATGTCCAAGTTCCTTTCCTCGGCGAGATGGTCACCGTCGGCTTCAACTTCTGTACAAGGGAACGCCCATTCACGCTGGCAGTCCTGTTCATCGGTGGCGGCGGCTTCTTTGGACTCCGCCTGTCCCCGGAAGGGCTCGTTGTGCTCGAGCTCAGCCTCGAAGCGGGCGCCGTACTGGCCGTCGATTTTGGGGTGGCGTCGGGTTCGGTCTCTGCGATGCTCGGCATCTACATGCGGCTCGAAGGCGATGCCGGCTCGCTCAGCGGCTACTTCCGTCTCCGTGGCGAAGTCGACGTTCTCGGGCTCATCTCCGCCTCTATCGAGCTCTACCTGGAGCTGATGTACGACTTCGACACCGGCAAGATGGTGGGTCGGGCCTCGCTAACTGTGAAGGTCGAGGTCTTGTTCTTCTCCGCCTCAGTCACCATTGAAGCCGAGCGCCAGTTCGCCGGATCCAACGGTGACCCCAACTTCGTCGATGTGATGGGTCTCGAAGCCGACGGCACATCACCAGCTTGGTCCGACTATTGCCTCGCGTACGCAGGAGCCTGATATGTCACAGGATCGCTTCACCGTTGTCGCCCTTCCGTACAGCAGAGATGACTCCGCGCCATTCCACGTATCGTTGTTCGTCTCTCCGCAGCTGATCCCAGGCAAGGCAGACAGCACGCTCGGAGAATTCGAGATCTTCCGGGAGTGGGCGGGCAAACTTGGCGACGCCAAGATCGAGCTCGCCAACCAGAACGGTCCGCTCGCGGCGAAGGCGCTGCTCGACAGCGTTGAGCCCGGAGCCTGGTCGCAGGTCTTTCCGCCCGATGTACCGGTACGGGGAGCAACCGAGCTGGATTGGGACGACCGGCAGTGGCGCACATTCCGAGCGGCCGACGCCCATGATACGGCAAAGCTGCTTTCGGCTGTTGCCATGGCGTTCAACCCGACCGCTCCGGGCGTGCCTGATCGTGAGCTCGACCCCCTCGTGACTCTGGTCAACCGCACCCTCGACATCCCCTCGGATCTCAGCCTCTACGACGAGTCCACGCTCACTGCGCGTTTCGACGAATCAGTCGGCGAACCCGGCAGCACGGGAGATGTCACCCCGCTCGCTTCAATCGAAAAACGGATCAGCGCCACCCAGGGCATCGACCGGGCCTTTCTGGAACTGCACCGGGCCCGCCGCTTCTATGAGCGTCCCGAATCTGCCGTTGTCGATCCTTCGCCGCGACCGATTGAAGGTCTTTCGCGGGACCCGCTCCCCAAGCCCGAACCCGACTTCCATGAGCGAGTGTCACTTCTCGGAGATCATCCCGGAGTGCTGCGGAGGCTCGGGCTCGTAATCGACTTGAAAGTTGAAGACCTCGGGGCGCTCGCAAAGAGCCAGTGGCTCACCGCCACGATCGTGTTCGGCAACGGCTTGACCAGTCTCACCTCGCGAACTGCGTGCGCTCTCGCCGGCCAACACATGGTCACGGTGCCCCGCGGGCAGGAGTGGGTTGCGGGGCAGCTTGCAGTCGGCGACGCTGAGATGTTTGGCGTCCTCGATATGGATGCAGACGGTGCAGCTCTCAAGACCGACCGTTTCCTGTGGACGATTCCCCGTCTTCTACGGACCGCCGAAAATCAAGGGGAAGCCACAACCGCGCCGCCCGCACACCGCACTGGAGGGTTCACGGTCGTCCGCCACAACCGAGCGCTCGAGACCCAGGCTCGCATCTCGGGCCAGGGCACGCTTGGCGAGGAGGTCATGGCGGGCAAGGAACCCTTACTGAATACCGAGGACGTCACCCAGGGCTACCGGGTCGAGGTGCTCGACGAGACGGTTGGCAAGTGGGCGACCCTTCACGCCAGAAGGGTGGATGCCGAAGTGCTCGATCACGGTTTGGTGCTCGACGACGTACCCGATGAGGGTTTCGTGCAGACTACGACTGCGACGGAGACAGCAGGCGTCGAAGATCCGCCGGTACACGTGCACGAGGCGATGTTCAGCTGGAGCGGATGGAGCCTTTCGGCGCCTCGTCCCGGCAAACGGGTGCGCCACGAGAACGGCGATGAGATTGTCGAAGACCCCGATGTCGATCCGGATCCGATCACTCCGATCGTGCTGCACTCTCGAGTTGAACCGGGCACGCTGCCCCGACTCCGATACGGGCGCCGCTATGCGTTCCGTGTCTGGGGCGTCGACCTCGCAGGCAACAGCCGTCCGCACGAGATGGACCCGCCATCCCCTTCGCAACCTTTTGTGAACCAGGTTGCCGCCGCGCTCAACCGGTCCCACGGTCGCGGCGGTCCGCCCGGTGTGGAGACGGACCTCCTCAACGTGGCTACTGCGTCTGTAATCACACGACGGAACCGGCCCAACGAGCGAGCGACCATCGACCTGTCTACCGGTACCCCCTTCACCGGCGACAGCACCGTCGATGGATCGATTTTGTCACGACTCCAACAGAGACGGTCTGCGCCGCTCACCCGCATGGGACGAGCGGAGCGGATCGCCTCTGTCGACCGGGCCAGCCTCGTGGGCAGAGCCTTCGAGGACGCCATTCTCGACCCCGAAACCCCGTTGCTGATTGACCCGGTTGAATTCGACCCGAGTGTGATCGCAGGTGGAATCGACCCGGTTCCAGACTTGGACCCAAGGGCTGTTCTTGCTGTCACCGAACTGCGTCCGTTCCTACGCTGGGAGCCGGTACAGCCGCCAACCGTCGTCGCACGTCACAACAACTCGGCCGGCGAATCTCTGCTCCAGATGGTCATTCGCTCCGGCGTGACTCAGGATCCTGACACGCT
>CBDUNF010000053.1:0-18454 GCA_965368515.1 uncultured bacterium
ATCGTGGCGTCGGTTGATTCGGTCCGTGTTCGGTGGCGAACTGACCCTTCAGACGGACCGACCGAAGGCCGCAAGTAGGGCTGTCTGCGGTGGTTCGGATTGACGGCGCGGGCCTGCGGACTCCAGACCGAAATGACGTGCGGCGAGCGAATCGGGCATGGCCAATTCGGTCAACGCCCAACCGGTGAGGGCGTCGGAGACACTGGCTGGTGGGCTGACCGTCTGCGCGATATCCCAGCTGTGAATGATGATGTCGTGGAGCCGGAGGCGGAGAACTTCGGCACCGCTGAGTTCAACGCTGACGTGCTGACAGCGCCTGTCCAGCGCACCGCGCTGGACAAAGGCATCTAGCTGGTCACGAACCGACGAGACTGCCCCGACTCGTCGGTCATGTTTGTCATCGAAGCGTGAGCGTGCGGCTGCCAAAGCGGCGTCGGCTGTCTCTCCGTTGAGGATCTCGATAGTGAACCAGTTGCCACCGGTCACGTGATCCACCAGCTGGCCCAGATTCCACTCGGAACACGGGGTAGGCAGATCCCACCGGTCGTCGAGGGAGGCGCATAGTCGCTCGAACGCATCGCTCGCCGCAACGAGGATGGCCAGATCAGTGGTTTGACTCGGGGTCATTCTTTGCGGCTCGAGAAGTTCATCTGCAACTGCGAAGGGTAGTTCACGGCCACCGTCAACCGGGTTGCGATGCTCACCGATCGGTGCGTGCTACGCAACCACCGGTGCCAGAAGCTCGGCGTATCGGCCCAAGTCTGCCGGATCGTGCGGCGCCGGGAAGTGGGCGATGATGTGCTCGGCTCCGGCTTCCCTGTAATCGGCAGCTAGCTGCGCAAACGCTGCCGGCTCGATGATCGCCTCCGCCTTCACCGAGATGGCTATCTCCTCCGGGTCACGACCGATATCGGCACAGTGTGAATGAAGAACCTCGATCAGGTGAGTTAGTTCGGCCGGCTCGCCGCCCGGGAAGTTCCACTCGTCTGCCCAGCGCGCCGCTATGCGCAGTGTCCGTTTCTCCCCCTTGCCGCCGATGATGATCGGAGGCCGCGGTTGTTGGACCGGTTTGGGTTCGCAGCGGGCGTTGGTCAGCTTGTAGTGCTCGCCGTCGAAATCGGACCATTCGTTGGTGAGCAGCGTGTCAATGACCGCACAGGCCTCTTCGAGACGGTCGAACCGTTCGCCCCAACGGGGGAGGGGGATACCGTAGGCTGCGTGCTCCTCTTCGCTCCATCCGGCCCCGAGGCCGAGCTCCAACCGACCACCCGAAGCCACATCGACGGTCGCTGCCATATTGGCGAGCACAGCCGGATGGCGATGGGTGTTGCCAGTCACAAGGACCCCGAGGCGGATTCGCTTGGTGACGGCGGCGAGGTACGAAAGCATCGTCCAACCCTCAAAGCAGGGACCGTTCGGGTCGCTGAATATGGGGTAGAAATGGTCGAAGGTCCAGCCGGTCGAGTACAGGTCGATCTGGTCGGCCTCTTTCCAGAAGTCCACCATCGGTTGCCACTCCGCATGCTGCGGGCGGGTCTTGAACGACACCTTCACTTCTGGACCTCCGGTCTAGGGGAGCGGAACGTATATTCGTGTTCTCTTTTCAAACTGCAGATGTTCGGTGTAGCCGGCGGCTCGGGCGGCGGCGATGATCTCGGGGAACTCCCAGGCTGTGTCTTCGGGTCTATGCGCATCTGAGGCGAGTGTGATCGGCACGCCCGCCTTGTTGAACATCTCCAGGAATGCCGGCGCCGGGTATATCTCCTGCGGTGCTTGGCGCAGGCCCGCGCTCGACACCTCGACGGCCGTGCCACTGGACACCGCGGCGTCCACCACGGCCTGATACAGGTCCAGGGGAGGGCTGTATGGCTTGCCGCCGGTCCGCTTCACGAAATCGGCATGAGCCAGCACGTCGACCAGGCCCGAGGCGGCGAGCTGAACTTCAGTAGCGAAGTACTTCTCGTAGGCCGGCCGGTCGCCGAGGCGAGCGTATTCCTCCATCCCGCGCTTGCGGTCCGGCCACCATGCCCCTACCCAGTGCACTGAGCCGATGAGGAAGTCAAACGGATATGGGGCAAGCAGGTCGAGGACCTTCTCCTCCGTGCCCGGCTGGAAATCAACCTCGAGCCCGAGCTTGACCGGGAGACCCCGGTCCTTGGCGTCCAGCACAACCTCGACGTATCTCTCCAATGACAGGCTGCGCTCGTACTTGACAATCTGCTCGATCTCATCGGCGAGCGCTGGATTGGGGTCGGACTCCCACCATCTCCCGAACACGGGCTCAGATTCGAAGCAGCGATATAGATGTTCGGTGAATCCGAGTTCGGTACACCCCTTCTCGAGAGCAGTCTCGACGTAGCGGTCGATGTAGCCATCGGGGTACACACCCATAGGCGGAGCCCACGGCGTCGGATGGTGCGGATGGAGGTGAAGGTGATAGTCGCTCATTGCGGCCTTTGATTGCGAACGTACAGGATTAGGGCGGCGGCGCTGAGCAATGCTGCTGCTGTAAACCACCACGCCGCCGTGAAAGAGACTCTATCGGCGATTGTCCCGAAGATTGGCGGTCCCAGCGCGGCGCCCAGATACTTGCCAACCTGGGTGATGCCGGATGCGGTGGCCGGGGCGTCCGGGTTGTCCTTGACGATGGCAAAGGTAAATAGACCTGCCCAGCCCCAGGCTGAAGTGAACGCGATCAGGGCACCGATGAACAAGCCAATCATGCCGCCGTTGTTCAACAAGATGATCCCGCCCATCCCGATGCCGATCATTGCGGCGACCGCGGTGAGGTCTGCGTGTTGGCGGCGGTCGATCAACCAGCCGCCAATCACCCGGGAAGCCAAACCACAGGCGCTGCCGATCGCCAGCAGCAATCCGGCAGACTCTTCGGTAACGCCCTGCTCGACGGCGAAGCTGACAACGAAGGCGCCCAACGTGTCGCCGCCACCTGTGCCGAGGCCAACCGCGACGGCCAACAGGACCAGCAAACGAAACGGAGTCGCGGTCTTCCTGGGGCCTTTGGTCGGACGCTCACTGGGTGGGTTGATCACGTAGGGCTCTTCTCGAGCGGGAATCGTGACTGCGGCGATGGCCGCCAGCAGGACGGCACCACGGAATCCCCATCGCCAACCCACGGTCAGGGCGATGGTCGGCACGGCCAAGCCCGCAAGCACGGCAGCCGCAGGGACTGACGCATGGCGAAGACCAAAGACCAGGCCCTGCTTGCTGACGTCGACACAGCGGGCAACAGCCAGGTTCGATGCAATTTGGGCCAACGAGCTTCCAAGACCGCCGATGACATAGAAGAACGCCAGCGAGAGCGTCGAGTTCGCCAGCCACCCAATCCCGGACAGGCTGATTGCCGTGAGCACAGTGGCGGTCCGGAGGCCGGTTGCCCACCCTGCCGACTCGCTGAAGCGCCCCATGGCTGGAGACACGACGGCCGCCGACCCGAAGAAGACCCCGATCAGGATGCCGAGACTGCTGAGGCTGAGGCCGATATCGGCCCGGATCTGAACTGCGAACCCTGCGATGAGAAAGCCGGGGAGCATCGACGCCATCGTCGCAACAAACGCGGGGGCAACGCCGCGCCAGGAAACAAGCCGTTGGGGAGCCGGAGGTTGCAATGGAACACTCACGGGGTGCCAACCATCTGTGCTTGATCCCGTGCCGCCACCGAGCGCATGATGACAAACAGGACGGCGGCTGCCAGAGAGGCCCCCGCCACCACATAGACCATGGACTCCGGTCCGCGACTGTCGAAGTACTGGCCGACTATCCACGGCAAGCTCATCGATCCGGCGCTACCGCCGACGAGGAACAGTGCGGTGACATGGCTCGTGATGGTCATTCGTTGCTCGGCGAAGTTGATGCTGCTGGCGAACATCGAAGCCACAGATGCGCCGAACCCGATCGTGCCGACCCAGATCGACATCGACCAGTCGGGGAGTAGTGCCATCACTCCGATGCTGGCGATTGCGCCGGCGAGATCGATCTGCAGCATGCGGGCGGGAGTGAGGCGTCGAGACATGGGGATGGCCGCCAGGCGGCCGAGAACCAAACCACCCCAGAACAGCGAATTCAGTATCCGGGCGGTTGTCTCCGGCTTACCCAGCTCCTCGGCGTACGAGAAGATCCAGCCGGCGAACGACAGCTCGGCGCCGACATGCATGAAGAAGAAGATGGCGGTGACGCCGAGGAACCATCGGTAGCGACGCACGACCGGTGAGCCGTCACCTTGCATGGCATCAGCCGGCTGTCGCGGGCTGGGGGTGCGGTAGATCCACAACGCAACCGGCATCATCAACACGGCGAACAGCCAGAAAGCGGCGGTGGCATCGTCGGCGACAACGGCAAACCGATCGATGATCAGCGGGGACATCACGGCACCGATGCCAAAAGCAAGATGGAGCGTGTTCATGTACGGCGGCACTTCGCTGCGATACAGCCAGACGAGCAGCGTGTTGCAGCCCACGTCGATCAAGCCGACGGCAACGCCGATGACAGCGAACAGGCCGATCAAGAGCCAGAGCGTGCCTGATAGCGGGATGAAGGCCGTCAGCGCCGCCATGGCTACCAGCGTCGCTGCCAGGACTGTGGTGCCGGTGAGGCGGGCATAGGTGCGACCCGCGGCCAGGGAACCCGCGATGTACCCAAGCGAGTTGGCCGTAAAGAGAATGCTTACCTGGCTGAGGGTCGACCCGCTCTGGTCGCCAAGAGCGTCGAGGGTGGGACCGATCGAGGCAAGGATCAGTCCCTCAATGAGAATGGTGGCGTACAGGGCGTACGCCACCATCACACGTTGATCGCTGTTTGCGGTCACCCGATAGCAGCCGTGAGCTTCTCGTAGAGCGACTTGGCGTTCCACTCGTTGATGTAATCCATCATGTACTCCTGGCCGATGTCGACCGGGTAGCGGTCCTTGAAGTGGACGCGTTCCATCGTCTCTTCCTTCGACCAACCCTTGGCGATGGCAACGGCGACCGCCGTCTTCCATTCCATCAACATCGAGCGCTGTACATTCAGGTAGTGCTTCGTGGTGACCGGGCCGTGACCGGGGATCACGTGGTCAACGTCGAGTTCGCCGATGCGCTCCAGCGCCGCCAGCCATCCCTCAACATCAGATGTCATCAGCCAGGTCTGGCACTCGCTGAAGATTGTGTCGCCGGTGAAGACCGCACGCTCTTCCGGTACGTGTACCGCTACCTGCCCGGGAGTGTGGCCAGGGGTGTGCAGCAGTTCGAAGGTATGGTCGCCAACCCGAAGTGTGAGATCGCCGCTGAAGACGATCTGGCCCTTGTTGGGGTCCTCGTAATACTCGTCACGGTCCGGGAAGATTGCTTCGCCCTCTGGGTCATCGGTCGGAAGCGCTTCCTTGGCGTAGGCGAACGGATCCAACTCGGGCCCGACCACCATGAAGTTGTCGTATACACCCTGATGGTGGACGACCTTGCCGGCGCCCTTGAAGTAATAGTTGCCAAAGATGTGGTCGACGTGATGCTCCGTGTTGATCACATATTTGATCTCGCCGTGCTCCTCGGCATCTTTGCGCATCTGCACGGCCTTGGTGGGCAGCTGCGGCGTGTCGATGACGACCACGCCGTCCGACGTTGTCACGTAACTCGGGTTGCAACCGCGTACCTTCGTTTCAGTGAAGATGTTGCTGGTGACGTTCTCCATGGATTCTCCTGTGCCTATTGAGTTGCCGTCAGCCCACCATCAATGGTGAGGATCTGGCCGGTGATGAAGCTGCTTGCGCCGGAGCACATGAGGAGGGCCGCACCGACAAGGTCGTCAGTCTGGCCGACCCTACGCAGCGGGATGCGATTGACGATGCCCGCCTTGAAGTCGGGATCGTCGAGCAGCATCGCCACCTGGGGGGTGTCGATGAAAGTGGGGGAGATGGCGTTCACGTTGATGCCGTGCTTCGCCCATTCAGTGGCCCATTGACGGGTGAGCGAGTCTATGGCGCCTTTGGCGGCAACGTATGCCGAGTAGCCGGCATTGATTCCGAGCTGCCCGCGCAACGACGAGATGTTGAGCACCCGACCGCCACGGCCCCCGGCGATCATCGCCTTGACGGCGGCCTGCGTGGGGAGCACCGTGCTGGTGACATTGAGATCGAAGATCCAATCCCATTCCTTTTGCGGATACTCGTGAGCGTCAAAGAGCACGTTCCCGGCGCCTCCGCCGATCGCGTTGATTGCAATATCGACACGGCCAAAACGCCCCATCGTTTCTTCGATGGCTCGGTCGGCGTCTTCCTTCTTGGTGAGGTCCGCTTCAACGACCAGGGCCTCACCGCCGGCTGCTCGGATTCTCTCCGCCGCGGCCTCGCCACGGTCCTTGGCAGGGCCGATAACGACGATATTGGCGCCTACCCCGGCCAATCCGACGCCAAGAGCGGAGCCTATGGCTCCGCTCCCACCGGGGATCACCGCTACTTGACCATCGAGTCTGAATATGTCGGTCTGGGCCATAGCAGTACTCCTTCAAGCAGCTGTAATCGATTCTCGTTTATACGGTACTACCTGTGTGCCGCGACTAGCTCTTTGATGGCTTCGGCGACATGCGGAGGCGAGATTCCGTACTTGTCGAGCAGGGCTCCATCTGGCCCGGACTCGCCGAACACGTCCTGCAGCCCGTGTCGCTTGACCGGCATCGGTGCAAACTCGCCGAGAGTCTCGGTGATCGCACTGCCCAGGCCACCGATGATGGTGCCCTCTTCTGTCGTCAGTACCAGGCCGGTCTTCTTGGCCGCAGCAACGATGGTGTCCACGTCGAGTGGCTTGATCGTTGGCACGTGAACCAGATGGACGTCGATGCCGTCGGTAGCCAGCTTGTCCGCTGCTTCGAGCGCTCGCGACGTATGGGTACCGGTGGCAAAGACTGTCACGTCGGTTCCTTCGCGGACGGTAACTGCCTTGCCGAGCTCGAACTTGTAGTCGTCGTCGAAGATGATGGGCGTGTTACCGCGGTTGAGGCGGAAGTACACGGGGCCGTCATATGCGATGATGGCTTCGAGCGCCGAACGAGTCTCGACCTCATCAACCGGAGCGACGACAACCATGTTGGCCATCGCCCGCATGATCGAGATATCGTCGAACAGCAGGTGTGTCTTCCCGGTCATCCCGGCGAGCAAGCCCGCATAGCCGCTCATGAGCTTCACATTTAGCTTGGGCTGTGCGATCAAGACGCGGATCGAGTCATGGCCGCGCGATGCAATGAATGCGGAGAAGGTGCTGACGATCGGGATCAACCCGTCGACCGTTGCCATTCCCGCGGCCATCCCGAGCATGTTCATCTCAGCGATGCCGGTTTGGAAGAACCGGTCCGGATGCTCGGCCTGGAAGATGTCAACCCGGGTCGAGACTGCGGTGTCGCCGTCAAGTACCACGAGCCGATCGTTGGTCTTTGCGAGCTCGGTGATCGTCTCGCCCATCGCTACGCGGAGGGGCTTGCCCATAGTCAACGTCGTCATGCGACACCTCCGTCGGTTTCGCCAAGTTCTTGCATGGCCTGCGCAAACTGCTCGTCGTTTGGCACTTTGCTGTGCCACATGTAGTCGCCTTCCATGAAGGAGACACCTTTGCCCTTGATGGTGTGCGCCACGATGGCAACCGGCTTGCCGGTGACGTCCTTGGCCGCTTCGGCGGCATCCAGGAACTCTGGGATGTCGTGACCGTCGACCTCGATGACATGCCAATCAAAGGCACGCCAGCGGTCAGCCAATTGGGTGCCTAGATAGGGAGAGATCCGGTGGTCATAGTTGTCACCGGTCCAGCCGGTCTGTTGGAGCTTGTTGTGATCGATGACCGCGACGACGTTGTCCAGCCCGTAGCGGGCTGCCACGTGGGCGCCCTCCCAGATGATGCCCTCGTTGCACTCACCATCGCCGACCATCACATACGAGGTGAAGTCCTTGCCGTCTGCCTTGCCGCCAAGGGCGATGCCGAGAGCACCGGCGAAGCCAAGACCCAGCGAGCCTGAGGACATGTCGACCCCGGGGGTGACCGTCATGTCGGGATGGCCTTGCAGCCGGGAGTTGACCGAGTCGAACGTGAGCAACTCTTCCACGGGGAAGTAACCGCGCAGCGCAAGCATCGTGTAGAGGGCGATCGAGCTGTGTCCTTTGGAGAGGACGAAGCGATCTCGATCTTCCCATGTGGGGTTCTCGGGGTCGACGTTCATCACGCCGAAATAGAGAGCAGCCAACATGTCCGCTGCGGAGAACGGCCCACCGACGTGGCCGCCACCAGCGTGCTTGACTGCCTCCAGGATGCGAACCCGGGCCTGGCGGGCGTACTCCGCCATGTCGTCCGGGGTGTATGTCTTCGTTGCTTGGGTCATGAAGGCGGTCCTCCTAGGAGCTCTAGTTAGTCTTCGTATGAGCCCGGTATCACCGGGGGAGAGAACGACGTGACCATCGTCAACGTCTCGGTGCCGTCGTTGACGGTCTGATGGTGGGTGCCGATCGGGATGTAGACAACGGTGCCCGGAACGAGCTCCACCGTGTTGGCCGGTGATACGAGCTTGCCCGTCCCGGAGACGATGTAGATGACCTCTTCTTGGGTTGGGTGGACATGGCCTTCAGGCGCCGACCCGGCAGGGAATTCGGAGAACCCAACGGTGATGTTCTTGGACCCGGTGATTGCCGGTCCGACGTAGTGGAGCCAGCTACGACCCGGCAAGTCGAATACCTCGGCCTCTTCTCTCTTGACGGCCTTGAGTGGTTCCACGAAGCGCCTCCTTAGCCAGGCTTGTTCACGGCTGTGAACAGATCATCGATTATCGAGTATTCAGGATACATGGTTACGGGGAGCCGGGTCAACCCTGGCCGGTATCGGTCGATATTCCCCATGATCATTGCGAAATCGTCCATATCCACCCCTACAGCGAGGCGACCTCCTCATCCCAGATTTCGGGGTCGGCCAGGGCGGCAAGGCGGCTGACGGAAAACTCGAGCTGTTTCATGCACGTAGTCCGCCACACGTCACTCTCGATGAAGTCATCGTGACCCTGCGCGGTAGAGATGTCGTACTCGATGAGGTCGGAGCACTTGTGCGAACCGAACTCGACGTCGAACTCGGCCATCACCTTCTGGATGAGCTTCCGGGCCGTCCTCTTTGCTTCCTTGTGGTCGTCGATCCGCTGTCCCGCAAGACGGCCGACCGCCAGCGCGGCGCCCGAGATCGCACCGCACACACCGCCGCTGTACGCGATCCCTCCGTTGAGGACCATCGCTGATGATGAGTCATCGGCGTCAGGCAATCCATACAGCTTCTGGAGGGCGACGAGTGAGGACTCGGCGCATCCGTAGTGGTTGTCGTCACGCAGGAACAGCGACCGGGTCAATTCGATCGCCCGGTCGGAGTCCCCCTGATCAGTCATGAGAAGCCTCGCGTGCTGCCGCTCGCTGCATCGCTTCGAGCATGGGCAGGGACTGGCCGCTGAGGAAGCGGACCAACGCACCGCCGCCTGTGCTGACAAAGCCGATGTCGTCGAGGTCGACAAAGCGCCGAGCGCTGGCGACCGTGTCGCCGCCGCCGATCACCGACTTGCCCGACGAAGCTGCGACGGCTTCCCACAATGACCGGGTACCCGGTTCTCCAGCCGCTGACTCGTAAACGCCTGCCGGGCCGTTGACAAAGATTGTCGCTGCTTCTCCAATCAGCTTGCGATAGCGAGCGATGGTGTCCGCCCCGATATCGATGAGCAAGCGATCCGTTGGAAGATCGGCTACTTGGAGCTCGATCCTGCTCCCGTCGTCGGCGGCGATCGCCAGGTCGGTGGGCACCTGGATTCGCTCCCCGAATTCCGATTGCCACTCTGCCGCCTGAGGCAGGAAACTATCAAGCGATCGATCGGTAATGAACTTCTTGGACGGTTCGCCAATGTCGACACCCTTGGCCCAGAGCATCACGTTTGCGGTGACGCCTGAGGTGATGATGGTGTCCGCCGTGCCATCCCGGAGCACTTTGGCCATCATCGCGAACGCATCGGAGATCTTGAGCCCGCCGAGCACGAAAAGGCAGGGGCGGGCCGGGTCTTCGGCCACGCTGGAGAGCGTGTCGACTTCGTCCACGAGTAGGCGCCCGCCTGCTGACGGCAGGAGTTCCTGGAATCCCACGAGCGACGGTGCGTTGCGATGTGCGGCCGCAAAGGCATCGTTGACATAGAGGTCCATCAGCGGCGCCAGATGGCGCACGAGATAGGTCTTCGTCATCTCCTCAGGCGTCAGCTTCACCGCACTCTCGAAAGTCGACACTTCCTCAGTGAGGATGCGGATGTTGTCGAGCAACAGGATCTCGCCGTCCTGCAACTCGCCGACCGCAGCCCGAGCGGCTGGCCCGGCGACGTCATCGATGAACTTCACGGGGCGGTTCAACTTCGACGACAGCTTCTCCGCATGTTCGTTCATCGAGACGAGATTGTGATAGTCGAGGGTGTCGCCCTGGTGGGCGATAATGACCAGGCGGGCTCCAGAATCGGCCAGGTCGGCAATAGTCGGCAGGCTCTTGTCAAGCCTGTTCTCATCGGCGATCAACCCGGTGGACCGATCGATCGGGGAATTGATGTCGGGGCGGAGGAGAACGGTCTTTCCGCGTACCTCGACATCATCGAGTGATGTGATCTTCACGTGGGTCCCTCCGCTCTCAAGCAGATGTGCGCATGGCAGCCACCACAGCGGCCCCCATCTCGTCGGTGCTCGCCGATCCGCCCATGTCCTTGGTGCGGGTATCCCCGGCGCTCAGGGTTGCCGCAACGGCGTCCTGGATGTGCGTGGCAGCCTCTTCCTGGTTGAGGTGCTCGAGCATCATGCGCACCGCTTCAATGGTGGCGATCGGGTTGACCACACGCTTGCCGGTGTACTTCGGGGCTGAACCATGAATGGGTTCGAACATGGATGGGTAGTCGCCTTCGGGGTTGACATTGCCTCCCGCGGCAAAGCCCATTCCGCCCTGGAGCATCGACCCTAGGTCGGTGATGATGTCGCCGAACAGGTTGGAGGCAACCACGACGTCAAACCAGTCAGGATTCTTGACGAACCACATGGTCAAGGCGTCGACCAGGGCCATGTCGGTCGCGATGTCCGGGAAGTCGGCGGCGACGGCGTCGTACGCTTCGTCCCAGAAGACCATCGAGTAGTTGAGCGCGTTGGACTTGGTGCAATTGGTCACCCGGCCAATCGTGCCCGACGTGCCCAGCTTGCTGCGCTTGCGGGCTTGCTCGAAGCCGTAGCGGATGGCCCGCTCGCAGCCTTTCCAGGTGAAGATGCCGGTCTGCAGGGCAAAAGCGTCCGGAGTGCCTCGCTTGAAAAAGCCGCCATTGCCGGAGTACTCGCCCTCGGTGTTCTCGCGGATGACGAGCATGTCGACCGTTTCGGGTGTTGCGGTCGAGATGGGGGAGGAAACACCCGGGTAGAGCTTGATCGGGCGCAGATTCACGTACTGGTCGAAACCCTTGCGGATCTTGAGGAGCATCTGGAGCGAGATATGGTCGGCCACCTTGTTGGCATCGCCGATACACCCGAGGAATATGGAATCGAAGCGAGCGAGCTTATCGAGGGCGTCCTCCGGCATCATCTCGCCGACCTCGAGATAACGATCGCACGACCAGTCGAAGAGCTCTGTCTCGACAGCGAAGCCGTGGATGTCGGCAGCTGCATCGAGGACGCGAGTGGCCTCTTCTGTTATCTCGGCGCCAACACCGTCTCCGGGGATCAGGGCGATTCGATAGGACGTCATGTGGTCTCCTTGGAACGTTCCAATATGGGGGAAGGTACTCGTCTTCTTGGTGATGTGTCAACGTGGCTTTGTGCTGTGTGCATTGGCTTCCAGTATGCAAAAGAGAGACGGTGGCAGCGAATCGCTGCCACCGTCCTCGTCGACAGAATCTCTGTCTAGTTAGTCGTTACCACTCGCAGACGTTGTCAGCGTCGCATTCGGCCTGCACCGCGATCTGCTCGATGATCTCGAGGGCGCGGTCGCCATCAAGAACCACCGGGTCGCCGACGCTGCCATCAGCGTTGAACGGGGTGTAAGCACGGGCGACGTCGTTGACGCCACCTTCGGTGTACGTGCCGGAACCGGTGACACCTTCATAGTCGATGTCATTGCCGGCCCTGATTTCCGCCAGGCAGTCCGCATACGTGTAGCAGACGGTCCCCGGGGGCTCGCCAACCTCATTCATTGCAGGTGCCCATGCACTCGCCTTGTACGACCCGCCGTACTCGACGGCGAGTGCCGTCTGGATCATGAGGTCGTATGTCGAGAAGTGGTAGAGGTCGGCGGCTGGGCCGAACTCTTCTTCGTTGACCGAATCCCACAGCGGTTGGAAGAAGGCCCATGCGGGCGTATCTTCGTTGGCCGAGAATGCGGCGAAGCCGATACCCTGCTGTGTGCCGATGACGTCTGCACCCAGCGTTCCGATGAACTCGGGCTGGATCCAGCCGGTCTCACCAATCCAGTTCAGCGATAGGCCTGCCTCGGCGGCTGCCTTGATCAACGTTGCCGACTCAACCGAACCGGCTTGAACGATGACTGCGTCAGGATTGAGATCAGCGATCCGCTGAGCTTCTGCCGTGTATGACGGCTGCTCGGCCGGTACGTCGATGCGAGCTAGCAGGTCCATCCCGATGGCCTCAGCGGCCTTCTCGGCTGCCCCGGCAGCGAGCTGGAAGCCCTCAACCTGGGTTGCAAAGATCACGAGCGACTTGGCACCGATATCTTCGGCGTACATGACGCCCGAAATGCCCAGACCCTCATCAAGGCCCTGTGCACGGAACAACGGCTCTGTTGGCTGACCACCGAGGTTACCGGGGATCGATCCACCGTGGACCGTTGGTCCTAGTGGCGAGTCGTTCTCTGCCCATTGCTCGATCATGAAATCGCGATATGTGCGGTATCCATGAGCGATGCTGACGATGATCTCAGCGTTGTGCTGCTCGAGACAGGTACGAGCTGCCTGAGCTTCACCCGGTGCTCCGAGATCCTCGTGGTAGGTCTCCCACGTGCGGCCGAGAGGTGGATCAAGATTGATTACCTGCTCGATCGGGAAGACAACGTCAGCCGTCAGTGAGGGTCCGTAAGCCGCAAACTCACCTGTGAAATAGGCAAGCTCACACACTGCCACGGGCTCACTCGACATGGCCGGTTCGGTCGTCGCGGGTGCTTCGGTTGCTCCGGCTGCCTGAGTGGTGCCGGGGGCGTCGGTCCCGTCTGTTTCATCGTCACCGTCGCCACCACATGCCGCTGCGATCAAAGCAAAGGCAAAGATCACGGCCAGTAGTGGTAAGAGTCTCTTCATTTTCCTCATATCTTCTCCCGTTGTGTCGCTTCCTTGCCCAGTCAGATCCGGTAGCCCTCCTTGAGCTGTTCGGTGGTCAGGTTTGCGGCGTCCATGACCGCAAACGCTTCGCCCAGACTCAGCACCATGACCCGGTCCGCAACTTCAAGCGCCTTGGTGGCGTTCTGTTCGGCCAGGATGATGCTGACGCCCTTGGTCTCGTGGATTTCGGTGATCTTCTCGAAGAACATGTCGACGTACAGCGGAGACAGTCCAGCAGTGGGCTCGTCGAGCAACAAGAGCACCGGATCCTGCATCAGCGCACGACCGCAAGCCACCATCCGTGACTCGCCTCCGGACAGTGTCCCGGCAAGCTGGTTGCCCAGATTGCCCAGGTCAGGGAAGAGCTCGACGACCTCCTCGATGCGCTCGTCGCGCGATCGGTTGCCGATCATTCCGCCGACGTTGAGGTTTTCCATAACGGTCAACTCTGCGAAGACGCCTCGTTCCTGCGGGACGTAGCCCATACCGCGTGCCGCCGTCTCGAAAGCCGGGATGTGAGTGACATCGTCACCGCGAAAAGCGATGGTCCCTGCCGTCGAAGGAATGAGCCGGGCGAGCGTGGCCAGCAGCGTGGTCTTGCCGGCACCGTTTGCGCCCAAAATCGTGAAGACTTCGTTGCCGACCTCGAGATCGATGTCCTTGAGAACGTTCACACCGTGGTAGCCGCTGCGCAGGCCATTGACCTCGAGCATCGAGTTCGTGGTCTCAGACATGGCCTTCTCCCAGGTACTTCTCGATCACGGTCTTGTTCTGTCTGATGTCGTCCGGGGTGCCGCGGAGAACGACGGACCCCTCTGCCATGAAGTGCACTTCATCGCACAGATTCCAGATTACGTTCAAGTCGTGCTCGACGATGACGATCGCAGTGCCTTCCGCGGCGAGCCGATTGGCGATCTCGACGACCTTGTCGGTTACCTCCTCGGGCAAGCCGGCTGTTGGTTCGTCGAGCAGGAGGAACTTTGGGTCGAGAAGCAGGCAGCGGATGATGTCGAGTAGCTTCTTCTCACCGGCTGAACCGGCGAACCGGTTCGGATCACCGAGATCGAAGAACTCCAGGTACTCGTGCATTCGCTCGATACTGGCGTCGTAGACGGTCTTCTCATCGAAGATGCGATGAGGATGCTCGTACTTCGCTTTCGAAACGGCAAGCAGCATCGAGTCGAGGATCGTGAGCTTGTCGAAGTCCATGATGACCTGATTGCTCTTGACCACTCCGTGGGGTGCCATCCAGTAGGTCGGGAGCTCGGACAGAACTACGTCCCCCGCTCCGCCGTTGCGCAACGAGATGGTTCCGCTATCGAGCGCAGTCGAATGCATGATCATGCGCATGAGGGTGGTCTTGCCGGCGCCGTTAGGGCCGATCAAACCTTCGATCGGCTGATCGCCGAGAACCAGGTCGTCGACGTTGACGACCACGCGACCGCTGAAGCTCTTGACTGCGTTCTGCACATGGATCTGGGGGCGAGTCGTGGTCGCCGTCTGCGTTTCACTCACCATGAACCCTCCGCATGAGCTTGTCTCTTCGCATGTCACCGAGGATCCCGAGGGGACGGAAGAGAAGGACGATGATCAAGACCGCACCAAAGACGATCTGCTTGATATTCGGGATTGCCTGGCCGTACCACTCCTGGGGGAGCGGCAGATAGCTCTGCACGACGATGTCGAAGAAGCCAATGATGACGAAGCCGCCGATGACTGCACCCCAGGCCCTAGCGGTGCCACCGATCACCAAAGCGACCATCGCCGCGAGAGTGACATCGATGCCGAGGTTCGCCGGTGCGAGGAAGCGCTCCATCACGCCGAACAAAGCACCGATGAGGCCCATGCCGGCAGACCCGACTGCAAACAGCCACAGCTTGCTGCGGAACGTTGCCTTGCCGAGGCTGCGGGCCAGTGGCTCGTTCCCACCGATGGCGATGAGCAGTCGACCGTATGGAGTCCGGTGCACCCGTCGCACGTACAGGAAGATCATCGCAACGACGATGCTGACAATTACGAGCCACAGGGACTCGTTCGCCTTGACCGATCCGACGTCATAGGGGAACTTGAGGCCACCGAGGCCAAGAGCGCCTCCGGTGAGGTCCTGTTCGGTCGTTGCGACGATGGCCACGGCCGTGGCGAAGCCGAGTGTCCCGACGAGCACCCCGTCCTCATCGAGGTCGGCGATGAGCCAACCCACCATGAAGCCTGACAAACCAGCGACCAGCGTTCCGAACGCCAGTGAGATGAGGAACGCCCACAAGTCGCCGAACGGCCACTCCACCTTGGTGAAGAGGACGCCGAACGAGTACATGCCGATGCCGAAGAAACCGACGACTCCGAAGTTTGCGATGCGGGTGAGCCCAAGCTGCAGGTGAAGCAGGAGGCCGAGTCCAACGATTACAACAACTGAGAAGAGGCCGGAGATGAGAAATGCGTCTAGCCAATCGAGGTTCATGGCTACACCTTCACCGTTTCGACGTTACGTTTGCTGCGCCACTTCAAGAGGACTACGAAGGCCACGATGAGGGCGAGTTGGGCATAGAGCACCTGGCCGAACTGAAGCGTCATCGCAGCGAGTCCGATTCCGGTGAGGGCACCCGTGACGATTACGCCGCCGAGTCCCTTTCTCCCACCAACTACAACGACCAGGAAGATGAACAGGAACTGGCGCCATCCCAGCAACGGAGCAACCGACGATCCGACTCCATAGAAGGCACCCGCCATGCCGCCGGCGGCGCCGGCGATGAACCAGATCAGCACTGTTACGAACAGCGGGCGGATTCCGCTGGCCTGAGCCAGATCTTCGTCGCTGGCAAGGGCTCGGATCTGGAGGCCGAAGCTCGAGCGCTGAATGAAGTAGTACAGAGCCAGCGACACGGCGGCGACGCTAGCCAGGGCGAGGATCCGGAATGAGCCGACTCCAACCCCGAGTACCCGGATGGACGTCGGTGGCGGCACTTCGAAGAATCGCACCGGGTATCCGAACACAAACTGGAGCGCATGTCGGAGAACGATCGATAGGCCGAACGAGATGATGATCAACTCCAACCCGCCGACGTTGAGGCGCTTCGCCGGGCGAAATACGGCGAAGTAGGTGCCGACACTGATCAAGCCCGCTACTACTCCGGCGGGGATGAGAACCGTATAGAAGTTGAGATCGAAGGTCGTGTTGAACCACATGCCGAAGTACGCACCGAGGGTGATCGTCTCTGAGTAGGCGACGTTGATGAGGCCGGTGAGGCGATACAGCAAAGCGAAGCCGATTGCGGCGAGAACTAGGGGAGCGTGTTCGGTGAGACCGATGACAAGAGACTTGCTGAAGATACTCAGATCCATCTGGCATTGGCCTTTGAATCGGGTGGGGCCGATGCGGATGTCTTGCGAGCGTCTGGATCGATGGTGTGTCCCCGATGCGCTCGGGGGTTAGGCGGTCGCAATCCGCAAACTGCCGACCGGATACCTCTAGTTAGCCTCACACGTCCGTCCTTCCCGCAGCCGTACCGTGTTCCCCCTAATTGATAATCGATGATAGATCGCCGATCCGGAAAACGTCAACCCCGTTCGGGTAGGTTCGGCTTCCGATGATCTGCCATGGGTGATGCGTCGTCAAGAGCCGGTCGTGGCCGACGGGCGGAGCCGTCGGTTCTGTTGTGCGGCGGTGACGGCAACCGTTCGACGCTCCGCCGCCGGAGAGGTGTGGCACACTGGTCAGATGGACTACCCAGACTTTCGCCTCGATGGACAAGTAGCAGTTGTAACGGGAGCTAGCCGCGGGATCGGATCCGATCTGGCGCGTGCGCTCGCGGCCGCCGGGGCCCGTGTTGCCGTGGCTGCCCGCGACGTGGTTGCGCTCGACGAACTGGTTGCGGATATCGAAGACCAGGGCGGCGAGGCGTTTGCAGTTGCTCTGGATGTTCGGAGTGTCGACAGCATCGGCGGCGCTTTCGCTCGTGTGAAATCAGAACTCGGGAGCGTTGACGTCCTGGTCAACAACGCGGGCCTGGGGGCAAACCATCGAGCCGAGGACATCACTGAGAGCGACTGGGATGACATGATGTCGGTGAACCTGCGTGGGCTGTTTTTCTGCTGCCAAGCCGCCGGCCGGATCATGCTGCAGCAGGGATCGGGCCGGATCGTCAACATGAGTTCCCAGGCTGGTGTCGTTGGTATCCGGGATCATGCCGTCTATTCGGCGAGCAAGGGGGGCGTGAACCTTCTCACGAAGGTGCTCGCCCTCGAGTGGTCAGCACGGGGTGTCACCGTGAACGCCGTTGCCCCCACCTTCATCTACACACCGGGGACGGCGGATCGTCTCGACCAGCCCGAGTATCTCAAGGGTGTTCTCGATCGCCTCCCCATCGGAAGGGTCGGGACCACGACCGATGTTGCCGGTGCAGTCCTCTACCTGGCATCCCCTGCCGGCGGAATGGTGTCTGGTCACGTTCTGGTCGTCGACGGCGCGTGGACGGCCCAGTAGGAGTCTTGGCGTGATCGATCTCGCGGCAGTCATCGCTGAAGCAATCGACCATGAAGTGCACGCGCTGGTCCCGCTCGGTGGTGGCGACGTCGCCGATTCGTACCGCGTATCGCTTGGCGACGGCTCATTCGTGTTCGCCAAGACCAAGGACGACGCGGTCCCCGGATTCTTCACCACCGAGGCGGCGGGATTGCGCTGGCTTCGGGAAGCCGAGGCTGTCGCGATTCCTGAGGTTCTTGCCGTTTCGGATGACCCTCCGTTTCTTGTTCAAGAGTGGATCGAACCGGGCTACCCGTCTGATTCCACTGAATCCGACCTTGGTCGGGCGCTTGCGGGTTTGCATGCAGCCGGAGCGCCTTGCTTTGGGCGAGTGGATCGGCGAAGCACCGGCAGTCGCGGCCTACCCAATGAACCGGCTGAGTCGTGGGGTGAGTTCTATGCCGAACAACGGCTGCTGCGCCTGGCTCGTCTTGCCGGCGACGAAGGAGCGCTGCCTGCGAATTCGATCACTGCTTTGGAGAGGGTTGCGGCCCGAATCGAAACCCTGGTTCCCCCTGCCGAACCACCGGCACGTCTTCATGGCGATCTGTGGGCCGGCAACCGCCTCGTCGAGAGACAGTTCGGCGGTGATATCGGTGCGCCACA
>CBDUNF010000054.1:0-17663 GCA_965368515.1 uncultured bacterium
CTCGCCAACAGCCCATCGACACCCGCAGTCGAGGCACAGCCATCACTCGAACCTCAGTTCCTCGAGTGGGACGGTGATCCGTTCAGCGATGGTCTCAACCACTACCTCCTGACGATCGAGCAAGCACCTGTTGCCGACAGCGACGAGTGGCTTCAAATAGGCGACAACGACCTGCTGATAGCAGCGGAAACGCCACCGACCCGCGTTGCCCCCGAGCACATCGATGCGGTTGTTGCCAATGACATACCATCGATGGTCACAACCGATCACGTGGTCGAATCTGTCGTCGAGCGTCAAGACGTGACATCGATCCGATCGATTGGGTTCGGAATCTACGCCGTCGCGGGATCGATCGGCGCCGACGAACTAGCCGGCATTCCCGGTGTGGCAACAGTGGCCATTGATTCCTCCCTCGCCGCAGCCACCGTCGACCCCTATTTCCCAACTCAGTGGGGTCTCGATAACGACGGCTACTCGTCTGATCCGTGGGCAGTAGCGATCGATGCCGATATCGACGCTCCCGAGGGATGGCACCGAACCAGAGGCCAGGGTGTTGTTGTCGCCGTGATCGACTCCGGCGTCGACGTCGCACATCCGGACCTCGCCGCAAACATCTGGACCAACTCGGCGGAGGATTGCGGTAATGGGATCGACGATGACGGCAACGGGTACGTCGACGACTGCAACGGCTGGGATTTTGCCAACGGTATCCCATCGGTAACCGACTTCATTGGCCACGGCACTCACGTTGCCGGCATCATTGCCGCTGAGGCCGACAACGGCATAGGTATCGCCGGTGTGGCATACGAGGCAAAGGTGATGGCGCTCAAGATCGGCGACGGGACTCCTTCCCTGTCGGCAGGGCTCGAAGCCATCGCTTATGCGATCGACAACGGAGCACGAGTCATCAACGCCTCATGGGTGGTTGATGACGCAAACGCGGCTCCGTTTCTCGACGCCGCAATCGCGGCCGCCGCCGACGCTGGGGTGCTCTTCGTGGCAGCCGCAGGCAACGAGCCCGTCGACATCGATACAACCCCGTTTTACCCAGCGGCGTCACCTCACGACAACGTGATCTCCGTGGCCGCATCCACCCCCACCGACACTCCGGCGAGCTGGTCGGCTTTCGGCGGCACGAACGTCGACCTATTCGCCCCCGGAGAGCACATCATCAGCACGGTCCCCGGCGGGTATGGCATCTACAGCGGCACCTCAATGGCGGCACCCATGGTGGCGGCAGCCGCAGCCCTGCTGTGGGCCGCCACACCCGAAGCGACCTACGCCGAGGTCAAAGGAGCCCTCCTCGACCGATCGGACGGCCCGAATGACGGCGTGACCGCATTTCGCGACCTGGCGACATCCGAGGGTCGGTTGAATATCGATCGATCGATCTACTCGGCGCCGCTCTTTCAGCCGTCTTTGATGTACAACTTCTACGAGTTCAACAGCTTCGCACCCAACACCGACCACAAGGTCGCTATCACCGCGAAGACCGTCGATCCTTGGATCGTTCCTCCGCAGACCCCGGCGATGTACCGCGCCGGACTCTACGTTCCAGTTGACGGTCAACCGATGGCCGTTGTCGGTGAAGAGATCACGTATACCGGAGCGGGCGGCGACATCTCGGCGGTCACCGATGGGACAGGCCGCGCCCTGGTCGGCACCCAATTCGAACGCCAACAGCGATCGGCGTTTGTCCAGGACGGCGACTTCACCCCGCTCGCAATGCAACTACCGGCCGGTACCTATGCGTTCACCATGGAGATCGTCGACGTCACGAACCCAACGGCACCGGTCACTCTCGGAGATCCTTCGGCAGTCTTCTTCATGGTCGATGAGGACGGCTCGATCACGGAAATGCCGCAGATACCGATCGGCGGCGATCCGACTCCGACAACAACCACGATGGTCGGTTCGGCTACAACAACCTCGGCTCCGCCGTCGACAGCACCGCCGACAACCGGCTGGCAGCCTTCGACAACGACGACGACGGCCGCGCCGGCGGAAACGACAACTACGACGGTGACCGCTTCCTCAACCACAGCCGCACCCACGACCACAACGGGGGCGCCGGTATCGCAGACAACCACGACGACGGGTCCGCAGGCAACTACCACTACTTTCCCCCCGGTGACGACAACGACCACGACACTGGTGGTCACCACTACTACGACGGAACCTCCACAAGCAACAACCACCACGGCTGTCCCGGGGGGCGGGCCGTCGACCACAACGACCACTACGACAACCATCGCACCAGACCAGATGACCATCGCCAGTATCAATCCGGCGGAAGGCCCGACCGCCGGCCACACCCTGGTCACGATCACTGGAAGGAACCTGCCGGAGCTGCCGGAAGTGTTCTTTGGCGATCGCACCGGAGAGATTGTGTCCGTCGTCGCCTCGACCTTCATCGTTGTCGACACGCCTCCCGGCAATCCCGGCTGGGTCGACGTCACGATCAACGATCGTGCGACGGGCGAGAGCACAGTTCTGTCCAATGCCTATGCCTATGTCGATGACGGCGATGATCCACCCCCGACAACCACAACAGTTGCTTCGGTAACAACCACGGTCGGTGTGACCACAACAACCGGAGCGGCGACGACGACCACTCTTCCCGTGGTCACAACCGGACCGCCGCCTTCAACATCCACGCCGCCGACGGCCCCCTCTCCAGACTTCCGGGATTGGCGAGACTCAATGCTGCAGACGCCCGAGGGCCTTACTCTTGCTCCGCCGGCTGCCGACGATCCGATCAACAGCATCCCGGTAGATCTCTGGGTTGGTGCCCTTTGTGATGAACCGGTGTGCCCAGGTTGGGTACTCGAGAAGTAGCTCCACGAATCCGGCATCTAGGCTTAGGGCTGTCCCGGAACCGCAGGAGGAACGCGTGGTATCTACGCCAGAGCTCATCGCCAGCGAAAGGCGTCTTGGCGCCCATAACTACAAGCCGCTCGACGTCGTCCTGACCAGGGGCGAGGGCGTCTGGGTCTGGGATGTCGAAGGCAACAAGTACCTCGATTGCCTTGCGGCGTACTCGGCAGTCAACCAGGGCCACTGTCATCCCAAGATCATGAGGACCATGGTGAAGCAGGCCTCTCGATTGACCCTCACTTCGCGGGCCTATCGCAACGACCAGCTCGCTCTCCTCTACGAAGACCTCGCTCGCCTCACCGGGGCACACAAGATCCTCCCGATGAACAGCGGTGCCGAAGCCGTTGAATCGGCAATCAAGGCTGTCCGCAAATGGGGATATGAGGTACGCGGTGTGCCTGCGGACAAAGCGGAGGTCATCGTCTGCTCGAACAACTTCCACGGCAGAACCATCGGCATTGTTGGATTCAGCACCGACCCGGTCGCCCGGAAAGGCTTCGGACCATTCGCTCCGGGCTTCAAAGTGGTGCCGTTTGGTGACTTCGGTGCGCTTCGTGACGCAGTCGGGCCGAACACAGTTGCGTTCCTGGTCGAGCCGATCCAAGGCGAAGCCGGGGTCATCATTCCTCCCGAGGGTTACTTCTCGAAGGTTCGGGACCTATGCAGCGAACTCGACATCACCCTCATCCTTGATGAGATCCAGACCGGGCTCGGCCGCACCGGGAAGCTCCTCGCTGAAGAGCACGAGGGCATCGAGGCAGATGTGACCCTGATCGGCAAAGCTCTCTCCGGAGGCTTCTACCCGGTTTCTGCAGTCTTGTCGAACGTCGAGGTTCTGGGCGTTCTCCGCCCCGGCGAACACGGAAGTACGTTTGGTGGCAACCCATTGGCGGCTGCGGTGGCGCGGACCGCTCTCGAAGTGCTTGTCGAAGAAGGCATGATCGAGAACTCCGCCAAGCTGGGCGCCTATTTCCTCGAGCAGCTGCACACCATCAAGGCCGACATCATCAAGGAGGTCAGGGGCCGTGGCCTGATGCTGGCGATCGAGCTCCACCCGGACGCCGGCGGCGCCCGTCGGATCATCGAAGACCTCAAGGACCGTGGTGTTCTCGCCAAGGACACACACCAGGACACGCTACGCATCGCCCCGCCGCTCGTGATTACCAGAGACGAGATCGACTGGGCGCTCGAACAGATCGAAGCCGCCCTCGTCGCCTGACCCTATTTGGATTTCTGGACGTTTCGTCTAACATTTCTGGACAGATTGTCCAGTAGGGAGAAATGATGCAGACGACGGTCATCAGAGCCAACCGGCTAAGCAAGCGGTTTGGCGAGACGGTTGCGGTCGATGATCTCAGTTTCAGCGTCGATTCCGGACAGATCGTTGCTCTGCTCGGCCCGAACGGCGCCGGAAAGACAACGACCATCAGAATGCTGACCACGTTGGTACCCATCGACTCCGGTACTGCGACTGTCGCCGACTTTGACGTCGAGTCGGAGCCGCACGGCGTTCGCCAGGTCATCGGACTCGCCGGCCAGACCGCCGCAGTCGACGAGAAGCTGACTGCTCGAGAGAACCTGCGGTTGTTCGGCAGGTTCTACAAGATCCCCAAGCAGCGGCTAACCCAACGCATCGAGGAACTCATCGCCGAATTCAGGATGGAGGACTACGCAGACCGACCGGCCGAAACTTTTAGCGGGGGGCAGAGAAGACGCCTCGACGTGGTGGCCGCGTTGATAGCTGCACCTCCCGCGGTTTTTCTCGACGAACCGACTACCGGGCTAGATCCGCGGAGCAGAGCAGAGTTGTGGGAGGCGATAAGCGACCTCGCCAACTCTGGCGCGGCCATCGTCTTGACAACGCAGTATCTCGAGGAGGCCGATCGGCTTGCCGACGAGATCCTGCTCATCGATCAAGGGCGCGAGGTGGCGCGAGGCACACCGGAGGAACTCAAACGTGGCCTCGAGCGCGACATTCTGCAGATTCACTTTGCGGACGATGCCGCCTTTGCGGCCGGCATTGCTTTGTTGGACGATCAGAACCTTGCCGACTCCGACGCCACTCTGCACCAGGTAGAACTCGCAGTGGGCGGCACTGCTGGCGACTCGCTGTCGATTCTCCGCCGCCTCGACGATGCGGGAGTCGAACTGGCCGACTTCCAACTCCGGCGACCAACCCTTGACGACGTCTTCCTGGCCTTGACCCAGGACACGGCAGAAGGAGTCTCTGCATGACGACAACCGACTTCACCCAGCTGACTGCTCACCCACACCCCTCCGCCAGGATTCGGGCGGCAGCCCAAGACACGATGACGGTGGCGTGGCGCGACATGGTCAGGACGGCACGACAGCCGGAGATGCTCTCGTTCGCAGTAATCATGGGAGTGTTCTTCCTTCTGTTGTTCAACTACGTCTTCGGTGGAGCGATTGGCGCCGGTGCCGGTGTTGACTACATCCAGTTCCTTGTGCCCGGGGTGCTGGTCATTACCGCTCTCCAGGGAGCGCTGCAGACAGGCACCGGGTTGGCCGCGGACATCTCGCAGGGAGTCACCGATCGATTCCGGTCCCTACCCATGAGTCAAGGAGCGATCATCTCCGGGCGGACGCTTGCCGACGGCCTCCGCAACCTCGTCGGTCTGGTCCTCGTCGCCCTCGTCGGACTGCTCATGGGCTTCCGTTTCGCATCGCTTTGGGGAGGCATCGGCGCGGTGCTGTTGGCAGTGGGCATCGGATACGGCTTTTCCTGGCTCGGAGCTGCGATCGCAGCAAAGGTCCGCAGCCCGGAGATGGTGGGCATGCTCTCGATGTTCTGGCTGTTCCCGCTGATGATGGCAAGCAGTGCTTTTGCTCCGACCGAATCGATGCCGGGCTGGCTCCAGGGGTTCGCAGAAAACCAGCCGGTATCGGTTGCGACCGATGCAATCCGAGTCTTGACCGAGGGCGGCGACGCATCCGGGGAGATCCTCTACACCCTCGGCTGGATCGCAGCATTACCGGCCGTGTTCGTGCCATTGGCTTCACGTTTGTACGGCAAATCATGAGCGGCGGCACGAACCATCGGATCATCGCCGCTGCGCTATCGCTGCTCGCCAAGCACGGGATCGCCGGCCTGACGATGTCCGCAATCGCTGCTGAAGCCGAGGTAGCCCGGCAAACGCTCTACAACCACTATCCGGATGTGGAGTCAGTCGTGTTTGCCGCTACGAACGCTCATCAGCGCGAGAGCATCGAACATCTGACCCAGGTCCTGAGCACAATCGACTCACCATCGTCGCGCATCGAGCACCTGGTGCGCCACGCTGCCGCACTCGCAGCGCACGGTCACCCTTCGGTTCGGGACGGGTTCTCACCGCAGGTCGCAGAGTTGCTAGTTGCCCACGATCACGAACAACGGCGCCTGATTGCGACGGCGTTGCGAGATGGGATGGCACGCCGCGAATTTCGCGAAGACATCGACGTGGAGAGGGACTCCGTACTGCTGCAACGGATGATCGAGGCAGTCGGCGAGCTGGTCGCAGCCAGCCCCGACGAGACGACTGCCGTCGTTGTCACTGCGGTGCGAAGTGCTCTTGGTGCGGTTCAGGCACCAGCTAGGGAACCGACCGCAGCCGCCGATCGCGGTACCCGGACGCCATAGCGTCGAGGTCGAAGATGACCGCGCCTTCGGCTTGTCGCTCCACGAGGGCCTGGGCCTGGCTGAGCGGCAGTGGCTTTGCGAAGTAGAAGCCTTGCCCGGTGTCACAGCCAAGCTCACGCAGCTTGGAGAGCTGTTCTTTGGTCTCGATCCCCTCGACGATCGTCTGCAACCCCAATGCCTGGCCAAGACCAACCATTGTTCCCACAAACGGTGAAGCTCCGTCCTCATCGGTGAGCCCTTGTACAAAGACCTGGTCGATCTTCAACACATCGAGAGACAGCTTGTGCAGCGAAGCCAGCGAGGAGTACCCGGTGCCGAAATCGTCGATGGCGAGCGGACAACCGAGATTCCGAAGATCATCAAGTCGGGCCGGCGCGGCGTTCATCATCGCCGTCTCAGTGATTTCGAGCACGAGGAACGATGGATCGAAAGCCATTTCCGTGAGCACCCGTTGCACTTCGTCAACGATGGAAGCATCGTCGAGCTGTCGGGCAGACAAGTTGACAGTCACTTTGAACTCACCTGGTTCTGGATTCAGCACCTCGACCCAATCGCGACACCGCCTTGCTGCTTCCCAGAGGACCCAACGGCCGATGTCATGGATCAACCCGGTTTCCTCGGCGAACGGGATGAAAGACGCGGGGTTCTGCCATCCCTTGAGCGAGTGCTGCCACCTGACCAATGCCTCAAAGCCACGTAGCGTGCCGTCGGCGAGGTTCACGATCGGCTGATAAAGCAGCCGAAGCTCCTGCCTGGCAATAGCGGCCTCGAGGTCTTGACGTAGCTTCAACTGTGCAACCACTTCGGCGTGCATGCTCGACTCGAACACGCGGAATGTTCCCTTGCCATCGCTCTTGGCCGCATACATGGCGGCGTCTGCGTTGCGCAGAACCTGATTCGAGGTATCTCCGTAGCGTCCAAACGCAATACCGATGCTGACGTCCGCCTGTACGTCCCGACCGGAGATGCGGAGCGGACTACCGAACGCCGACAGGATTCGCTGCGCCGCCTCAGTGGCTTCGTGGACGCCGGCCACGTCCTCCAGGAGCACGCCGAACTCGTCGCCACCCAGACGGGCAATCGTGTCCTCAGGCCTGCATTCGGCCCGCAACAGATTGCTCGCAGCAAGCAGCAGCTCGTCGCCGGCGCCATGGCCGAGGCTGTCGTTGATTTCCTTGAAGTCGTCGAGGTCCATAAACAAAACCGCAACGTCGCTGCCGGTGCGGCGTGTCATCTGCAGAGCGTGGAACACGTTCTCGCCAAAAAGGGATCTGTTGGCCAGGCCGGTCAAGCTGTCGTGGAGGGCTTGGTGCTGGAGCTCTGCTTTGAGTTCGGTCAACTCAGCAAGCGAGTCCTCCAATTGTCCGTTGTCTACGGCAACGCCCACCTGCTCGGCCAGAGCGCCCAGCAACTTGAGGTCAGACGGTGAGAACAGCGCAGAATCATGGCGGGGATTAGCGACAACGACTATCCCGACATGGGACTCGCCGACGCGAATCGGGGCGACCATCGCAGCCACGATCGGAAGTCGCCGATCACCGGCGGAGGAAGCCATCGAACCAGAGCGATCGATGACAAACGGAGAGCCGTCCTCCTTGGCTTGGTTCCATACCAGCCGCCATCGATCGAGATCCGCGGGATCCATGGCCTGTTGATGATCATCGGGGCCGACGATGGTGCGGAACCCGTTTCGCTCTCCGCCCAGTTCAAGAACGATCTCGCAGAACTCCGAGTCGAACATCTCCCGGGCGTGGGCGGCGGCAGAGACCAAGGACTCTTCGAGCTGTGGCGATGCGTGCAGATCCCTGGTTGCGTCATACAGGGAACGCAGCCGGATCCGCTCGAGCCGGGACCCCGCATATGCGCGGAATCCAGCGTAAAGAGCCAACCCAGGGATGATCGCAACGAATGCAACTCGCGGAGCAGAAAAGATCGCTTCCGCGATCAAGACCCCGAGCGCGGCGTTCACAACGGTCACAAAGCCGCCGAACCCGTACGCCTCCAGGCTTTCACTGAGCGAAGCCGCCAAGCCCTGGATCGAGCCGGAAAGGCTGAAAAGGGCGTGCCCGACCATGTATGCAGCGACCGCCGCGGCCAGCGCCACCAGCCAGCCCGTCGAGCCGAACGGATCTGCGGGGATCCCGGCAAACGCGACTACTGCTATCGCCATCGATGCTTCGAGAAGACGGCGACCGACCAGCAAGACCAACATGACCAGGGGTTCACGTCGCTTACTGCCGACAAACACGACCGCTGCCATTGCCAGCGCAGCAAGAAGCTCGACCGGTGCCAACGCGAAGAGACCGATGACCAACGGAACTGCACCCATCGTGAAGGTGTGAGCTCTACCTCCGAAGTTGAGGCTGACCACCAGCCACTCCGCCACATAGAACCCAATCAAGAGACCCCACCAAGCCAGCGGGCTGTCGATCACCGGAGCTGTCGACCATTGCCACCACCCGACAAGACCGGCCGCGAGGAAGCCGGTCAGCGCAATGAGCCAGATCCAAACTGCTGCTCGCCGCTCTACTCGGCCGCGCTGCATCCGACGTGCCGCCTTCGCAGCAACATTGAACGCAGATTTCCGATTACTTCCCAGGGTCAAGCCAGCACCACCAAGCACGCAACAAAAGCACTAGTCCTTATTGCTGCAAGGTACTACCAAACATGCCGCGATCCACAACAAATCCGGAAATGAGCCGAGCGACCCAGATGCATCTGCAACGCGCCAAACAGCGGAGAATCTTCGTCAATCGCACTGGTGCGATGTGGGATTATGAATCCAGATGAACACGACAGACAACATACAGGCCGATATCGGCGTCGTCGGCCTCGCCGTGATGGGTCGCAATCTGGTCCTCAACATGAACGACCACGGCTTCGTAGTTGCCGTATTCAACCGCACTACAAAGAAGGTCGATGAGTTTCTTGCGGGAGACGCCGCGGGAACTGCCGTCATCGGAGCCCACTCAATCGAAGAGATGGTCGCGACGTTGAAAACACCGCGCAGGATTCTGCTCATGGTCAAAGCGGGACCGGCAATCGACGCTCTGCTGGATACGCTGCTTCCTCTCCTGTCCCCGGGCGATATCGTCATCGATGGCGGCAACTCGCTCTACACCGACACGATTGCCAGGACCGCCCGTCTCGAGGCCCAGGGTCTTGCCTTCGTCGGCGCCGGGATCTCCGGAGGAGAAGAGGGTGCCCGCAACGGTCCCTCGATAATGCCAGCAGGGACATCGACAGCCTGGCCGCACATCAGCCCGATCCTGCAATCGATCTCCGCACACGTTGACGGCGTGCCGTGCTGCGACTGGATTGGACCCGACGGGGCCGGCCACTATGTGAAGACGATCCACAATGGGATCGAGTACGGGGATATGCAGGTTCTTGCCGAGGCATATGACCTCATGCACCGTGGACTCGGGCTCACGCACCGCGAGATGGCAGACGTGTTTGCGACCTGGGATGAGGGGCCGCTCGACTCCTACCTGGTCGAGATCACAGCGCACGTGCTCACCACCATCGACGAGAACGGTGATCCGGTGCTCGAAAAGATCCTCGACCGCGCCGGTCAGAAAGGGACCGGGAAGTGGGCGGTGATCTCGTCGATGGAACTCGGCCAACCCATGACTCTCGCCGCCGAGGCTGTCTACGCCCGAATCGTGTCGTCACTGCTCGACGAGCGCATCGCAGTGTCAGCCAAGCTGCGCGGCCCACAACCGTCCATCGACGCCAACCGCGCAGATGTGCTGTCCGATCTGCACGATGCGGTGTACGCGTCGAAGATCGTGTCGTATGCGCAAGGATTCATGCTGCTCAAGGCCGCTGCGGCCGAGCACAATTGGGATATCGACTTTGCGTCGATCGCTTCGATGTGGCGCGGCGGATGCATCATCCGCTCCCGCTTTCTCGGCGAGCTGATGCATGTCTTTGTTGCCGACCGTAACCTCGGGAATGTACTTCTCAGCGACTTCTTTGCGGATGCGATCCACAAGGCGCAGGACGGTTGGCGTCGCACCGTGACGCGAGCAATAGCGGCCGGCATCCCCGTGCCCGCCTATAGCTCTGCGCTGGCCTTCTTCGATGGGTATCGGTCTGAACGCGTTCCCGCCAACCTGATCCAAGCGCAACGTGACTACTTCGGGGCCCATACTTACGAACGGATCGACCGGCCGCGCGGCGAGTTCTTCCACACGGATTGGGCCTAGACCACCTCGCTACAATCCCCTAATGGCGTCAGTGATTGCGTTCGCCAACCAAAAGGGTGGTGTGGCCAAGACCACAACTGTGCACTCGCTCGGCGATGCGCTCTCGGAACTCGGGCGCTCTGTTCTTCTCGTTGATCTCGACCCCCAAGCTTGTCTTACTTATGCAATGGGTGTCGTTGCAGACGACTTGGACAACACGCTTCACGATGTCTTCGCAGGCCGCACTGCCGCGGGCGCGGTATTGATCGAGAACGATGGCGGGCCACACCTTCTCCCCTCATCGATTGATCTCGCCGGCGCTGAAGTCCATCTGCTCACCAAGACCGGACGGGAGTTCGTGCTTGCCAGGGCACTTCGCCCGTTGCTCGTCGGCTACGACTACGTGCTCATCGACTGCGGGCCTTCGCTAGGCATTCTGACGATCAACGGACTCACTGCTGCCGATTGGGTGGCGATACCGTTCCAATGCGATTCGCTCAGCCACCGCGGAGTCGGCCAACTACTCGAAACGGTCTCTGATGTTCGCTCGTTCACCAACGAGAATCTGTCGGTTCTCGGCGGCATCGCAACGATGTTCGACAACAGAACTCGTTTGGCTCGAGAGGTTCTGGCGAGCGTTCAAGAGGAACACGGGTTGAAGGTGTTCGATCCGCCGATTCCCAAGTCAGTGCGTGCGGCCGAGGCCCCCGGGAGAGGAAGGTCCGTGTTGCAGCACGCCAAGTCGTCAAACCCGGCGATTGCCTATAGACAGCTCGCCAAATCGATCGAGAAAGCGACATGACCAAATCCGATCCCATGGGTAAGAGCGCGTTGTTCTCGCCACCGCCGATGGCACCGGCCGATGATCTACTCCCCGGCCACGAACCTGGGACGTCCGGCAAACATGCGCTCTACAGCGCTGGTCCACGCCGCCGCGGGACCGTCGTCGTGGAATGCTCCCGTTGTCTGAATCACAGCCGGATGACCACCGTTGAACTGGGTGTCCGCATCGCCTTCATTTCGCTATGGGTGCCGGGGAAGCGGTTCAGCAGATGGATGCAGTGCCCGGAGTGCGAACAGCGCACCTGGTGTCGGGTTCACTGGTTCGGATAGCTACCAGCCGAGCCAGACACCTATTGCGCTGAGCAAGACAACGGCTAGCCCCGTAGCTATCTGGGTCCAGCCGACGACGCGAGCCGCGACAGGTGGCCTTCGCAGCGAAACGAACGCGAGGACGCCGATCCCGGCGATCGCGGCAACCGCCAACCATGGAACGACATCCCCTGCGGCAGCAACAGCCATTGCCGCCACCGTCAAGACCTGTACGCCATAGATGGTCCGTTCCCCGACCGGCTTGCGGTGGACGCGACGGATCTGCCCGCGAACGAGGCTGATGGTCGTTATACCTCGTGCGATCAGGATTGCCCAGAGACCGAATGCCTCGCTCATCTCCCAGCCATCGGCAAGCGCAATGGCAGCGACCGTCGAACCCATCGCCATCGACCCTGACAACTCCGCGATTAGTAGCCGGCTCTGGCTCTTCGCATCGGCCCAAAGCGCGATGAGAGCAAGCGGTGTTGCCACTGCATATGCAACGAGGAACCTCGAGTCCGCACTGACGAGCGCACCGACCAGACCTGCCAGAGCAAGCGATCCATAGAACAATGCAAAAGAGATGGCGATCGTCGTTCGTGGCAGCCAGCGGTGCCGTACGACATCGGTCATGAACAACTTGAAAGGGCGCCGAGCCAGGAACACGCCAAGAGCGGCAGCAGACAACTCCCAAGCAGCCGGCGATACGGCTACCAGCAATCCGAGCAACACCGGTTCCAGCGTGAAGCCCCAGCCGCCGTGCTCGACAGGAAGAGCAATCGACCTCATCCCCACTGACTGAACAGGGGCGCGGCCACGACGTCTCGGGGTGATTGCCATGCGCGTATTGTATTGGCATGAGCGAGAAGCCAACCCGTCACCCAACGACTGCAGCGGAGCCGCAACCAATGACACACGAACGACCAGCCGTCCTTTTTCTCTGCGGCCACAATGCTGGACGCTCGCAAATGGCTGCCGGCTGGCTGCGCAAACTTGCCGCAGATCGGGTCGACGTGTTCTCCGCTGGGTCCAATCCGAGTTCCGACACCAATCCGGCGGCCGTCACCGCAATGGCGGAAGTGGGCGTAGACATATCGACCTACCAGCCTCAGCGGTGGACCAGCGATATGGTGCGCACCGCCGATGTGATCGTGAGCATGGGGTGTGGAGACACCTGTCCGATTTATCCGGGCAAGCGATATGAGGATTGGGAGTTGACCGATCCCGCCGGCCAGCCGATCGAGGTCGTCCGCCGCGTCCGCGACGCCATCCGGACCCGCGTAGAGGAACTCATCTCATCGCTGGGTCTGGACCCAAGCCATTCCGACCAACCGAGTCTCAGCTAGCGGAATCGAGAGCGAAAGCGATTAATCATCGCGTTCGTGGACGGATCGTGATCCAGCTCGGCGGTCCGATCAGCCAACTCCGAGATGATCTTCGTGGCGAGGACCTTGCCAAGCTCCACACCCCACTGATCAAAGGAATTGATGCCCCAGATGACACCCTGGGTGAAGACCTTGTGCTCATAGAGTGCCACCAGTTGTCCAAGGACCCTCGGTGTCAGCTTTGGCGCAAGGATCATCGAGGTCGGACGGTTGCCGGCAAAGGTTCTGTGTGGAACCAGCGCAGCGTCAACGCCGGCGGTCGCGACTTCCTCCGATGTCTTGCCGAACGCAAGCGCCTCCGACTGAGCGAACAGATTCGCCATCAGAAGGCTGTGCTGCTGCCCGATATCGTCGGTCGCTTCGAGGAATCCGATGAGGTCGGCCGGAACCACGCTGGTCCCCTGATGGAGCAATTGATAGAAAGCATGCTGGCCGTTGGTCCCCGGCTCTCCCCACAGGATCGGACCGGTGTCGGTGTCCACCGGGCTGCCATCAAGCCGCACACTCTTGCCGTTCGATTCCATGTCCAGCTGCTGGAGGTAGGCGGCAAAACGAGCTAGATCCTGTGCGTACGGCAGGACTGCATACGTCGAGTTGCCAAGCACGTTGCGGTACCAGACGCCGATCAAACCGAGTAGCACCGGGACATTCCGCTCCAAGGGGGTGGTTCGGAAGTGGTGGTCCATGACGCGGAATCCGCCGAGCATGTCGGCGAATGCATCCGGGCCGATCGCGATCATGAGCGGCAGACCGATGGCAGAGTCGAAGGAGTAGCGACCGCCTACCCAATCCCAGAAACCGAACATGTTGCTGGTGTCGATGCCGAACTCGGCTACCTCGGACGCGTTCGTGGAGACCGCAACGAAGTGCTTGGCAACTGCCGACTCGTCACCGTCGAATTCGTCGAGCACCCATTGCCGCGCTGCCCTGGCATTGGTAAGGGTTTCGAGGGTGGTAAAGGTCTTCGACGCAATGACGAATAGCGTCTCGGCAGGATCCAGATCCGCTAGAGCGGCAGCCAGGTGGGCGGGGTCTATGTTGGATACGAACCGCACTTCTATGTCGGGATGTCGGTAGTGGCGTAGCGCCTGGTATGCCATTGCCGGGCCCAAATCTGACCCACCGATGCCGATGTTGACGACGGTGCGGATCGGTGACCCCGACTGGCCTCGCCACTGCTTGCTGCGAACTTTGTCGGCAAAGCCTCCCATCGCAGCTAGAACGGAATGGACATCCGCAACGACGTCCTCGCCATCAACACTAAAAGCGTCGTCGCGTGCTGAGCGGAGGGCCGTATGCAAGACAGGCCGATTCTCGGTGGTGTTGATCCGTTCCCCGGAAAACATGGCCTCGATCCGTCCTGCCAGGTCCGATCCCTCAGCCAGAGCCGTCAGCAGATCAACGGTCGTGGTGTCGATGAGATGCTTGGACAGATCGACGACCAGATCGCCTGCCTCATAGGTGAACCGAGCGGCTCTATCGGGATCCATCGCAAACAGTTCTCGCAGTTCAAGGCGCGCTTCGTCGCGGTGCGCCCGCAACGCCGTCCATTCCGCTGCATCTTGGTTCAAGGCCATGAGGTCTCCGGTCCAGTGTGAGCTCGGGTGTCTTTGTCGCGCGACACCTCTACCCGAACACTATCGCAGCCCCGCCACCCGCTGCTCGGTATGCTCCGATGATGCATTCGATACAGGTCCATCAGCCGGGCGGGCCCGAGACACTGGTGTGGGAAGAGGTTGAGCCGCTGTCGCCCGCCGGCGACCAACTGCTCGTGTCTGTGGTTGCGGCAGGCGTCAACTACATAGACACCTACCACAGACGTGGCATCTACCCGCTGGGATCACCGTTCGTACCGGGTCTGGAGGGCAGCGGCATCATCGAGTCGGTTGGGTCGGATGTAACCGACTTCCGACCAGGCGATCGCGTTGCGTGGACCGATCAGCTTGGCTCGTATTCGGAGAACGCGCTCATCGCCGCCGAACGAGCAATCCTCGTACCAGGGGACTTCTCGCTCATGACTGCGGCAGCGATGATGCTCCAGGGTGTCACCGCGCACTACCTGGCAAACGATACGTTTCAGTTGAGATCGGGCCATCGCTGCCTGATCCATGCCGGTGCCGGCGGCGTTGGACGCCTCTTGATCCAGCTGGCCCGTCGCGCCGGTGCAGAGGTGTTTACCACCGTTTCGACTGCAGAGAAGGCGGCACTAGCCAGCGAAGCCGGCGCCACTCATGTGATCAACTACGCGGACGTCGACTTCGTTGAGGCGATAGAACAAATGGCTGGCGACCGAGCAATGGACGTCGTCTATGACGGAGTTGGAGCAGCTACATTCGAGAAGGGTCTGATGCTGCTCAAGCCTCGCGGATTGATGGCACTATATGGGCAGTCAAGCGGAGTCGTGGGCCCATTCGATCTCGGAACGCTGGCACGGCTCGGCTCGCTTTTTGTAACCCGGCCGACAATGGGCTCGTACATCGCAACCCGGCACGACCTACAGGGCCGCGCCGACGATCTGTTCTCTCTCGTAGAGAGCGGGGAACTGGAGATCAGAATCGATAGAACAATGCCCCTCAATGATGCAGCCCTGGCCCACCGCGCACTCGAAGCTCGGGAGACCGCCGGCAAGATCCTGTTGGTGCCGTGATGGACAGCCAAACCAAAAGCACGATTCTCACCGATCTCACCGCATCGGTCGAGATCCCCAAAGACGGAACGCTCAGCCGCGTCCTCTATAAGGATGATCACATCCGTCTTGTGGTGTTTGCGTTCGACACGGGCCAGGAGCTAACCGACCATACGGCCGGCGTCCCGATAACGATCCAACTGGTGTCGGGGCGAATGGAGCTGACTGCCGGAGACGATCGCAGCGAGATCGACGGCAAAGCCTGGGTTCAAATCCCGGCAGGTATGACCCACGCAGTCAAGGCGCTCGAGCCGACTGTAATGGTGCTCACCCTGCTCAAGGGAGCATCTGCTAGCTGATGAGGATCAGAAGGCCGCCGACCGCCATCGCAACGGCGCCGGCAATAACCAGCGTTACCTCAGAAAGGTTGCCGGGTATCCAGCTGTAGGCCGAGAGGTCATCACTTACCGCCAGCGCGGCGATGATCAGCGAAACCATGCCGAGCAGGATGAGGATCATGCCCAAGCTGCTCGTTGCGAAAACGGCTAGACCCGCAACGATCATCACGGCAACCGAAGCGATCACCCAACGCACGGTGCTGTCGGAAAGCCACTCTTGCCAGGTTTCCTTGCGGACCAGGCGAGCAACTGTGTCCAGAAGATTCCGCTTTGGCTTGTCGCTCCTCGGCTTGTCCGGCTTGCGGGTAGGCAGGTTTGGCTTGCTCAGCTTTGGCCTGCTCAGCTTCGGTCGGCTCGGCTTGACCTTGGCCGGCTGCAGGCTGGTTTCGGCTCTTGGCTCAGGCTTGCGGGATCGTTTTGGCTTGGCATGACGCGCCCGGCGACGACCCTTGGTCGGCGTGAGCGCGGCCGAGAACGCGATGTGATCTATCGCGGTCACCGCAACGCTCTCGCCATCGAGCATCAGCAGTACTTCTGTGCCGGTGTCGTCAGGTTGGAGTTCGTAGAGAGGCCAACTGCCCAACGGCTCTCCGCCGGTACTAACGATGAGATTGTTGTCATCCACTTGGAAGACGGCGTCAATGATGTCAGCAGTCGCTGCAATCTTCAGCGAACCTTTATAGGAACTCATTCCAACGGGTTCGGAATCTTTCGGGCCAACTTGAGCAATTCTCGACGGCCATATTCTGCCGAGGATTCGATGTGGTCCAACTCAACCGGTCGGTATTGGCAACATCAGCAGCTTTGAGTTCGAGGAAACCCGAACTCAGGTCGAGGCAATGCCGATCTCCGTGGCTTTGATTGAAACCCACACCCGCTCCCCTTCAACGAGCCGCAATGCTTCTTCTGCTCCCGGGGTGATCTCGGCTGTGAGCGGTAGCGGCTCGACAACCTGCACACGCACCCGATCGCCATAGTGCTCGATTCGGCCGATGACCGTCTGCCATGCGTTGCGGGGGCTGCCTTCGGGTTGGTTGCGGTGCAGCGATATCGCACGCGGCTGAATGGTTGCCAACACCGCGCCGCTCACACTGGTGTCCGCGATCGTCAACGTGTGCGCTTCTAGAGTCATAACACCGCCGGCGGCAGTGCCGTTCAGCAAGTTGGCGCCTGCCAGATCTGCAACGTAGGAAGTCTGCGGACGAAGCCGGATGTCATCGGGAGTACCGACCTGAGTCACCACGCCGTGCTCGAGCACATGGACTTCATCGGCAAGCAGGAAGGCCTCCGTTGGGTCGTGGGTGATCAACAGCCGCGGGCCGCGGAACTCACTGAGATGATCCGACAGCAGCCGCCGCAGCTTCGCCCGGGTGGTCACATCCTACGCCGCCAGCGGCTCATCGAGCAGCAGTAGCTCAGGGTCCGTTACGAGCGCCCGAGCCAGCGCCACCCGTTGCG